>CAZDQD010000001.1:0-2970 GCA_964507425.1 uncultured Vicinamibacteraceae bacterium
AGACATGACTGATGCACAAGGACGCATCGGAACTGAGCCGAATCTTGCGGAACCTGGGAAACGTATGCTTTCGAGTATGGCCCCGACTGTCGTGGAGAAGGATGGCGACCTGTTCATGGTCACGGGGAGTCCGGGTGGTCGGACGATTATCAACACCGTATTGCAGACCATCGTGAACGTCATTGATTTCGGCATGAATATTCAAGAAGCGGTTGACGCTCCGAGATTTCATCACCAATGGTTACCGGACCGCATGAGTTACGAACGCCACGGCCTCTCACCCGATACGCTGGCGCTGCTCGAATCGAAAGGGCATCGGCTCGTGGCAGTCGACCGTCAGGGCGCGGCGCAGGCTATTCGATACGACGCCAGCGCCGACGTACTTGAAGGCGCTCCAGACCGGCGTAGAGCCGGCAGTACTGCACTAGGTTATTAACGACCTACGCTTTACCTCTTAATGGGCCAGAGGGTCCGGCCGAACCTGGAACTTGAAGACAGGGGCCACTTGATCCGTGCCGCCTTCTGCGTGGAACGGTGTGCGACTTCCCGACGTTGTCCAGATTCCTCGTCCTTTCCAACCAGTATTGGGATCGTCGATTCGCCCATCCAGACCCTTCCCAAAGAAACTTCCCAACGGATAGGGCACGCGAAAGTTGTAGAACTCGCCATCGACGAGCGCGAGCACTCCCTCGGAAAGGTTTCCGGTCGCCAGCGGGATGTTCTCACCGACGCCCAGCAGATTAAACCGGTCGGTGAAGTTGTAGTAGGCCGATTCGGCACTGGCCGAGTCTGTCGCTCCTTTAAAGTTTGGCCCAGGAAACGGATAGAGTGTCCAGCCTTCGCGGCAGTGTCTTCCCGTCGCCGTCGGCCCGTTAAGCGGCCCTTCGCAGTGGCTCCGGTCAAAGCTTGCAAAGTGACCGCTCGACAATACCGTCCACACGACACCGTTGCTATCGACGTCCATGCCGCGAGGTGAGAATCCCTGTACTGATGCCTCCGGATCATCCCATGGGACCTCGAAAAACTCGACCAGGGCGGTATTCACCGGATCATCACCCGGAACGAATCTCACAAGACCGCCAGGCATCCCCAGTGTCGATCCCCAGATGGAACCATCAAGTGGACTTGGGGCGACGCCGTAGTAGCCGCGCTCGATCCGGGTGTCTTTGGTGGGATCAAGCGGTTCCCCTGGTTCGACATAGGCGTCCCGTTGGCCGTTCCCGTTCGTATCGAGCACCTGCACCGTCCAGCCCTGGGCCAACTCCTCGTCACCCGTTTCGTCAAGCACTTTCGTGTCGAACCAGGCAACCACCGGGCCGCTTCCGGTGAACCATAATGTGTCATCGTCGTCGAAATTCAAATGGTGCGTTCCGAAGCAGGTGTCAACGGTCGTCATTTGCATCGTCTCGGGGTCCCACAGTTGCATTTGGCGGTTGCTGCGTTCGATCGGAAACGCCTGAGCTGACGGATGGCTCGAGCCTTGCCGGCAGAAGTCCGGAGTCTCCGCCGGACGCACTCGTGCCGCAATCCAGACTCGCTCCTGCGTATCCATCGCGAAGCTGTGTGCGAGAGTTCGGCTTTCCCAAATAACTTCATCGTCCCAATAGGGTGACGGCATCTTGGGAGGGGTTGAGGCCGAGCTTGGCGTGCGTGGGTCACGAACCTGCAAAGACACCGTGCTCGCTACATGCGTGGTCGGATTCACGACTGGCATGGCATCCGTGCTGTTTTCCGGTGCGCCGTAGACTGGACCGTTGGCGTTAATCCGTGGGTTTCGCTTGTCTGCGGAAATCAGGTCGTGCATGTACGCTTCGGGGGCGGACCAGTCCCACAGGCTGACGACGACGTTCCGCTCGACACCTTGCGGCCGTGGTGGTGGTGTCATCGGGTACTCGCCCGCCTGAATACGGTCGGTCCAGTCAGCGTACATCTCCAGCGCGGATTCGCGCCCAACTCGGGCCAGGCGAGCGTCCATGGTGCCACCCGCCTGTCCGGACTGCACGCGCCGGTCCCAGGCGGCGAGATGCGAATCGAAGTCACCGAGGGCATCCGGGATCTCTCGAGTTGCCCTGTTCCCCAGCGCGTGGCATCCGGTGCAGCCGTCTGTGTTGACCACTGAACGGATCCATTCACCCTGGCTTTTGATGTCGGGTGAGATACCGTTCCCGGCTGGTCCCGTACCCGGGAACTCACTTGGTTGAGGGAGTTCGAGCAAGGCGAACCAGTGCAGGGCCGGATAGTACTCAGCGGCAGCTCTGGCATTGGGCGCGACCACGGCCGTTAGGTTGAGCGCATCGCCTGGCTCAGCCTGGACCTTGTCGGAATCTACCAACCCGTAGCCACGAACCCACAGGTCGTAGGTCGCCTGCGGCAGGTCGGGGATGAGGTATTGACCTCTATCATCTGTCACCACGATTTTGATATGCCGGGTGGGCAAATCTCGCGTTTCAGCGATGACCCACACACCTGCTTCTGGTCCTCCAGGACCGGTGACGACACCTGCGATGTCGTCACTATCCATCGGGACCGTCCCGCGAGTGGCCTGGCCGGAGGCCACTGTGACGACCGAAACCGTGAGGACTGCGATGGCCGTCCCAATGAAACTTAACGAGAGCACGTTCCGTGGCATGTTCGATCTCCTTCTGCACTGTGGTAACGAGTGCTTGTTGTAAAACTACTCCGGCCGCGCGGGCAACATCTCCCAGTAAAGGTGTCCGCCGGTGTTTACACCATCGGACATTCGAGGACGCCCGCCCAGCCTTAGGACCGTACCGTCGAGCTGGTAGAGCCGTTCGGCATCGGTCGGCACGCTGGGTCGTGGACGTCCTTCCTGGTGGTGCACGACGTAGGGCGGGACAGCACCTTCATGGACTGTGAATCGCCCGAAATATCCGGCGAAGCTTCGATATGCGGCGAGGGCTTCCTCCGGTGTGGGTGTCGCGCCATCGTAGGGGGTTCGTCCCTCTCGAG
>CAZDQD010000002.1:0-30177 GCA_964507425.1 uncultured Vicinamibacteraceae bacterium
CGCCAACGCCGGTGCATCCACAACCACAGATGCGGATCCTTTCTTACACGCGCTTCAAGTCGATCAGTGCACCGTTGCGTGTAAAGACGAACAGCATCTCTCTCTGTTTCGTCAGGTGGCTCAACTGGATTCTCATAAACCATACGATAGCGACCTCCAGGTAACGGCAACGCAAACACTGGAATGATCGGCGCACCTGTTCTCAACGCCAGAGAGGCAATTGCAGAGGTCGTCGCAGCTGGTCGACCAAAATAGTTGATTTCGACCGCACTCCTATCCTGCATGTGTTGATCAACCATCATGCCAACTGAGCCCCCGTTCTTGAGCGCGCGTAACAAGCCTTGAATTGCACCTTGTCGCGACAGAACCGTCGTGCCAACACGCGTTCTGATGCGTTGGATCAAATTCTCAAGAAAAGGATTGTCTAGCGTTCGCGCCACCATAACGATGCGCTCAAAACAAAACGCGTGGACCATAATTTGCAATTCCCAAAACCCGAAATGTCCTGCAAAGTACATGACTCCGCAGCCTTTTGCCATCGCCGTCTCTACATGTTCCTTACCCTCTATTTCCACATGCTGCATCATCTCTTCTGCAGTCATTGCATCAAAATTGAGAAACTCAACGATATGGCGTCCAAGTTGGTTAAACGTTTTACGCAGTATTAGCCGGCATTCCGCATCAGGTCGATTTGGGAAAGCCGCCCGCAAGTTATCAATGGCCAATTCACGTCGCGTACCATACAGAGAGTGGAAGACCATACCGATCGCACCGCCAACGTACAGACTTAGTCGTCGTGGCAGCACACGCACTAATACGCGTACCCCTAGGACGACCGCATACTCCAATCGGTAACGTAGCGCCTGCATCACGATCTGCTCCCATCAGAATCTATACAACGCAGTAGCCATGATCTAAAGCTCTCAGCCGGCTCAATAGCCACAGCCAACGGAACCGTGGCAAGCCGAAAAGGGAGAGGCTCAAAAGGCGTCAGCCGAACGGCATCCTTCTCTGTGGTGAGGACCCACTCAGCACGTGTAGCCATAAAACGTTCGGTTATCCGCGTAACGTCAATTGTCGTGAATTGATGATGATCCTTGAACAGAAGCGCGTCAACAACATTGAAACCTGTTTGCTTTAGAGACTGAATAAATCTTTCTGGAGATGCAATTCCTGCTAGGGCAATCACACGGGCGTTCGATCCGATTGGATCCACGTTCCCATTATTGGTGAACGGCCTAGGCGGAGCTATGGTCCGTATCATCCTAAAACCCAGACTCACGCCAAAGCTGTGAGACAACTCCTCGATATCGACACCCTCAACATCATCAAACACAATCGCATCTGCCACCCGGGCAGTCTCACATACTTCTCGTAGTCGCCCAAACGGTAGTGTTTTCTCTCGCCTATCTTCCGGGCACACAAGCAGAAGATCGATGTCTCGTTCTAGGGTTAAATGCTGAAACCCATCGTCCAAGACATGAACAGTCGCATCCAACTCTGACTCTGCAAGATACCCAGCAGCGTAACGGTCCTTGCTAACAAGAACGGAAACCCCATAAAGTCGCTCGGCAAGCATCAACGGCTCATCGCCTGCAACCTCCAAGGTCGTTAGCACTCTATCTTGATCACGAACCACAACGACTCCATCGACATGCCGCTGACGCGCGTAGCCACGACTCAGCACTGCCGGTCGCTCACCCGCATCACGTAACATTTCGGCGATTAACGCAGTTACTGGTGTCTTACCACGACCGCCGACCGCCAACGAACCAACGCTCACAACCGGTCGAGTCAACCGCCGGCGCAAGTGAGGGCGGCGTTCGTACCAGTCGCGTCTCGTAGCGGCAATAACTCCATACAACTTGCTTAACACAGCCGACCCTCACCAGGATCTTGAGAAGAAAGCACCCGCCCGTCTGTTGTTGCATTGGCCGAGACATAGCCAGCAATCACCGACATGCAGCGCTGAGTCGAACCTCGGTTAGCGGCCACGACCGAAGCCGCCCTAGAGCCAAGTCGCATTCGTCGACCGGGATCGCTCATTAAACTTACCAACGCTTCGGTGAGTTCGGCTGGTGTTTGAATCTGCAAGATCGCGGAGTCCTTTAGAAATCGCTCAGTAACCTCGGCAAAATTGTCCATGTGTGGTCCGACAACAACTGCCTTACCAAAAACCGCTGGCTCTAACAGATTGTGACCACCAGCTCGGACAAGACTGCCACCAACAAACACTGCCGATGCAATCTGGAACAAACAGCCTAGCTCGCCGATTGTATCGAGCAAAATAACAACTGGGTCGGTCGGCTCCTCAAACGGCATATCGCTCCGACGGTGAACACTGTAGCCGAACTCTTCGGCACAAGCCTTTGATTCATCGAACCGCTCAGGATGTCGTGGTGCTATTACCAATAGAGCATCAGGCACGGCCGCCTGTACTTGAGCAAATGCGCGTAACACCGGCTCGTCTTCACCACGTAACGTACTCGCAGCAATGAGTACCGTTCGTGACTTCGAAAAAGAAAAAATGTCCAGCAGCGTCTCCTCAACACCAGAAGAAAAGCCGACATTTTGCTCGCCAACCGCATCAAACTTGAGGCTGCCGGTCACTGTGACACGAGCTGGGTCAGCACCGAGTTCGACAAACCGGTCGGCCCAGGGTTCTGTTTGTACGCAAAAATGGTCGACGTCATCCAACACCCTACTCATAAAACGCTTAACCAAACGGTACCGTTTAAACGATCTATCCGAAAGTCGTCCGTTGACAAGAACAGTCCGTACCCCTCGACGACGGCAAGCACGTAATAGGTTTGGCCATATCTCCGTATCGACAAAAATAAGTAGTTCCGGAGCAACAGCATTGAGCGTACGGCTTACAAACGGATCAAAATCAAAAGGAGCGTAGAACACCGCATCTACTTCGTCGCCAAAACTTTGCGCGATCTTCTGACCCGTGACGGTCGTAGTTGAAAGCACAAGTCGATGGTCAGGACACGTAGAACGCAAAACATGTATCAGCGGACGGACTGACATGACCTCGCCAACTGAAACAGCGTGTATCCAGATTGATCGCTGAGAACTATCTCCGGAAATCTCGGGCAAGGAACCCAAACGCTCGCCGATGTTTCCAAACGACTTCCCGTGCTTCCACCTCGCGTAGCCAACGGCTGGAAGGAGAACCAGAAAGTAGACGAATAGAAGGGCACTGTAGAGACGGTACATCTGTAACGCTCTTATTCGAGTATATCAGCCTGTTTTAAGAGGTCAGCAGCTGAGATGCCCCAAATACGCACTTTTTGCATAAGTCTTTAGCTAGCAACTAAAATACCTCTTTTCCGACCTAACTTACCAAGCAGGACCTTGACTCGGACAGACGTAACCACTCGGAGGACCACCATATGGGCATAAAAGTCGGTATCAACGGATTTGGTCGCATCGGCCGCAACATCATGCGAGCCGCCATACAACAAGACGCTGACATCGAATTTGTTGCGATAAACGACATTACCAACCCTGAAACTCTTGCCCACCTCTTGAAATATGATTCGGTACTCGGAAACTTGTCGGAAGACGTCACGACCCACAACGGCGGCCTGCGCATCGGCGACCGTCACTTTAAGGTGCTTTCAGAACGAGACCCAGCCAATCTACCTTGGGCTGCACTCAATGTTGACATCGTGGTCGAGTCAACGGGACTCTTTACTAAACGCGACGATGCGAACAAACATCTCTCCGCTGGCGCAAAAAGAGTCGTGATCAGTGCTCCAGCAAAGAGCCCCGATCTCACGCTCGTGCTAGGCGTTAACGATGAGCAATACGACCCGAGCAAACACCAAATCATCTCAAACGCATCATGCACGACCAACTGCCTGGCTCCGGTAGCTAGAGTTCTGAATGAACGATTCGGTTTACGGCGCGGATGGATGACTACGGTCCATTCTTACACCAACGATCAAAAACTGCTCGATTTGCCTCACTCGGATCTACGGCGCGCACGTGCCGCCGGTGTCTCTATGATTCCGACAACCACTGGAGCAGCCGCTGCGGTGGGTGAGGTTCTACCAGACCTTAAGGGCAAATTAGACGGTATTGCGATGCGAGTACCAACCCCCAATGTGTCTGTCGTTGACCTTGTCGCTGAAGTCGACACACCAACTACGGCCGACGAAGTTAACAATGCTTTCGAAGCCGAGGCCAATTCGCGCCTCAAAGGTATTCTTCATTTGTCAAAGGAACCCCTTGTTTCGATCGACTTTAAGGGTAACCCACACTCATCAATTGTCGATTCGTCCTACACAAAAGTAATGGAAGGTGACTTCATCAAAATATTGTCGTGGTATGACAATGAATGGGGTTATTCGTCTCGTTGCGTTGACCTCATAAAATTAATCGCTTCGCAAGGCGTCTAGTAAGCGCAGTTGTGGCCAAGCGATCGATCACCGAGCTCGCGCTCAACGGAAGACGAGTGTTCATCCGTGTAGACTTCAATGTACCTATAAGTGATGGCATCATCAGCGATGACAGTCGAATCCGTGCGGCACTCCCTACTATTCGCTACGCGATCGAACGTGGCGCCTCACCAATCATCGCTTCGCATCTTGGTCGACCCAGAGGTGTCCGAAACCCCGAACTGAGTCTAGAACCGATTGCGACGCATCTAGGTCAATTACTCAAGCATCCTGTTACCTTCGCACGAACTTGCACCGGTGCGGAGGCTAAACAAGCCATAGAGTCGACTAGCCCCCACGGTATAACGGTCCTTGAAAATGTCCGATTTAACGAAGGGGAAGAAACAAACAATCCAGAATTTTCTGCAGCGCTTGCCGAACTCGCTGACTGTTACGTAAATGACGCCTTCGGTGCAGCTCATCGAGCACATGCATCAACAACTGGCATCGTAGAACACATGACTGATGCTGCGGCAGGGCTGCTTCTGGCACGAGAACTTGAATATCTTGGTTCCCTGCTTACTAAACCCACGCGCCCTTTCGTCGCTGTACTGGGAGGTTCCAAAGTCTCAGGCAAGCTCGAGGTAATTAATAACCTCTTGCCTCGAGTAGATACCCTGCTTATCGGCGGCGCTATGGCATACACGTTTTTGCGTGGACGACATTTGCCCACGGGAAAGTCACTTGTCGAGGATGCACTCGTCGATACTGCCGCTAACCTTGAACAGGAAGCCTTTGCTAAAGGCGTAAACCTGGTACTGCCGACTGACCATTTGGTCACAACAACGATTCAACCCGATGCGTCGTCCACACTTATGGATGTGGATGATGAAAGAATAGCCAACAAGATCGGCGTGGATATAGGCCCGCAGACACAAACCCACTTTTCAGAAACAATCAGGACGGCCGAGACTGTAATTTGGAACGGGCCCATGGGCGTCTTTGAAATCGATGCTTTCAGCAAAGGGACTATTGCCATCGCCAAGGCGGTAGCGCAGTCGAAAGGTACGACGGAAATAGGCGGCGGAGACTCTGTTGCTGCGATACAAAAAGCTGCGGTGACGGAAAAGATCAGTCACGTGTCGACTGGAGGCGGTGCATCGCTTGAATTTCTCGGTGGCCGGATACTGCCTGGAGTCGCCGCCCTCCCTGACTGCTAACATCAGAGGTATCACACCATGCGCAAGCCACTCATCGCCGCTAATTGGAAAATGCATAAGACGATCGCTGACGCGACCGAATTCTTGGAAAACTTTCTACAAGAGGCGACTAGCATTGATCACGTCGACATCATACTGGCTCCTCCTCACACTGCCTTACGAACAGTCGCTGGCGCATGTCGCAACACCAATATTGCTACCGCCATACAAAACATTCATTGGGAAACCCATGGCGCATACACTGGTGAAATCAGTGCGGAAATGGCACGTGAGGCAGGAGCAAACCATGCAATTATCGGACACTCAGAACGTCGACAATATTTTGGCGAAGATGATTGCACCGTCAATCAAAAAATTAGAGCCAGTCTTAATGTAGGACTTACCCCTATCGTCTGCATCGGTGAAACACTGAGCCAACGCGAGCGCAGCGAAACGTACTCGGTGCTCGAGCAACAACTCGATGGAGCCCTGAAGGAACTGTCAACGAAAGAGATACAAGGAATTATTGTGGCCTACGAGCCCGTATGGGCCATCGGTACTGGCCGAACCGCGACACCAGAACAGGCACAAGATGCTCATCGTCATATTCGCGAGCACCTCGGAAAAATTGGCGGTAAAGACGCGTCAAACCTTTGCCGACTGCTGTACGGTGGCAGCGTCAAACCAGACAACTCGGCTGAGTTATGCGCCAAACCAGACGTTGACGGAGCCTTGGTAGGCGGCGCAAGCCTCGACCCGACACATCTGCTGACAATAGTTCTGAATAGCAGCAATAACACCAGCAAGTAGAGACAGGTATAATCAGGGACTATGTTAAGCCTCCTGCTCTCTAGTGTGTACGTCGTCGCTTGTCTTCTGTTGTTGCTCGTCGTCCTACTACAGCAAGGCAAGGGAGGCGATATGGCTGCTGCATTCGGGGGCAGCGGTAGTCAAGCTGCATTCGGCGCTCGTGCTGGTGCAACCGTTCTCACTCGAGCTACGACAGTTCTTGGCGCCCTGTTTATGGTCGGAGCATTGGTACTCGCCATCATGGGACAGCGTGGACCTGGTTCGGTTGTATCTGGCGTCGAATCTCCTCCGGGAGCGGCATCTGAAAACGCTGTATCGACAAACGAGGCTAATGACACGGCGGGCGAAGCCCCGGAGTAGTTGGCTACAAAAAGCACACAAGGGTCATGCACCCCAACAAAGCGGAAGTGGCGGAACTGGCAGACGCACCAGCTTGAGGGGCTGGCGAGCCATTGGCTCATGGGGGTTCAAATCCCCCCTTCCGCACCATACGTTCGATGAGTCAATAGCGCTACCTGTTGCCCGTAGCATTCGCTAGGTCTTCGCTAAAAACGCAAGCAATTCAGACGAGAAAGATCCGTCTTGGGGTCGACCTTGCCACGCTCGTAGTTGACATAACACCGATCGCATAGGGAGAATCATCCACGGCTCTGAGCGCATGCCCATCTTGGGTACCGCGGATCAAGACAGCTCGAACAGAAAAGATTTGATCAACATACGCTGGTCGACCTTTCTCACGTTGGTTTCCCTGCTCGTTGGCTCCGCCGCTTACAGCCAGACGGCACCGGAGCTGGAATATGACGCCGTCGCACCGCTTCGGCTCCCACCCGATCTCTACCTTGGCGAGGCGGCTGGGGTGGCAGTCAACTCGCACGGCCACATCTTCGTGTACAGCCGCACCGGGTCGGAAGCCACACTCATCGGTCCGCGTGCCGCGTCACTCTACGAGTTCGCTCCCGACGGTACGTTCGTCCGGGAAATCGGCGGTAACCTCTACCTTAAGGCGTGGGCTCACGCGGTCCGGATCGACTCGAAGGACAATATCTGGCTCGTCGACAACGGCTCCAGCATGGCAGCAAAGCTCAGTCCGAGCGGTCGGGTCCTCCAAGTGTTTGGTCGGCGCCCCGAATCGACCCATGCTCGCTATCCCAGATGTCAGGGACCGCATTGCCCTCCGCACTCCCTCCGCCCTCCGTACTACGAAACCGCGGACACCCCGCCACCGGCCGCACGCGATGGTCTCTTCGACGAAGTCACCGATGTTGCGTTCGATCCCGACGGTAACGTCTACTTCAGCGACGGTTACAACAACGCACGAGTCGCCAAGTACGACACCGACGGTAACTGGATCACGTCTTGGGGCGAGCGAGGGAGCGAGCCAGGACAGTTTCGTGTTCCGCACGGCATCGCCGCCGACGACCAGGGCCGAATTTACGTCGCGGATCGGTCCAACAACCGCATCCAGGTGTTCGAGTCAGATGGCACCTTCGTGCAACAGATCACGCTGGCCGACCTGAGGCGTCAGGCGCCACTGCCAGCTGACTATGCGCCAAACATCCCAAGCTTCGGCCAGCTGCCTGACGGCAGCTACAACTCGCTCTGGCCGAACTCGATATGTATCACACCGGGCCCAGACCCAGTCATGTTCACGCAAGACATGTTTCCGGGCCGCATCTACAAAATGTCGCTCGATGGAACGGTTCTCGGATACTTAGGAAGGGACGGACAGGCGATCGGACAGTTCGGCTGGATCCACGGTCTGGCGTGCCCCTCCGCGAACGAACTCTATATCGCCGAATTACTGACATGGCGCGTGCAGAAGGTCACGATCCGAGACTGAAAGCACCGTCATCGCCGTACACGCTGCCGACTCCTTCGTGGCGAACACAAAGTTAACGAACTTCGCAGCACAGGCTTCGGCTAGTCCCATATCTAGTTTAATGACACACCAAGTTTGTTTAGCGGGTCCGCAATCTATCAACCGCTCAAAAAACCAATAAGGTCTCGTTGTTGTTTCGTGGCGACAAACCATAGCTGACGGAGTGATAATAGAACTGCCATGGAATGCTTCAAAGGACGAGCACGGCAATTAATCTTGTGCCCAGCATTGGTCGTTGCCATCGGCTCAGTTGCAATAGATGGACGTGCGTCCGGTCAAGACGAGACCGACCAAGAATCCCTCGGACCACCGAACGTCTATACAGAGCTAAAAGATGCAATCCCCGTGTCCGCTGGGCGAGTCCGTAACCAACAGTTCATAGTTGACCGTTTTACCTTTGACCTCGAAGATGGCGAACTCTATGTTGTAGATCGAAAGGAACTCCAAGCAACCGTTGCTGTTTACTTGGGAAAAGGGCGTGTACGAGCATTTCCTCCAGACGGCGTAGAGCTACATCAGATCCGAAAACTGATTGACGAAGATTTCCTTGACGAAGATTTCAGTCGGTTCGTCTTCTGGTTAACTGGAGACCTATCTGAACGGGTCCTCACACTCGCCGACGGTCAGCAAGGTCAAGAATTTAAAAACGCGGTCGATCTTCTCAAAGAAAGAAGAGAACAACTCGTAGAAAACCAGCTCATTAACCCTGACGCGCGAGTGGTTGCAGATCTATGGCATGCGACTGTTGCGCCATCGTTAGCAAGCCAGAAGCCTCGCCCCTACTTTTTTGCAGATATTGACGGCAGGAACCACGATTGGTTCTCAATAGAAGTAGAACCCCGTAGCCGAGAAGAAGTGACCGTCTGGCGTTTTGACCGCCGAAGGAAAATCAGCAACATTTGGATGTCGTTTCACGCACTTGACAATTTCAAGACGGACAAACCGATCACAAACTTTCCGCGTGACCCAACCGTTGATGGCCCCCTGATACCGACCGCAACCGCCAAACGTGACAATAATGACAACTGGAGTGCGGCCGATTATGGGCTACTTCCCCGTGTCGCAGTACCCGAACGTGAACCGTGGAGTCCGCGTGTAACTGTTTCACGTACCGATGTGGACATCGCGATCCAAGGAAATGGCGAGGTACAGGCAAACGTCGCTTTATCAATTGAACCACTCGAGCCGATCTCATCGGTTCGATTATTGGTATCGCAATTCGTCGAGGTCACAGACGTTCGCTGGCAATCAGATACACCAATGAACATCAACGATGTGCTAGAGACTCATCTCCTTTCGACCAGCGCGGACGGAGAACGACCTGCTGATGAACCTCCGCCTATCACTGGGGACCCGCTACACTACGTTCAAGAAAAACACGACCGCTTTCTTGACGACGACCTACACGAACCCTGGCTCACAGTATTTCTTCCTGAGTCGGTTCCGCAGACCCAGCAGTTCATACTCAGAGTCACGTACAAAGGCGAACTAGTTCAGAAACTTCCGGTCAGCCAAGCATTCGTGCTGAAGGACACCATTACCTGGATCCCACGTCATCCAGATAACCGGAAACGACGTCTTGATCTAACCTTTCGCATACCCGAACGTCTCCGTATTGCCAGTGGCGGCTCACTGGCAACTGAACGTGTCGACGATGGCACACGAATCATGCGCTGGATCTTACCAACCCCAGTACGAGGTACGATGGCGTTTCAACTGGGTCGATTTGAAGTAAACGAGGTAACGGCCGATGGACTGCCGCCGATCGCGGTCTATGCTGACCGCAACCACCTTGGATTCGCTCCAGGAAATCGGGCAAAGACAATCACAGACCTCATCAATTCAATCCGCACGTACGAAGATTATTTCGGGCCGTACCCCTTTGAATCACTATTAGTCACTGAAACGGCAGAATATGGCGGCCAAGCCTTTCCGGGACTCGTGCTTTTAACCTTTCAGGCCTTTGGGGAACTCCATACTGGAGAATCAGAACTTTTTCGTTCCCATGAGGTAGCTCACCAGTGGTGGGGCGCAAGCATCGACTGGGAAGACTACCGCGATCAATGGCTTTCTGAAGGCTTCGCACACTACGCCGGTGCACTCTATGCACTCGTTGGACTTAATGACACGGAACAATTTCAGCAGATGCTTGATGCCTGGCGATACGATGTGGTTGGCGAAGTAAACGTTGGACAAGGTTTCGGTCTGGTTAGAGGCTTGCAACGCTATGGATTACGCCCCGAGGTTATACGGGAAAGTGACGGAAATGAGTCGGGTCCTGTCGTCGTGGGCTCACGACTGATAACGACAGATACACCGTTCGACTACCGGGTACTCGTATACGAAAAAGGAGCCTTTATTCTCCATATGCTACGGATGCTGCTTCTTGATCTCGAAACAGAAAGCGATGAGAAGTTTCGAGAAATGATGCGAGAGTTTGCAAGCGAACATCAAGGTGGCGTTGCAAGTACAGCAACATTTGAGTCAGCAGTTACGAGGGTGTTCGGTGAACCCATGGACTGGTTTTTCGACCAATGGGTCTACGGCGTAGATGTCCCCACATATGACTACGATCTTGCCGTGACACCAATTCGAGACAGTAGCGAACCGTTCCTTCTTCATGGAACCATTCGCCAAGACAACGTGCCCGAGGGGTTTCGTATGGCGGTCCCCATACGACTTGAGTTCGAAGCCCACAAACCACTACTCACACGCATATGGGTCGACAAGTCGGAGATAGATGTTGAAATCAAGCTTCCTGCTAATCCAGTTAAGATTGATTTTAATTATCAGCACGGAGTCCTCACCAATGTGCGGTAGCGTATGCGAGCGCCTTTCGGGTAGAATCGCCCGAAGGACGAACCTTGCTCCAACGGCTCCTGATTTAAGAGTGCCGAGTTGAGAGTTGTTCGTTCCCAACCAGCATGCGTGATGTTCAGCAGATAACCGATTACATCGACAAACATCGGCAACGACGGCAGAGCAACAAAGTTCTCCACGGCCATCCATCACCGATGTTCTGGCTTGATCAGGATGTATCGGTCCCGGCCGTCATGAAAACGCGCCGACAGGCCTGTGAAACGGTAAAGAAACGTATCAATCTATACGTCGGCACACCTTACTGCCTACCGACGGAACCAGACCGGTGTGGATTCTGCCTATTCCCAAGTGAAATTTATCAAGACCGCCGTCAGCTCGACACTTATCTCGACTACCTCCGGCGTGAAGGGGAGATGTTTAGACCCCATCTCGAAGGGGCGGAACTCGCGAGTGTCTATTTCGGTGGTGGCACGTCAAATCTTTATAAAGCGGACCAGTATAAGACCCTGATGGAATTGGTCAGTGGATTGTTCCAGATCCCACAACACATCGAGGTAACTTTAGAAGGCATTCCGCAGACTTTTAGTTACGACAAACTTGCCGCAATGAAAGACTGTGGCATTAATCGCATCAGTATGGGGGTACAACAGCTAGACGACGACCTCATTAAGGCCAGTGGACGAAAACAGACCTCTGAACAGGTGTTTCGAACACTTGACACTTGTCAACAGCTCGATCTTCCAGTCAGTGTTGACCTTATCTTCGGCTGGCCTGGCCAAACCATTGATCATGTGGTGCGAGACTTGGAAAACTTTGTGAAGAGTGGGGTTAATCATATTACTCACTATGAATTAAACATCGCCGGCCGAACGGATTTCTCTCGCAACCGACGCTCAGAGTTGCCGTCGATGGAACAAAATCTTGAAATGTACAAGATCGGCAAGGAGTATCTTGAATCCGTTGGGTTTAAACAGGTTACCCCCTACGATTTTGAGCGCAGTGGCCCACTACCCAGCACCTACCTGTATGAAGAACTCTTCCGAAAGCCGTTTCAGGAAGACGAGGGACAAGTCATCGGCTACGACGCGTGGGGCTGGGGATTCGCGGGTATTTCGTTCTTTTTCGGCACCCCGGATTCGCCGGGTTGGGCCTATATGAACCACGTACGTGTTGACGATTACTTTCGAGATATCGACGCGGGACGCTTCCCGATCATGCGCGGATTTCACTACTCTGAAACTGACCTTCGTTTACATCTACTGTTTCAAGAACTACAAGGACTGGCAGTCGATAGAAAACGCTACGGCTCAATGTTTGATCGGGATGTCCGAGAGGAGTATTCGGCAATCTGGAAAGTTCTTGTGGACAAAGAGTGGGCAACAATCGACGAGCGGTTCGTAAACATTGTTGGCGATGGCGTGTTTTATCTACCGTTGATCCAAAATCTACTCTCACACGACCGCTCAGAAGCGATGCGAAAAGAACGAGTGCAACGAAACGTTTCCGTTTCACACCAACAGAGCATCGAAACTGAAGACGACCCACGTCAAAAACAGATATCAGACATTGCAGCACGTGCAAGTTAATCGGAAACACCTACCAAAAAAACCATTAAAGGTCGTCTTGCGAAGAAACCGAGGATGCAATAGCAAGCGTGCGCTTCGCTGACGCAATCACCGGACGCTCAATCAGTTTTCCATCCACGAGTAACACACCGCCGGCGTTCTGCTCGTAGGCATCAACTATTTTTTTCGCCCAAGCGACGTCGATAGAACTTGGCGAAAAGACTTCATTGATGACCGGAACCTGAGATGGATGAATCGCTGCTTTTCCCATAAAACCAAGCGCTTTGGTTCGCAGGCACTCGTCGGCTAGTGCATCGCCATTTTGCACGTCCATAAATGGCGTATCAATCGAACTCACGCCGGCTGCTGCAGCCGATAGCACCACACGGGACCGTGCATATAGAACAGCATCCCATTCAACAGCACACCCGACATCGGCTGCATAATCAATAGCACCGAAAAATAACGCTGTGACTTCTGAAACCGCTGTTACTATCTCATCAACTTTGGCCACGCCACGCGCTGTCTCTGCCATGACAATGAGTGGAACATGTGGTGTCAGCGTAGCCATCTCGGACGACACCAAACGAATTTCATCAGCCCCTTCGCACTTAGGTAACATCAGTGCATCCGGACGAATTCCTGATTGTTTGATCGCTTGAAGGTCAAGCTGACCTAATTCTGTCTTCGGATCATTGATTCGTAAACTCACCTCAGCACGTGTGGGTTGTCGGTTCAAAAAAAGAGCTACTGCCGAATCTCTCGCTTCGTCCTTTGCATTAAACGACACGCCATCCTCTAGGTCGACACAAACCGCGTCTGCCCCAGTCGCAAGTGCTTTTGGATACCTATCCGGTCTAACAGCTGGAACAAAAAGTAGGCTACGTCGAACGCGGAAAGTCATGGCGCAGGTTGTGGCGCAAACGGGACAAGTGTTGCTGTTAGGCTACGGACCGACGACGTATCAGATATGCCACGAAGACAATGCAGCGCTTCAACTGCTTCTTTCTGACCAATAGCTCGCCTAGCGCACTTGAGAAATTTATCGTCAAGGTCCGAAGAAGAAGCGGGATTCTCAGGGTAACCCTTCGCCCCTGTAGCAAATCGCTCAAACACACGACCGTCTTTCAACCGGACTCTTATCCGTGCCTGCGTTAGAGGAGGCGCGTCAGAACCAAGTGCCGGGTCCGCCTGCATCGTCACACAAGATACCAAGCGTTGAACCTCAGAATCCCGCATTTGATCAGACTCAAAAGTGTCAATACCGACACGACCAAACGTTAACGCCGCCGCCGCGCAGTATTGCAAACTGAATTTCCCCTCGAGTCCCGTGGTTGGTCGGTCGTAAATCAACACGGTCGGTGTCACCGGGTCAACGTCTACCTCAACAGCATCGATTACCTCCGTGGACAACTTTTCTCTCGCCTTAAGGTCAATCAGAGTATCGATTGTCGGATGCGTAGCAGCACACGACGGATACAACTTCACCGTAATGCCATTCTCAAGAATCTCCCAGCTCAAACCAAGCTTATCCACATGACGAGACAATTCTTTGTTCGCGCTTTGCATCGCAACGAAAAATCCTTGGGGACCATCAAGAGCTCCCATCGACGCAGAAAACGATTCCTTTGCCAACAGTGCCGCAAGCACGCCATTCCTGGCCGCAAGCCCTCCCTGCAAAGGCTTCACCATTGTTCCAAAATTCTCCTTGATGCCGGATGCCTCAGAAGCCGCTATGGCTATGGCTCGTGCTGTCTGTTCGGAGTCGAGCCCTAAGACACGAGCAGCGGTCGCGGTAGCACCTATGGTGCCTATCGTCGAAGTGCAATGCCAACCAGATTCGTAGTGGCTCGGATTCATCGTAGTACCGAGTATGGCTTCAATCTCAAATCCCACAACATAGGCATCAAGAAATGCTACACCCGGCACATCGACTATTTCTGCGACAGCTAAACCCGCGGCGACAAGCGGCGCACTTGGATGAGCAAGCGTGGTCCAACACATATCATCAAAATCCAGTGCGTGGGCTGCGGTTCCGTTGCTGAGAGCCGCATAGGAAGGACCTGTTTGGTCACTAGTACCCAGAATATGACACGGCCCTGGCCCGCCATCCACTCTAGCAACTCGCTGCGTTATCCTTGCCGCGGGTTCTACGGCACCGGCTAATATCACACCAACTGTGTCCTGTAGGGCAGCGCGCGCAACCGCGCGCGCTTCATCTGGTATGTCACTTGTCACCGCGAAGGCAGCAAGCCGTGAAGCGGCCGTCATGGTTCGTTCCCGTAAAAAAGTGCAATATCACGAAGCCTACGCTGAATCAGTTCATTAGGCATCCAACGTCCGTTGAGGCTCACTCCGGCACGAGCACGCATGTTCCCAATATCTTCTAACGGATTCGCATTTAAGAGTAAAAAATCAGCCCGTCGTCCGACAGCTATAACACCAAATTCATCTGCAGCATCAAAATACTCTGCCGGCCGCCGCGTTGCAATTTCAAGTACCTCATAAGGAGTCATGCCAATCTCAACGTATAACAACATTTCGTGATACATGGCGAAACCGGGAACACTAAAGATCTGTGGAGAGTCTGTCCCCAGCGCAATATTAGCTCCACCATCAAACAACGCCTTGAGAATACGTCTCCGAATCGAAGAAATGCGACGGTTCGACGCTACATCAGCTGCTTCAAGACGTCGGTCAACTGCCTGCCTCCAACCATCAACCGTCTCCGGCGGCATATACCGCACTTCTGGCCGCTCCGGAAGAACGTCAACAGAACTCCGTTCGCCAAAAAATGCTGTTTCCCACAACACCATCGTCGGAACAACCCACGTACCGGCCTTGACCGTTAGGTCGACTAAGTCCGTGATGCTGGATGCATCGATCTCATCAAGAAGTGCGTCGAGATCGCGTCCTCTTTGGTTGTTCTCAGGACCGTGACCCGTTGAAACCAAAGCCTCAACATAATTATCAAGATGATCAATGGAGGCCTGACCGGACGCTAAAGCACGTCTCAGACCAATATCATCCGGCACATGGCCTCCGAACGGTATGCCAACTTCGCCCGCCGTGGCTACTATTGCCTCAAACACCTCCTTACTAATACCTTCATGTGTTTTAATCAAATCATAACCATCTACTTTGTACTCTCGTGCCAACTGGGCCGCCTGCTCGGCCGTGGTTACCGACTCGCCACTCATGGCAACACTTGCCAGATAAAGTCTCGGACCTAACAAACGACCGCGCTCAATCGCACTTCTTAATGCGAACTGTGAAGAATCCCCTTGCATGCCGCGGACCGTCGTCACGCCGTTCGCTACGTAGAGAAACAGTAGGTTACGGATATCCTCATCACTCATCCTTGGATCGGGTAAATGGCCGTGCATCTCCGTCAAACCAGGTAGAAGATATTGTCCCTCAGCGTTAACAATCTCTATATTTTCCGCTGGAACAACATCATCAGAATCACCAATAAACGTAATACGTCCGTCAGTCACAATCAGTAACTGGTCCGCAATGACCGGCTCTCCCTCACCGGTCATCGGGACCACATTGACCCCGACAAATGCTAAATCGCCACCGACAACCGTCTCTGGTTCACCAGCGCATCCCGTCACGGCAAAACAAAGAACTAAAATTAAAGATCGGAATATTGCTTTCAGTGAGACAAACCTGAAACGACTTGCGCTCACTCCTTTATCTCCGGTCGCGCGGTGGCATAGTCCGGCACATGCCCACGCTTGTAGACCATGAATGTCCGCTTAAACGTAATCACCACAGTACCATTCTGGTTAAAACCTCGGCTTTTTACGGTAACGATTCCGACATTCCCGCGTGATTTTGATTCTCGCGTCTCGAGAACTTCACTTTCCGAATAAATTGTATCGCCATGAAACACAGGAGCCGGAAGGCGAACCTCATCCCAGCCCAGATTCGCCATCACATTAACGGATAAGTCCGTCGTAGACTGTCCCGTTACAAGTGCTAACGTGAAGGTGGAATCGACCAGCGGCTTACCAAAATCCGTTTTGGCTGCGTACGCGTAGTCAAAATGGATTTTGTTGACATTTTGCGACAACAGAGTTAACCACACATTATCGGTAGCCAACACTGTCCGTCCGATAGGATGTTGGTAGATGTCGCCAACGGAAAAATCCTCAAACACTCGACCGGTCCAACCTTCTTTTACAGGCATATCATCCTTTCACACACCGGCTGACAGCGGATGCCAACCCGGTTCGTTTCCGAAATGGAAATTGTAGAACAGGGTGCGATTCGACCTACGAAGCAACCACTACACAACGCCAGAAGAACGCCAAGCCTCAACGGCTTCACGGCTGTAGCCAAGTTCATTCAAAATCTGGTCAGTATGTTCGCCCAATTCCGGAACTGCATCAAAACGCGACTCGACACCATCAATCGTCGCTGGAGGCAAAGTGCCTTTAAGCGTTCCGACGCTGGACGTAAATTCCCTCCAGCGATCTCGTGCGACCAACTGTGGATGTTCCGAAAACTGAGCAACAGAGTTCATTCGTCCATTTGCAATCTTCGCCCGTTCCAAACGAGTATCGACCTCATCAACGCTTAATTCCGCAAAAATCGCTCCTATCATCTTCTCTAGCGCTTCTCTGTTTTTGACTCGTTTCATGTTGTTATCAAACCGAGCATCTTCCGCAAGCTCAGGCTGTATCAAAACAATCTCGCAAAAACGACGCCACTCCCGTTCGTTCTGTAGTCCTAAGAAAACTATTTCTCCATCAGCCGCAGCAAAAGGCCCATAAGGCGCGATAGCCGCATGACGAGACCCACTTCGTTTAGGCGGTGAACCGCCGTACATCGTGTAGTAAAGCGGGAATCCCATCCATTCACCTAACGCTTCAAGCATAGACACCTCAACCGCTGCTCCCTCACCTGTTCGTTCCCGCCTGAACAACGCCGTCAATACGCCAGAGTAGGCGTACATTCCGGCAGCAATATCCGCAACTGAAATAGACGATTTGACTGGCTCGTCTTCCGTGCCTGTTATTGAAACCAAGCCCGCGTCAGCTTGAACTAACAGGTCATATGCCTTCTTGTCACGATACGGACCCGTTGACCCATACCCAGAAATGTTGCAGATAACCAATGACGGATGACTCGCGCGGAGCGTTTCTGTTCCAAGTTGCAGTCGCTCCGCCGCACCAGGAGCCAAATTTTGCACAAACACATCGGCCTGTTCTATAAGTCGACCCACGACTTCCTGTGCCCCCCTACATTTCAAATCCAGTGTGAGAGATTCCTTCGACCGATTAAGCCAGACAAAGTGACTCGAGAGTCCTTTAACGGTTGAATCGTAACCCCGTGCAAAATCGCCACCATCCGGACGTTCGATCTTGATAACGCGAGCACCAAGGTCCGCAAGTTGTCGAGTAGCAAACGGTGCAGCAACCGCCTGTTCAAGGGTTACGACCGTCATTCCGTCCAGGGGATATGCCATCAGAATGAACGAGGAAGTCCGAGCACATGCTCAGCAATGTAAGACAGAATCAGGTTCGTGGAAATAGGAGCAACTTGATAAAGGCGAGTCTCTCTAAACTTTCGCTCTATGTCATAGTCCTCCGCAAATCCAAAACCTCCGAATGTTTGCACGGCCACGTTGGCAGATTCCCACGACGCATCAGCTGCAAGCAACTTCGCCATGTTCGCCTCAGCACCACATGGCTTCCCCGTATCAAACAGCTCTGCTGCACGAACGCGCATAAGGTCAGCTGCCTCAACGTTAACGTGAGCACGGGCTATCGGAAATTGGATACCCTGATTCTTACCAATCGGCCGATCAAAGACGACCCTCTCATTTGCGTAACCAACGGCCCGTTCAAGAAACCACCGTCCATCACCGACACACTCTGCGGCAATCAAAATTCGCTCGGCATTGAGCCCATCAATTAAGTAACGAAAGCCCTTTCCTTCCTCACCGATACGGTTACCAGCAGGAATTTCAAGATTATCGAAAAACACTTCGGTCGTCGCATGATTCATCATCGTTCGCAACGGACGGATAGTTAGACCATTGCCAACGGCCGTTTTTAAGTCAACCAAAAAAACAGAAAGACCTTCTGTCTTCTTGGTTATCTGATTCACTGGCGTCGTTCGTGCAATTAACAGCATTAGGTCAGAGTACTCGGCCCGAGAAATCCAAACTTTTTGCCCGTTCACAACATAACGATCACCTTTCCGCACGGCCATCGTTTTAAGCTTCGTCGTATCGGTGCCTGTCGTAGGTTCTGTAACGCCAAACGCCTGCAGTCTCAATTCACCGGACGCAATCTGAGGAAGGTATTTATGCTTCTGTTCGTCGGAACCATGACGAAGCAAGGTTCCCATAATATACATCTGGGCATGGCAGGCCGCGGCATTACCTCCGGAATGATTTACTTCTTCCAAGATAATCGAAGCTTCAGCAATCCCAAGCCCAGAACCGCCAAAGTCTTCCGGGATCAATGCTGACAAATAGCCGGCGTCACTAAGAGTTTTAACAAACTCCTCTGGATAGCTCTGTTCACGATCAAGATCGCGCCAGTAACTGTCAGGAAAGTGCTGGCACAGTTCTTTAACTGCGCCCCGTAAATCTGCATGTAATTCAATATCGGATACGCTCACAATACTCCTTTAGGTCGAGTATATTGTCTCGCCGGCAGCCTATTGTCCGCAACTGATGGGCCAAATCATTCGCTCGTGAAGTAATGGCGCAACAAGGAACCTATAATTCACGAATGCCTCCTATATTGGGTTCGCAGCGGTTCCTTGAACATCACAAGCTGTCCGGTCCTCGCGTCGGTCTGGTCTCGAATCCAGCATCGGTCGACTCCGAGTTCCGACATTTTTCCGAACTAATTGCTGGTACACCTGATATGGACTTGGTCGCCTTGTTCGGACCGCAACACGGCTTCCATGCAGACGTGCAAGACAATATGGTCGAAACCGCGCACAGTCATCATTCGCGATTCGGTGTGCCAGTCTACTCTCTTTACAGCAATCACCGTGAACCAACATCGGAGATGTTGGATGGGATTGACGTTCTGGTTATTGATCTTCAAGACGTCGGAACCAGGGTGTACACATACATATACACGATGGCAAATTGCCTTCGTGCCGCGGCAAAGCACGGTGTTCCTGTCGTGGTCTGTGACCGACCCAACCCCATCGGCGCAACGGCCCTGGAGGGTCCTGTGCTCGACATCGGTCTTCGCTCGTTCGTCGGCCAGTTTCCGATTCCACTCCGTCACGGCATGACGATTGCGGAATTAGCACTGCTCTTCAATGACCACTACCAGATCGGAGCGGAATTGGAAGTAGTCACCATGTCTGGCTGGACTCGTGAACAATACTTGGATGAAACCGGCATGTCCTGGGTTGTTCCGTCACCCAATCTTCCAACTCTTGACAGCGCAATTGTTTATCCTGGAACCGTATTACTCGAAGGGACCAACCTGTCTGAAGGCCGAGGTACCACTCGTCCATTTGAACTCTTTGGAGCGCCAGGACTTGATCCCGACAACATCGCGTCAGAACTCAACAATCACAACTTACCTGGCGTTCACTTCAGGCCAACGACATTTGAACCGACGTTCCAGAAACATGCGGGGAGTACATGTGGAGGTTGCCACATACACGTAACTGACCGTTCTCGTTTTAAGCCCGTCACCTGCGGAGTCGCGATCATACTTGCGTGTCGGCAAGCCAGTCCGGCGAATTTTGAATGGCGTCAGCCACCTTATGAGTATGAAGAGGTACAAATGCCGATCGATATTCTGGCTGGCACGAAACAACTTCGATACGCGGTCGACAATGACTACACCTTAAACGACATCAAAGATAGATGGGAAAGCGAACTCAACGCGTTCCTCAAAATAAGACAACATTTTCTTTTGTATTGATCCATCGAAACCGTATTTTGATTGACTACAACCCGGACGCTCCAGTGATACGATCGTCCAGTTTCAGTAGGCTGAAATACCTTCATGAGCCAACAAGAACAGCTACAGTCTGACCACACGGTCGTGATTACAGCCGCACCAACCCTGGTGCTCTCAGCTTTTTTCGATCCACGGTCTCTCAGTCACTGGTGGCATGCAACGCATTCGGTGACCACCCCTCGACCACTGGGAATTTACGCTATCGAATGGGCCTCAACTCCATTCCAAGATGAGGTTCTCGGAACTCTCGGCGGCGTATTTTATGGCACTGTGATGGAATTCAAACAAGGTCATCGTTTTTTTGTGGCGAACGCATATTGGCTGCCACCCGAAAGTGGTCCTATTGGCCCAATGATGCTCGAAGTTACCTGTCAGGTTGATGGTGCAGCTACCAAGCTGCGTGTTCGCCAAAGCGGAACAGACGACGGTCCGAGGTGGAAGCAGTACTACAGTTTGATTGATTCCGGTTGGAAAGAATCCCTTGAGACTCTGAAACACTATCTTGAACAAGGCGGCGAGCCGTGTCTCCCACCGCAAGGGGTCGCTCCTGGTCTGACAAACATTTAAGACTGAAACCCACCAAAGGTGGCTCAACTATGTCCTCTAAGCACATCATCATCGTCGGTGGCGGTGTCATCGGATCAAGTATCGCCTACCATCTCTGTCGGAGTAGATACGACGTCCAAGTTACAGTTATCGAGCGTGACCCGAGCTATCGTCGGGCTTCTTCGTTTTTGGCCATGGGAGGCGTTCGCCAACAATTTAGTTCGAGCCAAAATATTGCCCTCGCTCAGCACAGCATCCGTTTTTATCAAACGCTCAACGAATTGTCATGCGATCGTGACCTCAAACAACCGGTGCATTTTCTTCAGCGTGGCTATCTCTTCCTTGCAAACGAAGCAACGTCACAAAAATTCGAAGAACGGTATGATACTCAGCTCCGCCTTGGAGCTCGCGTTGAAAGACTCGACGTAGACGCCATCCACACATTGGTACCGGACCTGGTACTCGACGATATCCGATTTGCCCTTTTCGGCCCGGAAGACGGCTACATCAACCCAAGAGCTGTTCTGACCACATTGCGGCGCCTCGCTGAACATGCCGGCGCACTATTCATCACCTCGAACGTCACAGCGCTGACAGTTTCCGGAGGCACTGTAACCGGCGTCATTCTAGAAGGTGACGAAAAACTCGAGACGTCTAGCCTCGTCTGCGCCGCTGGACCGTACGCTGCAAATCTAGCAGCACTCGCCGACATTGACCTTCCGGTAACACCGGTCCGCCAGCAGCTGTTTCGCTGCACTCTGCCAAGGCACTGGCCGCACAGATTTCCGATGATTGTTGATCCAAGCGGCGTCCATTGGAGACACGACGATCAAGACCAACCTGACGTCGTGGACCAGATTGTCGTTGCTCGCACAAACCTTACCGAACCGCCGGGTGAAAATTTTGATTGCGATATGAAACGGTGGGAAACGGATTTCCGTCCACCACTTATCGCACGACTCCCCGAGCTTAAACCCGCAACCCTGGCAGAAGGATGGGCCGGACTATACGAAATGACTCCGGACCACAACCCGTTACTCGGAGAACACCCTGACCTTCGCGGGTTGTTTCTGGCGAATGGATTTAGTGGCCATGGCCTCATGATGGCTCCTGCCGTAGGCAGCGCAATGGCCGAACTGCTAACAACCGGAACATCCGCAAAGCTTGACATCATCCCTTTCGACCCGGGACGCTTCTCGCGAAACCAATTGTTTTGGGACGACGCCATGATCTAGCCTGAGTAGGACATATGGAAGCTAACGACCGGATCGTGCACGCTAAGCAGGACGCCAACAGACAGGATAAACCTGAACTTCAATCGCTACTCGACATGTTGCAGGCCTCAACGGCACTATTGCACGACGCAGACTGGCGCACTCAGGTGGAGCTACAACCTACCGATCCTGAACGACAGGTGGCTACGAACGAAACTGAGTAAACATGATTCGGGTTCCAGACACTCCGATTAGCGCAATCGTGCGAGATCTGCGCCGTGGAAAATATTCTTCGAGCGAGCTAGTCGAGCAATGTCTGTCGACAATAGTCACGTACGACCCAAGCTTAAACGCATTCATCACAGTTTTAGAAGACGAGGTACGTACCGAAGCCGACGCCGCAGATCGAGCAATGGCTCAAGGCCACATAAAAGGACCACTACATGGCATTCCCATTTCACTTAAAGACATTCTTGATGTAGAAGGTGTAGCAACAACTGCAGCATCACGGGTGCGATTGGGACATCAAGCGACTAGAGACGCTATTGTTGTTAGTCGCCTTCGCGCAGCCGGAGCAATCATCATTGGAAAATGCAACCTGCACGAATTTGCTTTTGGCACCACAGGAGAAGACTCCGCAGCTGGCCCCACACGAAATCCACACGATCATGAACGCATTCCAGGTGGGTCTAGTAGTGGTTCCGCCGTATCGGTAGCTTCAGGCATGGCTATTGCTTCAATCGGAACTGACACAGGCGGCTCTATCAGAATTCCAGCATCAGCTTGCGGTATCGTTGGTCTTAAGCCCACTTTTAACGAGGTGCCATGTGACGGTGTCATACCACTCGCACCAACCCTTGATCATGTAGGTCCGCTCACGAGAACAGTCGCTGATGCACACCTTTTGTATCGGACCATAAGCGACAAAAGTACCTCTGTTGAGTCGTCGATAGCAGAAAGTAATCAGAAGACATCTTTTGGTATACCTCGCTCTTACTTTTTCGATGTGATTGACCGTAACGTTGGAACGGCGTTTGAAAGCACTATTCGCCGGCTCGAAGCGACTGGCGGGACTATCGTCGACGTAGACCTCCCGCATGCTTCAGACACAGCCACAATATACCTACACACGCAACTTCCAGAGGCCGCCATGCAACATCGAAAACTTCTGGAAACTAAACGTAACGAATATTGCCCTAGTGTGCGGACACGTTTAGAACTTGGCGGTTACGTACTCGCACAAGACTACGTCTTAGCCCAACAGGGACGAAAGGTACTCACCAAAGAGGTCGATGATGCACTACGAAAATGCGATGTCTTACTACTGCCGACGCTGCCCATCCTCCCGCCGAACCTCGGTAGCGACATGGTCACGGTTGGTAATATTTCCAGTTCGGTCCGCGCTCTCACACTCAGGATGACCCAACTATTCGACCTAACGGGACACCCCGCAATCTCTCTGCCCAGCGGCTTTGTCAAAGGACTACCCGTTGGAACGCAACTCGTCGGAAATCGATACCAAACCAGCACCTTACTGTCCCACGCAACACGGTATGAAGATCCAATCAGAGGTTAGGTTGAAACTTTCTGTTGGAGGTCCGTATACGTCGCGTCGGGCGTCCCCTCTGTCTCAACTGGCAGGTTCGCCTGTAGCCAGCCTTCAGCTAAGACCTGTCCGGTTGCACGATCACGCGCGCCCCCAAATCCTCCAACAACGTTCGAAACATCACTGTAACCGGAAGCAGCGAGTAGCTGTGCAGCCTGCGACGACCGACCGCCAACCTGACAGCCGATCAGTAACTTCGTCTCTGGAGGATAATTGGCCTGTACAACACGAAGAAATTCTTGATTCGGCTGCATGCGGCCAGAGGAAGAATCAAAATGCAACAACGGCACATTATGAGCGCCCGTGGGATGGCCCTTCTCGTACTCGGGGACTGAGCGTACGTCGATGTAGGTATAACCGTCATTGGACTGCAACTCATGTGCCCGTCTCACATCAACCTGTTTTACGTTCATGACGCATAGTAGCATTCCCCCATAACCTCTCGATGATTTCTCGATTCTTTCATGCTTGGGAACGGCAACTAGTCGCCGTCACGACCGACCGTGTCGTACGACCGTTTGAGTGGGGACTCGATTGGATCCCTGATCTCAAAACTTCCTCAAACCCTGACCGATCCCTTCGTGATTGGTCTGCCGACGCGGTTGTTCATTCAGATGAATTCTACGAGGCCTCTCCAGTTGCCAACGACCACTTTCGATTGGAGGGAAGCTCACTTACATTTCCGAGTGCCCTTACCACTCCCCACTCGGAGAACAACATCGTTCATGCGCGATACTTTCCTGCCACCCAAAAGGACAGAAAACGTTGTGCCGTCGTGATACTTCCGCAATGGAACGCCGACCCAGAAGGGCACTTGGCGCTCGCGCAGCTGATAGCCAAGACCGGCATAAGCGCTGTCCGAATAAGCCTTCCCTATCATGACAACCGCATGCCACCAGAATTGCACCGTGCCGACTACATCGTCAGCGCTAACATTGGACGAACCTTGCAAGTCTGTCGGCAAGCCGTTCTCGACACAAAGCGAACGGTCGACTGGTTAATGTCCAGGGGTTACGAAAAGGTCGGCCTTCTCGGAACTAGCTTAGGATCATGTCTTGCTATGCTCACAGCAGCTCACGACTCACGGATTTCCGTTGCAGCGTTGAACCACATTTCACCATTCTTCGCCGACGTGGTGTGGGACGGGTTATCTACCGCGCATGTGCGAACCGGACTAGAAGGCGCGATCGACCTTGATCTGCTGAGACAGATCTGGCTACCTATCAGCCCCAGACCATTCATCGATCGAATGAAGGGAAAGAAATCCCTATTGATTTATGCCCGTTACGATCTGTCGTTTCCTGTTCAACTTTCGAAACAACTAGTTAACGATTTTCGACAACACGATCTGAAGCCGGAAGTGTTCGTTCTACCATGCGGACATTACACAACAGGCAAAGCTCCATTCAGCTGGATAGACGGCTTCGCTTTAGTCCGATTTCTTAGACGCACGCTACGGCCAGACCGCCTCTGAAGATCGATACGGAAATCAGGGCAACTCATCCACAAAAGTTGTCTAGCTCAATGTGGGATCCAACACAATCTTGCCAAACTGTTTCTTCTGCTCAAGCCGCTTCTGGGCGTCACCAGCCTCGCGGAGCGGGAACACGCAATCAACGACAGGCGTAAAATCACCGTTGAAAAAATGATGGGCTGCCAGCAACAACTCTCCCTTTGTGCCCATATAAGACCCAATTAGCGACTGTTGTTTTGTAAACAAATGCCGAAGGTCCAACGACACGTGAGGACCAGTGGTAGCACCACAGGTCACAAGGCGACCCCCACGCGCTAAGCACTTTAGTGATGCAGCCCAGGTCGCATCTCCGACGTGTTCACACACCACATCGACCCCAGCCCTTCCTACGAGAGCACGCACTTCAGACGCAACATCTTCTGAATAATGATCAATCGCAGCATCAGCACCAAGTTCACGTGCACGGTTCAATTTATCAGCGCTGCCAGCAGTTGCAATCACCCGAGCACCATGTAAACGCGCAATTTGGATTGCCGCCTGTCCAACCCCACTGCCGGCCGCAAGTACAAGTACGGTCTCCCCAGCCCGAAGTCGTGCTCGATCAATTAACATGTGCCAGGCCGTCACAAACACAAGGGGAAACGCGGCTGCCTCATGAAACCCAATGTTGTCGGGTAGCGGTATAGCATTAACGGCTGGTGCCGCCACAAACTCCGCATAACCTCCCTCACTGCGGTATCCGATGATGCCGTACTCGCCGCACAAATTATCAGCTCCGGACAAACAGGCACGACATCGACCACAGCTGAGACCTGGTTGCAGCATCACGCGCTGTCCTGGTTCAACTTCTGGAACAGTCGACAACGACACGATACCCGCGACATCGCTACCACTCGTGTGTGGAAGTCGAATACCCGGTATTCCTCGCCGCTGAAACAAATCAAGGTGATTGAGTGCACAAGCGCGCACCTCAACAACAATCTCTCCGGAACCAGGTCGCAGGTCATCGACATTCTCATACTGGAGAACATCCAGACCGCCATGCTCGTGAAATCTGACAGCTTTCATGCTGTCAGTCTACCAGCGACTCACTGGGGCTTCCGAACCCGAGGTCACCCAAAGACTCAGAAATAGTTGGAGGGCCAACGATCACAGCAATTAAGTTCTCGTCATCCAGATAATCCGAGGCCACTCTCGTAACATCCTCGATGTCAACACGATTGATGCGCGGCACAAACGTCGTGTACTCATCATCAGGGAGGTCGAAGAGAGCCAAGCGCATAGCAGCACGGGCGACTTGAGCAGCGGTCTCATAACTCCTGGCGAAGCCTCGCGTTAAGGCAGATCGCGCAAGTCCCAGTTCTTCCTTTGTTGCTGGACGCATACTTCGAATTTCACGAATCTCTCGCACGATCTCACGAATCGCATCAGCCGTCGACGCCACATCGACCGCTGCCTGAATCGTAAATGGTCCGCGCCCACGTCTAGCGTCGAAAGATGAATGGACTCCGTAAGTGAATCCCTTGTCTTCCCGTAGGTTAAGGTTTAGGCGACTAACAAACTGTCCACCAAGAACCGTGTTCATAACGGTAAGTCCGTCCAGATCTGGACAATGCCGCGATACGCCTAGTAAGCCTAGTCTCAGCTCCGCCTGAACCGAACCTTCACGCGGCACAAAAACAAGTCGATTAGCCGGGCACGTCGGAGGTCCAGGCACCACATCGTCTAGTTGTTGTGTCGCTGGAATTTCATCGAGATTATCGGTAATTTCATCCACCAAACCCGCGAGACCTGATGAACAAACATCGCCTACACCGACCAACCTCCATTGCTCTGGTCTGTAATAGCGCTCATGAAAAGCGCGAATTTCATCAGAGGTAATCTGCTTCAAACCAGAAACCGTTCCGATAGAAAGGTGACCGTAGGGATGAGAGCCATAGAGCGCATGCAAGAAAGCACGATCTGCCACCGATACCGCTGAATGACGAAGTTGCGCAATACGATTAAGCCGAAGTTCTCGTACACGCTCGATATCCTCGTCATCAAATCTCGGTTTTGTCACAACGTCAACGAGAAGCGATAAGGCTTGTTTCGAATATCTCGTCAGCGCGGTGATCGATAGAACAGTCGAGTCACTGGTCGCATCAGCACCAAAAAACCCTCCGATCTCCCCCAACGCTTCGTGAAAGCTACGTGTGGTATGTGACGAACTTCCCTCGCTGACTAACGCTGCTGTCAATCCCGCCAGTCCATAACAGTTAACCGGGTCAGCCACAGAACCGGTTCGCAGGAGAAGTACAAACGTAACCAGAGCGTTTTCTCGATGCTGAATTACCCGAAGTTGAATCCCGTTGCCTAAAGTCTCACTTATAATCTGGGGAAAGTGCAGCGCCGTGGGAGTGCATAGCGGGGGCAAAGTATTTCTATCAACAGTCACGCGGATTCCTAGAACATCTCAATGTGTCTTGATTCGGGCAAGGCCGCTGACCGAGCCTCAACCGGCACCACGCTCAGAGCAACTCGGGTTTCAGGCCTAAGCTGAGATTTGAGTGCCTCGCGAATGCTACCTGGTGTCACTTGCACATAACGTTCAAAATCAGACGAAAAAAAGTTCGGCGTGCCCACAAACGTATTGTAGGCGTTAAGTTGGTCTGCTTTACCCCCGAACCCACCGACCGATTGCTGTCGCCAAGCAAAATCCGCTTCAAATCGGTTACGCGATCGCCGTAATTCGTGTTCTGTCACATCACTTGCTAACATCCTCGCCAATTCTTCGGAAATGACATTTTCTATCTCAAGTAGGTTGGTCCCGGGAATTGCGGTCGCCACTATAGAGAACAAACCTGACAACTCACGTGAACTCTGTTGGACGGACACATCAGCCGCTATCCGACGGTCGTGAACTAACGTCCGGTACAATCGAGACGATTTCCCTCCCGCAAGGACGTCAGCAACCAAATCGAGTTCGGCATCGTACTTGCCAAGAAGTGCAGCTGAAGGCCAGCTAAGGTAAAGACGGGGACATTCCACATTGTCTTCTAACATGACCATCTGGCCGCCGTTTTCAACGGCTGGTACCACTACCTGGGCTGGTTCGGGGCCAACCGCTAGATCACCAAAGTAATCGCGAACAGTCGAAACTACTTTCTCCGTACGAACGTCACCAGCAATCGCCAATGACGCGTTCGCTGGATGGTAATAAGTTTCAAAAAAGTCACGTACGTCATCAAGACCAGCTGAACGAATGTCATCAGGAAACCCGATCGTCGGCCAATGGTAGGGGTGGTTGGATGGGTAATGTGTCGCCATTAGCGCCATTCCTGCAAAACCATAGGGTCGATTTTCATACGATTGGCGGCGCTCATTTAATACTACGTCTCGCTGAGTATCTAGTTTTTTTTGGGTTAAGGCTGGCAACAAATAACCCATGCGGTCCGATTCCATCCAAAGGGCGCGATCAAGTGCATCACGAGGCACGACCTCCCAATAATTAGTTCGATCTGAATTTGTCGAACCGTTGAGTGCTCCGCCAGCTTCCTGCAGTGGCTGAAAGTACCCTTGATCGTGGTGCTCAGAACCTTCAAACATTAGATGTTCAAACAGATGAGCAAAGCCAGTCCGACCCGGTCGTTCGTTCTTAGAACCAACGTGATACCAGATGTTGACCGCAACTATCGGACAACCATGGTCCTCGTGAACGATGACATCGAGCCCGTTCTCCAGGCTAATCTTAACGTTCGCCAAATCAATCACTCGGTTACTCTCCGATCATCTGTATGACAAGACGCCTTTGTCGTGGTCTGGTATCAAACTCAGCAAGAACTATTTGTTGCCACGTTCCCAGTTGAAGCTCCCCGTCAATCACAGGGAGCGTTAGCGACGGCCCGACGACAGCGGCACGGGCATGACTCGAACCATTATCATCGCCCCATTGTTCATGATGACGATAACTGCCATCACGTGGAGCAATCACTTCCATGATCGCATCAAAATCTGCAACCGCTCCGGGCTCAAATTCGATCGTTGTGACCGCTGCCGTTGAACCTGCAATGGCAACTGTGACAATCCCATTTAATAAACCACAACTTGCAATCGCTTCCGTGACACTGCCGGACACATCATGCATGTCGCCCTGACCGGTTGTTTGCAGATCATGGGTCGCCGTACGTACCATCTCTCACCTTTCCACACAGACGGAACGCGCCATTGTAGCTGAGTCGCTTCGAGGTACGGGAGAGCGAACCGCAATAATCCATTACAATCTTCGCAGCGATGCAACACACAAATGCTCCGACCCACTCTGTACTGTTGGCTCCTCTTGTGACTGTCCTTATGTGTCTGGTTACCGTGTCTGGACTTGCGCAGGAAAGCCAACTTGTCTTTACGCCACCAACTGAGTGGATGAGCGAGCCGGTACAGTCTCCGCTGCGACTGGCACAATTTTCACTGCAACGTGCCGATGGTGACGTCGAAGATGCGGAACTCGTGGTCTTCTATTTTGGCGGCTCGGGTGGCACTGTGGAAGCGAATTTACAGCGCTGGACAAACCAGATGGTGCAACCAGATGGGCAGACCTCGGAAGAAGTTGCCACCACTACCAGCTTCACCGTGAATGAACTTCCGGTTACCCTACTCGATGTACCGGGTACTTACGTTGCAACCGTTCGACCTGGTTCTGGTATGCGCTACAACAAACCACTTTTCCGATTAAAGGCAGCTGT
>CAZDQD010000003.1:0-8984 GCA_964507425.1 uncultured Vicinamibacteraceae bacterium
TACGAAACCTATCGGTTTCAGCCTGATTATGACTATTCGGTTGGGCTGCCACGGGCCTACATGGACATCATGTTCGATGCGATGGGCCAGTTTCTGATTAGTTGTGCTCGTCGTAATGAATGCAAGATTGCTCGGAAAACATGGACTTTGGGATTTGGCACTACCTACGGCTATATCCATCAGTTCAACAGGTATTGCTATCTCATTCATCAGTTGATCACTAAGAATAAGATCAACCTAGTAGTCATCGACTCTGTTCCGCATACAAGCTTTGACGTGCTACTTTGCCAGGCCACAAAATACTTCAAGATCCAAACGATCTACCTTTATCAATCTGGCATCCCGAACAAGTTTTTATATTTTACGGAGGCACAACGATCAAACATTGACTTTTCGGTCTACTACACCGACAAGAGACCGGTCAGAGCTAAGGTGTCCTATACGGTCGCGGATCCAGAGACCCCGTTCTTTATGGGGGATTTTTCTCATCTTAATTATTCTTATGATGGTTTTGCCGATGATTTAGCTAAGGAGGGCGCTGACCTAGAAACGCGTACTGGCGTTGGTGGGCCGGGTGTGTTTGGACGTCTCTTTGGACACAACAGGTATTCTTGGAAGGGCTTCTTAGAACTGCTGCGTGCGACATCAAGTAATAATCTCGGCCGCCTCGAGGATCTTGCGTCCGCCTTTTTGAAGTCTGTCCAGGCTGAGCGCTATCATCGATCGCTGGAATTGTTGTCCCAAAACAAGGTCGAAGGAGATACGCCGTTTGTGTACTTTCCTCTGTCGACCCAGCCTGAGATCACCACAGAATGTCTAGCTGATCAGTACATGGATATCGTGACGGCGGTCGAGAAGATTAGATGTTTAATTCCTGATCATTGGATAATTTGCGTCAAGGAGCACGTTCTCCAGTATGAGCTTGGAAGGGATCCTATTTTTTTCGATCGTTTAACCGCGATTCCAAACTTGGTGATGGTGGATCGTTCTGCGTCGGCATACGACCTAATCAAGACCTGCAAGTTTGTTGCAACCATTAACGGTACATCAGGTTGGGAGGCACTTCATTTCGGGAAGAGCGTCGTAAACTTCGGTTCGTTCTACTACAACGGCTTACCCGGTGTGTCGGTTTACGACGATGAATTGACTCTAGAGGACGTGTTAGCTGTAGAGCCAGATCCAGAAATACTTGGGGCGGCCATTGAAGAGTTGGTGGGGCGTATGGAGGATGGGGTTGTAAATGCAAATTACTCCGAGATCGTCGACGATTATGACGACGATAAAAATGCGAAGTGTGTCGCAGATGTAATCTGCCGTGTGTTTTACGACGAGAGTGAGAATATGGAACCAACCGGTTAGTAATGGAGTTACACAACCTAACGATCATTCCTTAACCAAGCATGGTGTTTGGCGCGTTGACCTTGTCGTACCAAACAAATTCGGTGGCTGACAAGTTGTAAATCGCCATCTGAGGCTCGTGGAACTGGACAAATGAAGAGGATTGATTCTCAAGCACGGGTTTTTATTCAGGCCAGGATGAGCTCTTCGAGGTTTCCAGGCAAGGTTCTCGCGCCTCTTGAGCAACGTCCAGTGTTGCAGTGGGTTGTTGATGGGGTGTCGTCGGTCGTGGAGCGTGACCAGATTGTGGTTGCGACAAGTGGTGCCGCGTCTGACGATGAGCTTGAGGATGTCGTTCGCGGTCTCGGCGTTAATATTTTCCGTGGAACTCTCGACAACGTCGTGCTTCGGTTCCAAGAGTGCCTGTTGGCTTTTCCGTGTCCATGGTTTTTTCGTATCTCGGCTGACAGTCCATTCATCAACGCGTCTGTGCTACCTATGTTGTTGGAACGGTGCGCTGACGATCTGGACCTTGTCACGAACGTGTTTCCGAGGACGTTCCCTCGTGGACACAGTGCTGAACTGATTCGTTCAGAAATTTTCGCCGCGTTTAATGCAGAGGACTTGACTGCAGAACAACAAGAACATGTCACACAGGTGTACTATGACAATCCGCAGAGGTTCCGCATTGTGAATGTGGAATCCGAGGACGTATCGTTAGCAAAACTGAATTACTGTGTCGACACGCCAGAGGATCTTCGTAGACTTGAGAGAGACGTAGCCCAAGGAAAGTTGTTCTTGCCTGGCTTCGGATTTAGACATGGGTGATACAGAAGCGATTCTTGGTGTGGCTGTCGTTGGCCTCGGGGTGGGCGAACAACATCTCCGCGCGTACCTGGGTCAGAACGCATGCCGGTTACGATGGGTATACGACACTGACGAGACACGGAGTCAAGAGATTGTTCGCACTTACGGCGTTGGAACTCAAGCGATTGACTACAACCAGGTATTGGACGACCCAAAGACGGCGATCGTATCAATCGCCTCGTATGATGATGCGCATGCTGAACAAGTTGTGGCTGCTTTGGAAGCCGGCAAACACGTCTTTGTTGAAAAGCCATTATGTAGAACGCCTGATGAGTTGGAAAAGATTCGAACGGCGTGGATGTCAAATCGTGAATGTCACCTTCGGTCAAATCTTGTGCTTAGGGCAGCGCCCCTGTATCGCTGGTTACGGGACGCAATTCAGAATGACGTGGTCGGAGATGTCTATGCACTGGATGGAGACTATCTATACGGCCGTCTTGAAAAAATCACCAAAGGGTGGCGCAAGAACGTTTCTGACTATTCGGTTATGCAGGGGGGTGGTGTGCATATGGTCGACCTGATGCTGTGGCTAACCGGCCAGCGGCCAGCGGCTGTATTTTCGAGTGGTAACAGGATTTCTACAGTTGGCACTGAATTTCAATTCAGTGATTATGTGGTTGCGAATTACAGTTTCGATTCAGGTTTGATAGGACGTATTTCTGCGAATTTTGGGTGCATGCATCGTCACCAGCATGTACTTCGAGTTTTTGGAACGAAGGCCAGCTTCGTATATGACGATCAGGGACCGCGTCTCTATGAAACGCGTGATCCGAGTGACGGCCCTAAACGAATTAGCGAGAATCCGCTGCCTGTCGATAAGGGAGATCTTATACCTGGTTTTGTTCGGTCGATCTTGGGGAACGACGATCCAGCATTGGCTGTGTATCGGGAACTTAGTCTGATTCAAACTTGTTTATCGGCCGACTTATCTCTGAGGCGTGGTGAGGAAGTGCACCTAGAGTATGGATTCTGACCGGATTGTTAAGTTAGACACGGCTGTTCCATTTGGGCGTCCCTGGATTTCTGAGGAAGATCGCCAGGGAGTTCTAGATGTTTTGCATGGCAATATCCTTACACACGGGCCGCAAGGTAAAGCGTTTGAGGCTGCATTTACCGAATTTACCGGCTCTGGTGCTCACGCCGTCTCTGTAAGTTCATGTATGGCGGCACTGCATCTCTCTTATCTCCAGTTCGGGATTGGTGCGGGAGACGATGTCATAGTTCCAGCGATGACCCACACCGCGACGGCACATGCGGTTGAATTGGTGGGGGCACGACCAGTGTTCGTCGATCCGGATCCCGAAACTGGCAACTTAACCGCAGACGGTATTACGGAGGCGTTGACCCCGAACACGAAGGCAATTTCGGTTGTGCATTTTCTGGGTATCCCTTGCGACATGGTCTCAATCAAGGAAGTTGCTCAGTCACGTGGACTCCAGATTGTTGAAGATTGTGCCCTAGCTGTCGGTGCGCGATTCAGGGGTACACATGTTGGTCTATTTGGTGACACGGGATGTTTTTCCTTCTATCCGGTAAAGCATTTAACGACTGGGGAAGGTGGGATGCTGGTAACCGGAAGCGCTCAGGTGGCAGAAGATGTTTCCAGGCTACGAGGCTTTGGGGTCGACCGGAGCCATGGCGAGCGGACACTGCCTGGAATGTACGATGTCCCGGTTCTTGGCCTGAACTATCGGATGAGTGAATTGCAGGCCTCATTGGGAAGAACTCAGATGCTACGCATGCATGAAAATCTTCAAAAACGTGCGAGTAATTTTCGTTCGCTGAAAGCGGGAATAGCTGGGCTGCCGAACGTTCGGGTTCTGGATGCTTCAAGTGCAGAGCATTCCAGTAGTCATTATTGTTTGACTTTGGTTTTGGAAGGTTCGCTTGGTGCCCACCGGAATAAGCTTATCGCCGTATTAAAAGAAGCAGGCGTAGGTACAAGTGTGTATTATCCACATCCCGTACCGCGCCTTCGGTACTATGCTGAAAAATATGGTTACGACGATGCACGGTATCCGACTGCATCGGAGATCAGCGACTGCTCAATTGCACTTCCTGTTGGCCCGCACGTTGAGGCCGGAGATATTGACGCGATAGCCCAAGTTGTCACAGCATCTATACGGAAATTTATTTAGCTGATGCGCGAACTCAAAGGAAAACGGATTGCCATCCTTGGTGGTGCTGGCTTTATTGGTCACAACCTAGCCGTTGCGTTGGCTCGCTCCGGGGCTGATGTGTCCGTTGTAGACAGCTTGCAAGTAAATAATCTGCTCTCGTTTTCGAGTTACGAAGTTGCCGATGCAAAGCGAGCATTTAATCTGAAAATTATTGATGAGCGTTTGGAGTTGATGCGTCGAGCTGGCGTTGTCCTTCATATTCAGGATGTTCGAGACTATCACGCTCTGGGTCGACTCCTCAGTGGTCAGATTAAACCTCACGTGGTGATTCACCTTGCAGCCGTGGCGCATGCGGGGAGGTCGAACAAGGACCCGTGGAGTACATTCGACCATAGTCTTCGCACATTAGAGAACGCACTCGATTGTTCGCGTGATTCGACGGTCGAACACTTTATTTATTTTTCCTCAAGTATGGTCTATGGCAATTTTGAGACCTTGGAGGTCGCGGAGGAACATGCCCTGAATCCCATCGGAATTTACGGGGCTCTCAAGGCGGCAGGTGAAAAAATTGTGATTGCATACCAACAAGTGTTTGATTTGCCTTATACCATGATTCGACCCTCCGCACTCTACGGGCCTCGCTGCGTGAGTCGCCGCGTAGGACAAATATTCATCGAAAATGCGTTGCAGGATGATGTCCTCAAGGTGGAAGGCGATGGGTCTCAAAAACTTGACTTTACCTATATCGATGATTTGGTTGAGGGAATCAAACTTGTTATTACGAACCCGGCGGCCCGTAATGAAACATTTAACATGACCTACGGACAAGGGCGTTCGTTACAGGAATTAGCGTCCCTGGTCGTGAAAGAGTTTCCAGATTCGCGGGTCGAATATATCCCGCGTGATAAGTTGATGCCGATTCGGGGAACGCTTTCCATTAAGAAGGCACAAGACCTTCTTGGTTATACGCCGGCAGTGCCGATAGAAGAAGGTATCTCTCGCTATATTGAGTGGTATCGAGAACTAAACGACGCGACACCGGATAGCCGGACGCCATCTGCGTAATGGAGTTCAACCAAGATCGCTGGCTTTCCGAGGTCTGTGGTCGTCCAGTGTTTCAGGTGTCCGGACCTGACGTGTCGTCTGCAGAGTTCAGCGCTCATTGTAGCCAACAGGCGGACGCGTTTTATTTCTCGAAAAGGCCGACAAATGAAGTTGACGCAGTTCGGAAGTTAACCTCAGTGGGGTTTTACATTGTTGATACTGCTGTTACGCTGACACGGCTGAGTGCCGAACACCCATTGAGTTCAGGGCAACCTGACATTGAGGTTTCTTTGGCCGAGCCTAAGATTGACGGGGATTCTATTCGGGCCATTGCAGAGAGTTCGTTCGTTTACAGTAGGTTTCACCTAGACCCGGCTATCCAACCGGAACTTGCGAACCGTATAAAACGTGCGTGGATTGAGAGCTACCTGACGCGCCAACGGGGAGAGTGTTTGTGGGTTGCTAAGGTTGATTCGGTAGTTGCCGGCTTCTTGGCTGTTACTACTGTTGACGACGGTGAACCGCGTGCAAGAAGCATTGATTTGATAGCCGTAGGGGTGTCGTTTCAGCGACGCGGTGTTGGTCGTGTACTTGTAGAGAGATTTATTGACGGGGACGGAAAAAAAAGCCGACGGTTGTTGGTTGGTACTCAGGCTGCCAACACACCATCTATTCGTCTTTATGAGCAAACAGGATTTTGCGTAGATCGGACCCAGTATGTACTGCATATGCACGTTCGAAGTGGTAAGCCTTACACGGAAGTAAACGATGGAAATCGGTTCGATTGACCTCACAGACGAGGTCTGCATTGTTGCGGAAATAGGAAACAATCACGAGGGTGACGTCCAGCGTGCGCATCAGCTGATTGAAGCTGCGGCCGCAAGTGGTGTGAACGCCGTCAAGTTTCAGACGTTTCAGACGAAACATTACGTCAGTGCACAAGACGCAGGGCGTTTTGAACGGCTGAGTGCTTTTGAACTCACTCCGAACCAGTTTCAACAGTTAGCTGAGTATGCGCACTCGGTGAATCTTCTGTTTATATCAACCCCGTTCGATCTAGGCAGCGTGGATGTACTGTTGCCGTTGGTTGACGCTTACAAAATTTCATCCGGTGATAATAATTTCTATCCGTTGATCGAGCGTGTTTCGAGGACGAAAAAGCCGCTCATGGTATCAACTGGCTTAGCCGACGACGCGCAGATTTCAGAGACGCTAGAATGTATCCGGGAATGGCGAGCTCTGAATCAAGTCGCGCTATTGCACTGTGTCACGGCCTATCCCGTTGACCCGGCGAGCGCCAATTTGGCTGCTATTGCTGCGCTCGCTATCAATGAGGAGATAACCGTTGGATATTCAGACCACACATTGGGTTGTGAGGCTGCTGTATTGTCCGTTGCTGCAGGGGCAAGAATTATCGAGAAACATTTTACGCTCGACAAGAACTATTCCGATTTTCACGACCATCACATTTCTGCCGACGCGCAGGATATGGCGGAGTTAGTAACGCGGGTCAGGCATGCGGAACAGTTGCTGGGTGCCGGCACGAATACGGTACAACCAATAGAGGAAAAAATTAGAGCGTCTGTTCGACGTTCGATCGTAGCCGGGCGTGATCTTCGACAGGGCCATGTACTCAAGTTTTCTGATCTGACTTGGATCCGCCGAGAAGGCGAGTTGGTTCCAGGACAGGAAAATATTGTGGTGGGTAAACGCTTGAAACGAAATATCGGTTTTGGTGAACCTTTGACTGTTAGAGATGTTGGGTCGTGAGACGTGAAGATAGCCCTGCTGACGACTGATACCACGCATCACCGTTATTTCTGTTGGAAGCTGCAAGATCGTTTCCCGATTGATCTAGTACTGCTGGAGTCACGGTCTGCGAAGCCAGGTTTTGAAACGCATCATCCGTTTGAAGACCAGCGCGATGTGTACGAACGAGAAGAGCTTCTTCGCGGATGTCCGCAGTCATTTGATGAAATGACCCAAACGTGCACTGTAGAAACGGCGAACCATCCTGACGCGTTGTCGCTGCTTTCCCAGGTTAATGCGGATATTGGCTTGGTGTTTGGGACTGGTAAATTGCAGTCGGCGGCGATAGACGCGTTTTCTCTGGCATGCCTAAACTTACATGGGGGCAATCCAGAAGAGTACCGAGGCTTGGACACACACCTGTGGGCGATGTATCACAACGACTTTACCAATCTGGTCACGACACTCCATGTTGTTGCGGCAGCACTTGATACCGGCGACATCGTTGAGCAACAGTTGCTGCCGTTGACGTCTCAGACGCAGTTGCACCAAGTGCGAGCAATAAACACGAACGTGTGTGTCGACTTGTGTGTCAACACGCTCGTAAAGGTCGAGCTGGAGGGGCGATTCGATAGGCGCAAACAGACGACCCGTGGGCGTTACTACTCCTTCATGCCAAGTGCATTAAAAGAGGAATGCCGAAAAAAATTTACTCGGCATGTTGGTAGTTTGTGATGGCACTGGTAGACCGTCTGCAGGACGAAGCCGTTACGATCTACTTGCTCCATGGTGTTGTATCGGAATCGAGACATCGTGTACGAAACTACACACACAAACACATTTGCGCGGCCCAGTTTGACCAATTACTCGCCGATCTCTTAAACGCAGGTTCTCCAGTATCGATGGCGGACATAGTTGACGCAACCTTATCGCATAGAACATTACCGTCACGGGCATTTGCTATGACCTTTGATGACGGCTTTGAGAATAACTACTCCGTGGCGGCGCCGATTTTGAAGAGATACGGTGTGCCGGCGACGTTTTATGTAACAACAAATTTTATTGACCACAATCAGCTTTCGTGGATTGATGAAATTGAATACGCCGTCGAAAATGTCGATGTGGTGTGCTCAGCGCAGCCGTTCGCTACGGCGACTGACACGTTTCGAACTGTTGAGGAGAAACAAGAGTTATTAGATGGCATTCGCCGCTACGTGAAAGGTCATCCGTCATTGGATCCCTACGCATTTGCGGAAGAATTCAGACGAGGTCTTGGAGTCGGGCCACCGATTCCTGACCCATCGTTAGATCAAAAACTCACGTGGGATCAGATTCGAGAATTGCAACGAGACTCATTGTTTACGATTGGCGGTCACGGTGTGACGCATAGAATCTTGACTCATCTGGATGTTGCAGAGCTTGAATCAGAAGTGCGGACGAGTATTGAACGCTTACACAGAGAGACCAACCACGTACCGGTTCTTTATTCATATCCAGAGGGGTTGGCCCATTGTTATTCAGACGAAGTAATTAAGTGCCTGAAGGAAAACGGCATCCTTTCGTGTCCGACGGCGGAGGACGGCATCAACGTTATAGGGGACGATCTGTTTCGACTTAAGCGGATAATGGTGACCTAGAAAACATGTGTGGTATCGCTGGGTATTTTGGCTCTGAGGACCTCTCTCAGGAGCAGTGTGAGCGATGTTTACATCTAATGCGCCGCAGAGGTCCGGACAATGCGGCGTTTCGTCGTTGGGTCGCGCCGTCTGGACGGAAATGCGTATTACTTCACAGTCGCTTGAACATTATCGACCTCGATGACCGAGCCAACCAACCCTTCAATGTCGGCAATAGCTGGATTGCGAC
>CAZDQD010000004.1:0-9963 GCA_964507425.1 uncultured Vicinamibacteraceae bacterium
ATCACAATGGGCCTCGTGTATGGAACCGTTGTTGCGGAAGCGCAGACCTCAGACGGACCTTGGCAAGAATACGGCACTGACAATGGCGAATGGCGAAGCTACGCTGGTGACATTGGTGGAACAAAATATTCTCCGCTCGACCAAATCGATGCAAGCAACTTCAGCGAGCTTGAAATAGCTTGGGAATGGACATCCGTCGACAACTTCGTGAGTCGGTCAACACCTGGAGGTGGTGAGTGGTGGACCTCTCTTGACACCATCGTTAACGCATTGGTTGAGGAGACCCCCAACCTTTATCGCAGCAGCCAGCCCCCAAACCCTTCCCGTCTGCAGATCACCCCATTGATGGTCGACGGCGTCCTGTATTTCAATACACCCCTGTCCCAAGGCGTCGCTGTCGATGCGACCACCGGAAAAACATTGTGGGTTTTCAACCCTAAAGGCTACGAAGAAGGCACGCCGTCAATGAGTGGTCCTTGGACACAACGGGGGGTCGCGTACTGGACCGATGGCGAAGAAGATGAACGCATTTTCTGGGGCACAGGAAACGGCTATGTCGTATGCGTAAAAGCCAAGACGGGACAGCCATGTCCTGATTTTGGTCCTGACGGGAGCGGTATGGTCGATGCGATGGTCGGGATCCCTCGTGTCGAACGAGAATCCAGAGACTATCTCAATGCGCTGCTCTACTCGATAAACTCCCCTCCCATTGTCGTTCGAGACAAAGTAATTCACGGATCACACATTGCTGATCGGAGAATCACGAAAGAAGCGCCGCCAGGATGGGTCCGTGCGTGGGATGTGAGAACAGGAGAACACTCATGGGATTTCCACACCGTGCCAAACAGCCCAGATGAATACGGTGTCGATACGTGGTTGGATGATTCGTGGCGTTACTCCGGTAACGCAAACGTATGGTCAATGTTAGCCGGCGACAACGAGTTAGGCCACGTCTACTTGCCAACGGGCACTACAACAAACGACTATTACGGCGCCGACCGACCCGGTGACAATCTATTTTCAGAAACGATAATTGCTGTCGACGTCGATACGGGGCAGCGGGTCTGGCACTTCCAGGCAGTTCACCATGGTCTCTGGGATTGGGATTTCCCAACCCACTCGAATCTCGTCGACCTCGTGGTCGATGGTCGTCCTATCAAAGCGCTTGTTCAAGTCAGTAAACAAGCGTTCATTTATGCATTCGATCGTGAGACAGGAGAACCGATCTGGCCCATCGTTGAGCGTCCGGTCCCACAAGAAACCAACATGCCTGATGAGGTCCCTTCACCAACACAACCGTTTCCGACTAAACCGGCACCTTTCGACTATCAAGGCGTGACGATAGATGACCTTGTCGATTTCACACCTGAATTACGTGAAATGGCAGTGGAAGTCGTGAAGAACTATCAGATCGGCCCAATCTTTACTCCACCTGGGCGACCCATAGAAGGGGGTACACAGGGAACACTGATGCGTCCGCCTGATTTTGGTGCGGCTGGATGGGCAGGAGCTGCAGTCGACCCCGAAACAGGGATGCTCTACGTACCCTCTCGTAACATCGCGGTCGCGATCCCACTCTACTCCCCCGATGGCGCACTTGGAGCCACAATGCGATACACCCACGGCGCACCTGAACAACAACGTCTGCAGCAAGCCGGCAATTACCAAGCACAAATGCCGCAAGGACTGCCCCTGCTTAAGCCACCGTATTCCAGGATGACCGCGATTGATATGAACACCGGTGACCACGTGTGGATGGTGCCACTTGGTAACGGAGACCGCGTACGCAATCACCCGAGGCTGCGACATCTAAACCTTCCCCCTGTCGGTGACGGCACTATCGCTGGTCCGGTCCTCACGAAGACGCTATTGATCAGTTCGATTCCTACCGGGGGACCAAGTGGTGGGCCAGGCCTCGTCGCATGGAACAAGCAAACGGGTGAGATTGTCGGGTCAGTCGATCTTCCGGCCGGGACTGTGGGGACACCTATGACCTACATGGTTAACGGAAAGCAGCACATCGCGGTAACCATTGGTGGAGGCCCTCGACTTATAGCGTTTGCACTTCCGGACTAGTTTTCAAGTCTCATCGCCATAGGAATAAAAGCAATGCCGTTCACGTCGCGTTCCGGGCCTGTTTGTCGGAAACCAAGTTTCTCAAAAGCCGGTATGCCATAGCGTGACGAATTGACCGTCACTCGTTCTAGGTCCGGCGCGGTAGCGCGAGACTCTTTGAGCGCGGCTCGAAGCAAATCCTTAGCGACACCATGTCGATGGTACGACTTGTCGACAAACAGAAGTGCCACGTGATTACCATCACGAATCTCGATCATGCCAATCAAAATTCCACCGGTTTCGGCAACCCACATAGAATGGTTTTCGGACCCACGCAACTCCAGCGCTTCCGGCGATACAAATTTTCTAAATTCAAGAATCCCTTCTTCGCTGTAGTCCGAGCCGACAAACTCAGAAAACAGGCTGAACACCAGCTCCGACACCGCCGAAGCTTCTTCACCACGCATCGGACGAAAAACAAATTGCTCGCTCATACCGCGGCGGATGCTATCACAGAGTCGGCGTACATCTAGTTGCCCAGACTGCGGAGATAGTTGACCACGTTCCAAATGTCCTCGTCCGTCAACCTGTTGTTGTAGCCCTGCATATCAGCAGTAACCCCGTCCTTGATCACAGTAAAGATTTCGCCATCACTACCACCGTGCTGCCATTCCTCGTCCGTGAAGTCCGACGGCACTCCGCCAGCGTGTGACATGTCCCCGTCACCAAGTCCAGAGTTGCCGTGGCATTCACGGCACATAAAAACATACCGTTGACGTCCTGCCCGTATCGATTCCACTGTTGACGGTATCGGGTTGACCAAGGCCTGAGCTTCAGGGTGGGTATGAGGGTCAGCAGGATGTTGTTGTGCATTCAAGCCAATTACAACAACGAAGACCACCAACCCGCATGTAAGCGATCGATAGCAATAGTCCAAGTAGCGTCTATTCCTCAGGAACATCAAAGTTCTCCCACATATATTCAGGAAAGTAGGTGTGAAGTTGTACGAAGATCTCATGAATAAGATTAACTGCCCGGTTCACGGCATAATCATGATCGCGCCTCCTAGCAACCAATTTGACTGACAGCAAACCACGGCGGACCTCGCATGTAACGGTCACGGCTCTGGCGTCGATACGACGGTGTTTCGGTAGTGCGCTGTCAGTACGGCTAAGGATAAACGCCCGAATCTCTTTGCGAACCGCTGTGCGTGGACCCAAGTTTGGAAGCAAATCCTGAATAACAATAGACCCTGACTTCGGTGCGTATACTAAGGCAAAGGCCGCCGGCGTTAACCAGAGAAACTTGAATCGATAGCGAGACCTACCTAACGATTCCTCGGCCAAACCTCGAAAAACGCCACGGTCGGCGTACGATTGGAGCCTCTTACGTACGGCAGTTAGACCCTCTTGACCACTGACTCTGCTACGACCGCCATGCCTGCCGCCCACGAAAAAACCTAGTGAAAATAAGACATCACACCAGGTTCAATCTTGCCAAGAAATCCTGGTGGATACTGATCACGCAACCAAAACTCTTTCTTGGCTTGGACATTGATGATGCTCGGTCGACTCTCGTCTAGCGCAACCTGGTACGCCCGCTCTAACGCAGGACGCATTTCAGATGCCTTGGTGACATACTCGCCATGAGTGCCAAGCGCCTCACCAAGTTTGTCATAACGCAGATTCTCTTGGAATAGGTGTACAGGTAAACCAACCGTATTATTCCGCTGGCCTGACCAAGTGCCCCACGCGTTGTTGTTATAGACGACGAGTATTGCGGGTAGCCGATACTTGGAAAGAGTTTCGAGTTCCATGGCCGTGTAACCAAAGCCGGCATCGCCGGTGATTGCGACTATGGGATGTCCTTTAAAGTCAGCCTGCGCCCCAATGCCGTGACGCACCGCAGCAGCAACACCAACCGTATAACCTACATCAGGACCAATGGCACCATACTGGTACGCACCATTAATGATCTGTCCTGGACGATACGCTCGAAGGTAGCGTCTCGTGTACCGTGCGATCCCATAACCCCCTTGTAAAATGGTGGTTCGGTCCCGCGGGATATCTCCATTTTGTAGAAACTCGGACAACTCTTTACCGATAACGGCAGGGTGGACCGCATCGGTATAGCCAAGACCCGTTTGATAATACTCCTCATTTTCTGCATCAAACGCCTCACGGGCAGTAGCGACCTCAGCTACCCAAGCGTCATGTTTCTGACGAGGCATGGCATCCGCCAAAGCTTCAAGTGCAGCCCTCTCATCGCTCACAATACCGAGGTCGATCGGCAGGTTTCGTCCAACATCCTCGGCATCCGGGTCTATGCGGATATAACGAGTATCAGGACCAAAGGCGAACTCGCCGAGCGTGGGCATACAATACTGTCCTACCAGCAGCACCACATCGGCACTGAGCAGCGCCATCGGAGCAGCGTCAACCGAAAGCTCATGGGCACCGGAAAACTGTCCTTTCATCGCCCCTGATTCGACAACCGGAATCTGAGCGCGTTCAGCAAGCCGTTTCAGTGCCGCCCATGCTTTGCTATAGAACACGCCATTACTCGACACAATAATTGGACGATCCGCGTCGCGAAGCAACTCAACTGCTCGGTCGATTGCTTTTGGGTCAGGATGCGGTTTCGTGTCTGTCCGATATTTGGTCTTGTCGTAAAAGAACTCAAGGTCCGTCGCATCGGCAAAACGTGCCCGGGCAATTTCCGCGGGAAAATCGATGTGGACCGGCTTTGGCACACCACTCCGAAGCTGACGAAATGCATAGCCTGCGTACTCCCACGTCCGCGCCGGTGTGATCAAACGCTTACCGTATTTCTTGATACCTTCCGTCAGCGGTTGCTGATACTGGTCCTGAATGCCTTGCTCAGTATCTTCCGAAAATATCGTTTTGTTACTCGCCAAAACGAGTATCGGAGACCGGGCAGAATTTGCCGCTGAAATCGCACAGATCATGTCAGTGAAACCAGGACCTTCTGTGCCAGACGTCGCAGCCACTTCGCCGGTCGCTCGACAAAAAGCGTCGGCTGCATGACACAGCGAACCTTCATGACGACCGGAATAGGTTGGGATACCCGTATTTGCGATCGCATGGACAACATCATAATTACCGGGACAACAGAACAGGGCTTCCACACCCTCCTCCTTACACGCTCGTGCGAACACTTGCGCCCCGCTCATCGGAAAGTCCACTGGCTCCAATGACGCACGCTTGGCTTCTTCAAACTCGCTCGGAATCGTAATCGGCTTAGCGTCTTCCTCTGCGGCGCGTGCAGCTTCGGTTCCTCCGAACGCGGCGGCTGTAGCACCAGCACTACCAAGCACCGCTTGTCGCATAAAGTTACGCCGAGATTTTGTCCGTTCTCGCTTCGAGCTAGGTTTCTTGTTAGTCATCCAAGCGTCCTTTCTAAACACATCCGAGGCACCATTCCGCACAGCGCACAGCGAAGAACCGCATGCTACCGTGATGTTGAAGGGCCTGTCAAAATGTTACTGATCTGGCTTCAATCCTACGTCCTTGAGTCTGGCAACAAGGAGAAAGCACAACGGCAAGGTTTATTCTGCAGCCACAGCCCCACCTACATCTCGAGCACACCGAACACCTATATTGCTTGTGTGCGCATCGGCTTGAAACGGCAACCGAACCGAAAGCCTAACGACTTCAGGATAGTTAAGCCAGGAGCCACCACGCATAACCCTGAGATATCCCGTTTCGGGGGGCTGAGGATCCATCACCGCACTGTCCCGATAAAAATCATCGATCCACCCGTTAACCCATTCCCACACATTGCCGGTCATGTCGTGGAAACCGAAACCGTTGGCCGGAAAAGAACCGACAGGGGCCGTGTTGACCCACAGATCCTCATCTCCCACAGCTCCATTACAGCACTCCACGGCACCAAAATTGGCGAACTCACGTGTTAAGCCATTTCCCCACCAGAAAATAGATCCATCTCGCCCAGCGCGCGCCGCGTACTCCCATTCGGCCTCCGTGGTCAAGCGTCCACCGGCCCAACTACAAAACGCCGACGCATCATCCCAGCTGAGATGCACAACCGGATGACTTGCCTCTTGCTCAAAGTCGGGAACCGTAGGGCGAGCATGACCGGTTGCCCCAATAAAACGGTCGTAGTCATTCACGGTTACTTCCGTTTCCATCAATTCAAATGCAGAAAGCGTTACCTCATGCCGCGGCAACTCACTTTCCAAACAAAACGGGTCGTCCGGTACACACCCCATCTGAAAAGTTCCGGCCACCACAGGTATCCAGGGAAGATCAATTTCCTGCGCAGACAGTCTCCCGGTGCCGCTAAAGCCGTAGAAGTAACAAAAGCAAGACAAACACACGTGGATAAGAACCCGTAACAATCCGCTGTCCATTATTCGCTGTTTTGTCACGACGCTACCACCCAATTGCATACGACATACGCCTCGGATCCGCACCAGCAGTCAACGTGCCCGTATCCGGATTGGCAAGCACCCCTTGCATGTTACCGAAAGTCCACTCCCCAGTTACCGCAACTGAATGCCCCATGGCTTCCAAATCAACAGCGACTTGCTGCGCAATACGCCCTTCAAGCTGCACAGTTATGTCTGAACCAGCTCGGTAAAAATTGGGCCCAGCCTCAAGAGCAATACGCGGCGCTTCAATCGCCTCTTGAATGCTCATTCCATAATCAAGAACGTTTAGTAATACTTGGAACTGCGTTTGACCGATCGTTTCGCCCCCCGGCGTCCCAAGTGCGAGCACAAACTTTCCATGTTTCATTACCAGCATTGGCGCGTTGTTCAAGACCGGTATCTGGCCACTACGCGCGTAGTTCACATGGTCCCGATACGGTGCCGTAGAACCATGTCGCGTACCGTTGTTGAAAATGAGACCTGTGTCACCAACGACCACACCCGTACCCCAGGTGGTCCCTAGTGTCGGTGTGCCCACCACAATATTTCCGTCCTGGTCAACAACCGTAAAACTCGTAGTACTCCCGGCATAGCTAAGTTCGTTCACCGCATCCATATCATCAACCGCACCAAGAACGGTTGCTGACAGGTTACTGACACCCGCCGGTTTGCCTGGTGACGGATACGGCATCGCCTCCGGCTGGTCGACCCTAATCAGCTGTCGTCTCGTATCCGCATACCCTTTTGACAGCAGCCCACTCGTCGGCACATCTGTGATTGCTGGATCAGCAACGTAGTGGTATACGTCGGACTTCGCGAGCTTGATTGACTCCACAACAGCGTGCAACATCTCCGCAGAGTTGTGCGCCATCTGAGATAGATTGAATGGTTCAACTAGATTAAGTTGCATCATGACTTCGAGCCCACCTCTTGACGTCGCTGGGCTCGAGTAAATGTCATACCCGCGATACGTCGTCTGGACGGGCTCCGTCCACTTCGGTTCGTAATCAGCAAAGTCACGTCTCGTAAATAAGCCACCGTTACGCTGGTAAAAACGTGACATCTGACGAGCGATATCTCCCTTGTAAAAGCGATCAAAAGCCGCCTGCAGACCACGCGAACGGCTCCCACCTGTCGCACGTGCCGTGTCTTCAGCTTCAACCAATTTTCTCAAGGTCAGAGCCAACTGTGGATAACGCATAACCTGGCCGGCACGTGGCAGCTCACCGCCGGGCAGAAAAACGGCCTCCGTAGTGTCATACCGTTCAAACAGCAACTGGTTCAATTCGATTGAACGGGATACGTACGGATCAATCGCGTGACCGCGTTCCGCGTACATGATCGCCGGCTCAAGCACCTCACCAAGGGTCATCATTCCGAAGCGCTCAAGTAGCGCAATCCAACCTCCGAACAAACCTGGGACAACACCAGCTTTTATGCCCCGGTGCATCTCATCGGGCTCGACGAGGCTTGCATCAAAGGAACGTGGTGCAGCCCCGGTAGCGTTCAATGAAAAAACCCCACCGCTTGCAGCATCGTAAACCGTAAAAAACCCGTTCCCGCCCGCACCCGACATCATGGGTTCTACCTGGTTGAGAGTCGCAAGAACCGCTACGGCCGCGTCAGCCGCCGTTCCACCTCTTTGCAAAATTTGCATCCCGGACATCGACGCCAGTGGATGCCCTGACGTGACCAGACCATTTAAACCCGTAACAGCTGGTCGATGAGCAGTAAGTCCGTCAGTAGTATGTTCAGCAGACACACGAACTGTATCGTGAGCTGCATCCTCGCCGAAAGAACAGCAAACACTAACAAGCACGGAGGCAATCAGTGCGGCACGCAACGCTGATGTCAACGGACACCTCGGAGATGAACCCCTCAAGGGTGAGTAACAATACTTAACAGACCACCAAGAAAAGCAATGCAAGAAAACCAGACATCATCCCTTAACAGCAATCCCCATCACCTCAAAACGCGCCCCTGAAAGTAGAGTCCCAGAACCAAGGAAAGCCCGAGCAGGGGGCGCATCGCCGAAATAGTCTCGGTACGCGCGATTAAAGTCAGCATACAGAGAGATGTCGGAACAGAAGACCTGCACACTCACTAGGTCATCCATCGTCATATCGGCCTCGGCAAGCACGGCTTGCATTCCGTCCAGCACGTTACGTGCTTCTTGCTCAGCTGTTGCTGGTGGTCGTCTCGTCTCCGGGTCCAGCCCAAGTCGGCCCGCAAGATACAGTGTGTTGCCGGCCAGGACCGCGTCACTGAACGGCGCTGCAACATTTCGACCGGGAAGGTTAATCACCCGTGTTTCGGCTACGTCTTGTGTAGCAGTTACTGTTGGTCCCAAACTTACGGCGACCCCGCCAATGACAAGACCGAGACAAAAAGTGTATCCAAGTTTGTGCATGATCCCCCCTCAAATTAAGACATATCACGCGTCAGTCAACAAAACGGTGGAGCCCGTGGTTTTCCGCGCTTCAAGATCGCGGTGGGCACTCGCAGCGTCGCTTAGCGCATACGTTTGATTGACTTCAACCTTCACCGCCCCACTACCAACCACATCGAATACTTCCCCACTCGTAGATTCAAGTTCCTCACGCGTCGCCGTATACGTTGCAAGCGTTGGCCTAGTTAGAAACAGTGAACCTTTCGCCGCTAACAACGCCGGCGAAAACGGTTCAACCGCTCCCGAGGCATTACCAAAACTAACCATCAAGCCACGCGGTTGTAGGCAGGCCAGCGATGCTTCAAACGTATCCTTCCCAACGGAATCATAGACAACGGGAACACCAACGCCATCCGTAATCTCCCTAACGCGACCCGCAACATCTTCATCGGTATAGACAATCGGATAATCGCATCCGTGCGCCTTAGCAAGCTCGGCCTTTTCACTACTCCCGACCGTACCAATGACAGTCACGCCGAGATGTTTCAACCACTGACAGGCTATTAACCCACATCCACCCGCAGCAGCATGAAAGAGTACGGTCTCGCCTTCCTTTACCGGGTACGTTCGTCGTATGAGATATTGCACCGTGCACCCTTTGAGCATCACCGCTGCCGCCTGCTCGTCAGTAATACCATCTGGGATTCGGACTAATCGCTTCGCTGCGACTACTCGACGCTGCGTATAGCTCCCAAGGCTCATGCAATAGACCACACGGTCACCCACCGATACATCCGTAACCCCAGCCCCTGTGGACTCAACAACTCCAGCGCCCTCGTTTCCAATTACCGCGGGAAATGCGGGAACTTTGTACAACCCCGTTCGAAAGTAAACATCGATGAAGTTTAGGCCTGTAACTGTCTGTCGTACTACGGCCTCACCAGGACCAGGATCCGGCACTTCAACTTCCTCCCAGCGAAGCACTTCCGTGCCGCCGTTTTCATGAATTCTCACTGCATGTGTCATGACTTACCCCAACGATGAAGTTATCCAAAGGCGTTGATGTTAGCGGTTGCGTTACCATAGCACCAGCCATGGCTATCGT
>CAZDQD010000005.1:0-4168 GCA_964507425.1 uncultured Vicinamibacteraceae bacterium
GTGAAAGGATATTGTCAATGTATCGCTCTTCACTCGCACTGATCACGACAATCTCTATTTTATCGGGTGGATGCGCCACACGCGTCTCCACACCTCCAAACCTCGCGTCCACACCTGCAACGCCCACAGCCTCTACCCTTGATGACCAAGTCGCGCAATACGTGCTTGCCCAGGAGGCGTTGGCTGCTGATGATTTTCGGAACGCCAGCACCTCGCTCGCCAACCTTGTTCAAATAGCAGACCCGTCTGTCCGACCTCTTGCCGAAAGTGCGGCAAACGCCGAAGACATAACCTCTATGCGCACAGCTTTTAAGCCGCTCTCCGAGTTTCTCGCCGCATTAGACCTACCCAATGGTTACGCTAGGGCTTATTGCCCAATGTACGACGGCGGCTCGAACTGGGTTCAGACGGATGGCCCTGTCCGCAATCCTTACTACGGATCGGAAATGCTGACCTGTGGCGTGGTAGACGCTGCGCCCGGTGCCCACATGGATCACACCCCAAGACACGGAGGCCGAGTTTTCATGGCTCCAGACAGCTTTCACCACATCGAAGGCGCCTATCCGGAGACTGGAATTTTTCGACTATACGCCACAGACAACTATCGGGAACCCGTCGACGTCAGATTGTGGATGGGACGCGTCGTCCTTTCGGAAGAATACGACCCGGAAACTGACGAGTTTGAAGAATTGCTGTCTTTTCCGCTACTTCCCTCACCTGATGGCTCCTACCTAGAGGCAGAAGTGGGAGACCTTCCTATTCCCGCGGACATCATTGCAAAAATCCAGATCGTCGAAGATTTTCCAGAAGATCGGTTCGATTTCATTTTCGCTGAATACTCGGGAGAGTTGAACGTTGCTGATACGGCTACCGCCCCAGTTGCGCCAGAGTCGCTTCCGCTTGCTGAACGTATTCGTCCAACCATCCCCGAAAACACTAATACGATCGTGTCCAACATAAGTGAACGAAACGATGAAATCGCTAACCTTGTATCAACAGGCGGCTTTACCGAAATTTTCATACCAGCACTTCAATCGAAAGAACTCGCTCTTGCGCTGAATGGACGCGTCGACGACCTGCCAATCAGAACGCGAACAGACGTCAAGATCGCTGTCCGAAGTCTTGTACGGGCCGCCTGGTTACTCGATTGGTACGGCGACTTGGGAAACAAACAACAGGTCAGTGACGCTTATGACATTTTCAATCAAGCAGTACTTGAAATTGTCGCTGTGTACGGGAACTCCGAAACTCGTTAACACGAGAACCCAATGACTTATTTTAAACCGTTAACGGTGCTAATACTCATAACCTTGATAATGGTTGTGACCGCCACATCTCCTATCAATACGCACACTCCGATTGCCTCTCGCTGGAACTACAACGAGCATCTATTTCCCATCTTTCGAGACAACTGCGGTTCCTGCCACAAGACCGACGGTATTGCACCGATGTCCTTGGTAACGTATCAGGAGGCCTATCCCTGGGCGCAATCAATTCGAGAGGAAATCCTCGGCTTACGTATGCCGCCCGGTCAGGCCGAAGATGGGTTTGGCAGCTTCACAGTAAACCACGCCCTAAGTGCTGAAGAGATGGACATGATTCTTGAATGGTCTAGCGGCGGCTATCCGCAAGGTCCACGGAATCTACAACCACAGACCATTGCCGATAGCAACTCGTGGTCACTCGGAACGCCCGCCCTGGAGTACTCTATCGACACCCCATTCGCAATCGATGACGGAACAAACGAGATTGTTCGGTTTTTCGTTATACCAGCCGCTAATAGTCAGCCAGTTAACATCTCGGGGATCGATGTGCTCCCGGATGCTGGACCGGTAGTTCGGAATGTCGCCGTTTACTTAGATTCAACTGGGACCGCAACTGAACTCGATGCGAATGATCCTCAACCTGGCTTCGCCGAAGACCAATGGATCAACGAAAGTAAACCCATTGCAGTTTGGTCTCCTGATGTTGTCCCGACTCTTCAAAATAGTGCCACCTACTTTATGCCCCCAGGCGCAGATGTCGTCGTACGAATCCACTACAAGAAAACCTGGATTACCGAAGGCCAGTCCTTTGACGATCAGACGAGAATCGGCTTCTATCTGTCAGAGGCATCTCGCCCAGTAATCGAGTCTCTTATCGTATCGTCACCACCGGTCACCACTAATCTTTCGCATACTTTTAGTGAGCAAATAGATATACCCGTAAACCTACTCTCCGTGCTTGCAGAGATTGACATTGGGACCAAGGACGTCCAAGTCGTCGCTACCACCCCAAATGGCAACGAGATACCGCTATTATTTTTACGTGAACCCAACACGACCTGGCCGACGCGGTACTCTTTTAACGAGCCGATACATCTTCCTGCCGGGACGTCGATCACCGTAGATACGATTTTGCATCCAGGAGCCCAGCACGAACCCAGAACCTCCCTGTTTGCCAGTGCCACCGACGCCCCGATTCGGCTAATGTTCGATTATGCCAACGGTTCAGAACAGGCGAATTAATAGAAAACACCAACACAAGGCGTCCCCAGCTCGCCTCACTGGTCAGTCGATAGCGCTCGAAGGTTAGATCGGAATTCGTATCAGTCGAGCAACCCATCCACACGCATCAGCTCCGCATTAAGAACTGCCGCACCTGCTGCGCCACGAACTGTATTGTGACCGAGAACAACAAACTTGAAATCCAACACTGGGCATTTTCGTAACCTACCGACGGTAATCGACATGCCACCCTGAGCATCTACGTCAAGTTTTGGTTGCGGTCGTAACGGGTCGCCCACGTAACAGACCGGCTGAGACGGCGCAGTCGGTAAGTTCTCGCTTTGAGGTCGACCCTGAAATGAAACAAACGCTTTGACTATGTCTTCGATCGTCGGATCTGACGCCAATTCGACCGACATTAGGGCCGTGTGCCCATTCAGAACTGGGACCCTTGTAGTTTGGGCGCTAATCACCATGTCATGCGGCGCGATATTTAAATCGCCTGCCGCACCGTCGTTTACCGCGCCTAGAATCTTCTGTGTCTCGGTTTCAATCTTGCTCTCTTCACCTGGAATATGAGGCAGTATGTTTCCAAGAATATCTAGCGATGCAACGCCAGGATAACCGGCACCTGAAATTGCCTGTAATGTCGAAACCATAACTCTCTCTATACCGAATTGACGCAACGGCGCCAGCGCCAACGTTATAACAATTGTCGAACAGTTGGGATTCGTGACAATTGCACCAGGCCAATCTCTTATATTTACTTGTGTGTTCAATAACCTCAAATGGTCTGCGTTGATTTCCGGAATCAGCAACGGGACATCCGCGTCCATTCGGTAATTCTTTGCGTTGCTCACAACGATGTGATCATTTCTCGCAAACAGTTCTTCAACAGACCCAGCCACCGACGAGTCCAACCCAGAAAATACGAGTCTCGGCGCGTTTCCTGTTTTGCATAGAGAAACGGGCATGTTCGCGATGTCTGGCGGACAGTCCGTTGACAGCCTCCAGCGAGTAGCATCACGATACACTTTGCCCGCGGATCGTTCACTCGCACCAAGCCAGGCGACTCGAAACCAAGGATGTTTCTCGAGCAACCTAATGAATTCCTGACCAACGGTACCGGTCGCACCAAGGATCCCAACATCCATCTTGCTATTCATTTCTTTACTCAAGTCGCTTCGACGTCAGCCCCGGAGCCCGAGAAAAACTCATCATGAACCGAACGCACCGATTGGTCTAATTGATTTTCTGAAATCACGCACGCTATTTTCATTTCCGACGAACTAATACAATCGATATTCACGCCCTCCCGGGCAAGGACCGCAAACATTCTGGCTGCGAGTCCAGGCGTCGAAGCAAGGCGTGAACCAACAATTGAAATTTTTGCGACTTTCTTATCAACCATCCCATCACGTGCAATGCCACTAGCAATCCAGGTTTTGATCAGATCCTCTAGAGGTGAAAGGTACTCTTCGGCGAGCACAAAACTGATCCGACCCAGTCCCTCTGCACTCGCACTCTGGATAATCAACCGTACGCTTATTTTTTGCGCCGCTAAATCCTGAAACACTTGTGCCGCAATTCCTGGACGGTCCGGCACCTCCATCAAAGTCACCTTCGCTATATTTCGGTCGCTACTAACCCCAACAACGGCGGCCTGTTCCATCACCATATCT
>CAZDQD010000006.1:0-6496 GCA_964507425.1 uncultured Vicinamibacteraceae bacterium
CTGACGAGTTCGCTACTTGGCCTGCCTCCGACTAGCAAATTAAGCGCGCCGATTATCAATGATTTACCAGCGCCAGTTTCACCAGTTAGGACATTTAAGCCGCTATTAAATTCGACTTCGATTTCGTCAACGATCGCGAGATTCTGGATACGCAGTAGATGAATCATTTTGCGTGACTAAGAGGTTTGGATGAGACGGATTGACCTTCGTGCCCTGCCTCTTTTTATGTGACCTACGGACAACTCTAAAATGACAGAAATCCAATGTTATCATACGTTTGACACGATCTTGTCTCCATGGTAATCTGTGCCTCGCCGGCGCTTTCCCAGCGGCGCTCCGAGAAAAAACGGAGGGGCGTGGTGCGTATCCATTCGTGTTTTGCTTATGTTTCATCAAGCGCGCGCTTGTTAGCCAGCAGGTCGCATGCTGAGGGCACACAAGTGTCGCAACCTTTGTTGCCAAAGCAAATTTTCAATAACCGCAAAATCTTCATTTTAATTTCATATGCTCTGCTGTATCCGGTGAGGTTGTCCGTTACCTTTGGCCTTTTCCGGTCAGGCAGTGCCTCAATGATCAGTGACGGAGGATTTTGTTTTGTTGACGTTTGAACATTATTTGGTTGCATTGTTGCAAATATCTCCAGCGGAGGATGCGGGGGGTTTTAGCGGAGACCTGATTGGACTAGTTGCACGGTCTTCCTTGGCGTCGCAGTTTGTCCTTGCGACATTGCTTTTTTTCTCCGTTGCTTCTTGGGCAATTATTTTTTTTAAATTGCGGGAGTTTAATCGTGTTGAAACCCAGACCGCGACATTCGTTGAAGTGTTTCGCAAGAGCGGAAGGTTTTCGGACGTGCAGTCGGTCTGTAAGTCACTTGCGGCGAGTCCTCTGGTTGGTGTTTTTCAAGCCGGATATGTTGAACTCAATACACAGCTGAAGGCCGGTAAATCAGAAGCCGACGTAGAGGAGGGAGATGTCGCGGATCAACGTCCTGTATTGCGAAGCTTTGAAGCTTTAGATCGCGTCCTTCTCCGGGCTTCAAGCGTTGAAATTAATAAACTCGAGAAACACGTGCCTATCCTTGCAACGACGGCTAGTATTACCCCGTTTATCGGTCTTCTTGGAACTGTCTGGGGAATAATTCTTGCTTTTCAGGGGATTGGCAGTACCGGTTCGACGAGTCTTGCGGTGGTCGCGCCACCAATTGCTGAGGCCCTACTGGCAACCGCCGCTGGTCTTTTTGCAGCGATCCCAGCTGTCTATTTTTATAATCACCTTACGACTCGGATAAAACTGGTAGCCTCTGCTATAGACGATTTTTCTCTTGAGTTCCTTAACATTGCGGAGCGGAATTTTTCCGGGTAGGAGCAACATTTAGCGATGCCCCACGTCAACACAATGGATAGTCAGAACGCGTCCCGAGGGCGACGTGGAAGGCGTGTGAGTTCCTCTCTGTCTGAAATAAACGTGGTTCCACTCGTTGATGTGATGCTTGTAATGTTGGTGATCTTCATGGTGACCGCTCCAATGATGCAGCGTGGGATTGACGTTAACCTGCCCGAGGCGAGACGGGCAGAGGCGCTCGTTGCCGAGCGGCTATTTGTTACGGTGCCCATCGAATTTCGTTCGGAACGTTTTGTACAGGTTGGTGAGGATAATGTTCAGATAGAGGCTTTGGCTGAACGCTTAAGGTTGGAAATGCTGGACCGAGTCGAGAAGTCAGTGTTTTTACGTGGTGACGAAGATATCACCTACGGGGAGTTAGTTGGTGTAATGGATCTAATGAAAGAGGGTGGCGTGCAGGAGGTTGGGCTCGTGCTTGATTTTCCAATTGATCGCTAGTTTTATCTGACGATGAGAGAACAAACGACTGAACTCTTGAGAGAACGCCAACACGAAGGCGATGGTCTAAGACGCACCTTTCTGGTTTCGTTAACGGTACATGGTGTCGTTATTTTGTTTCTCCTTTTTGCTCCGGATACTTGGATATCTGGCTACGAAGACGAAGACGCATTAGATGTTATGACATTAAGCCTCGGTGGGCCTGAGGGGCCCGGCGAGGGCGGATTAAACCCGCTCGGAAGTCGACCCGTTCAGGAAGTTATTCCGTTATCGGAAGCACGCAGACCGCAATGGATTCAGCCGCCGACTCCTACCCCGCCTCAGATGGTACTGCCTGTGCGCGAAACTGAAGCTAGGCGTCGGCCCGAACCAGAGGTCGAGACAGAGGCTGCGCCGGAAGAAGCTAGGGGACGGACGCCGACAAGAGGATCCGAAATCCGCGAAGGATTAGCGATGGCGGATACAGGTGTCGAAGGCATGGGAGTAGGCCTTTCCGCTGGCGGTCTAGGTGGAAGTGGTGCTGAACTTGATGTGGGCGATTTTTGTTGTCCACAATACCTGGCCACTATGTTGGAACTGATCCGTCGACGTTGGGATAATAATCAACGTTCGCCTGGACTTGTTGTTGTGCGCTTCACGATCCAAAGAGATGGTTCTATAGATGGTGTCGGATTGCACCGTGGCAGTGGCCAAATAGCTCTTGACTTAAGTGCTCAGCGTGCCGTCCAACTGACCCGAACGCTTCCTCCTTTACCGTCTGCCTTTCCTGAAAGCAGTCTTACTGTTCGACTTACGTTTGAGTATCAACGATGACCTACTCGACTCACAAAATTCCACGTGTCTTTTTGTTTCTAGCGTTGACTGCAGTTGTGTTCGCTGTGAATCTGGTGGTTGGAGGGGTTGAGACCCAAGCCCAACAACGCTCTGAGGTTGATCTAATCATCGGTGGACGAATTGGAGCTCAACCGAGATTTGCGGTGCCGGACTGCTTAGCCCTGACTGGTGACGAAGTAACCGCCCAAGCTGCCAGCACGATAGCCGAAGTGTTGTGGGACGACCTCGAGTTTGAGCGAGAGTTCAGAATGGTCGCACGTGACGTGAACGACACTGTTCCGAAGGCACGGGGGTTGACAGATATTCCGTTCGATGCCTGGCGCGAACTCGGTGCAGATGGAGTCGTTAGTTGTTCTGTAAGTCGAATTAACGATGGGGAGATTCGAGTACAGGCTAGATTGTTTGATGTTCGTTCTCTTGATTCGGCTTTTGGCGTCGAATACACGGGATCGACGGACAATATTCGAGTTTACGCACACCAGCTGTCTGATGAAATTCACAGGAATCAGTCGGGCTTGGCCGGGGTTGCTAGAAGTCGTCTAACGTTTGTGTCCGACAGGGACAGTCAGTCGGCCCTTGGATTGGTTCCAGACAGGCAAACAAAGGAAGTCTACGTTTCGGACTACGACGGTGCAAATGTTCGAAGGGTGACGGTTGGGCGCTCACTTAACATTACCCCGACTTGGTCTCCGACAGGCCGCTCAGTCGCATACACATCTTACACATCGGGATTTCAGGATGTTGTTGTCTCCCACATTTACGAAGGGAGGCAAGAGGCTCCGGGGAGTGGTACGTCCAGAGTGCACAATTGGTTGCCTTCGTATTCACCGAATGGCGATCAAATCGCCTTTACGTCTAACCGCGACGGCAACCCGGAAATCTATATTATGAATGTTGACGGTTCGGAGGTGCGGCGCCTCACGAATCATCCTGGAATTGACACCAGTCCAACTTGGTCACCGCTTGGACATCAAATGGCGTTTACTTCGGATCGGAGTGGCTCACCGCAAGTCTATGTTGTTGATGTTGATGGGACGGGATTGAGGCGGATAACCTTTGAATCCTATTGCGATCGTCCCACTTGGTCTCCGGCTCCTTACAACGAGATCGCGTACGCGTCTCGAACGGGCCCAGGATTCGATATTAAGATTGTGGATCTTGCCACAAATGAGGTCCGGCAAGTTACTTTTGGCCTTGGTTCGAATGAAAGTCCAACGTATTCCCCGAACGGAAGACATTTAGCATTTTCCTCTTCGCGTGGTAGCGGTGACAAGCAGATTTGGTTGATTGGCCGTGACGGCAGAGGTCTTACGAGAGTCACAAGCAACGGAAACAATGAGATGCCCAACTGGTCACGATAACGAGGTGAAAAGTGGAACGAACAGCAGTTTGTAGAGTTGGAAACATTCGATCCGCCAGAGTTCTACTGATTCTTGCGGCGTTTGTTTTTGTGTCGCAGGGCTGTGTTAGGAACCCAGATCCAGTTGAACCAGAGGTTCCGGTATCGCCGCCGGTTGAGGCAAGGGCGCCAGCGCCGAGTCCTCCTCCGGCTCCTGAAGCACCGCCACCCCCGCCCCCAGTCATACCAGACAACGAGATTAGTTCTCGGACTCTTGAAGAAATCAACCAAGAGGCGCCTCTTGAACCAATTTTCTTTGGCTACGACAGTAGCGACCTTAATGATGGGGCGAGGGCGGCGATTCAATCAAATCTAGCTCGCCTTGGTGAAAATCCCACCTGGATGGTGACTGTTGAGGGGCATTGTGATGAACGTGGAACGCCGGAATACAATCTCGCCCTTGGTGAAAGGCGGGCTCTTGCAGTTCGTGATCATATCGTTAGCCTTGGGCTTAACGCCGACCGTATCAGCACCGTGAGTTACGGAAAAGAATTTCCATTTAACGCTGCCAGCAATGAAGAAGCATGGGCAACGAACCGGAGAGCACATTTTGTTGTAACCTCCCAATAATCAAGAAGCAATCAGAATGCTAGGCTTGTTCTGGGTTTGGGTATTACAGTTAACGTGTTATCACGGTAGAATCTGAAAGATACGCCATGAGAAAAAAAATAGTTATTTGCTCGGCTGCTATTTTTATGCTGAGTTCGTCTTTGTTCGCGGCTGATCGCGAGCACGAGCAGTTAATGGCAGATATTCGCATGTTGCAGGAGCAGACCTTGCGACTGCATCACTTGATCGGTGGTCTTGAAGGTGTTCTCACGACTCTCACAACAAGACTGGATGACCAAGCAGATGCGATGCAGACGGCATTCGCGGATCAACGCCTAACAACTGAAAGCGTTGCGTCTGGCGTACGCGTGTTGCGTGAAAAGCTTGACGAAACCAACGTCAGGGTCTCCTCACTTTCGCAGGAAGTGGAGGCGTTGCGGGTTTCTATACCACCCCCGGTGCCGGTTCCTGTCCAACTACTAGTTGATCCCGAGACAGGTCTGCCAATGGGGAATGCTCCAGCTGGTGTTAGTGAGACGCCGGTAGCTGAACCGACGGCAGATTCGTCAGCAGTTCCACCTCCGCCTGTTGCGACAACTGTGCCAGCTGGCATTTCACCGCAGCGAATGTATGACACCGCGTGGTCCGACTATACAAGTGGTCAGTGGAGTTTGGCGATTCAAGGATTTGAGGCTTACATAAAGAGTTTTCCACGATCAGAGTTAACTGACGACGCGTCTTTTTATATCGGTCAGACCCACTTTGCTGAAGGAAGTTTCGACGAGGCCGTTGCGGCCTTTGAACAGGTGTTGCTGAATTACCCTGACGGAGACATTGTTCCGGAAGCGTCTTACAAAAGAGGGTTAGCGCTTGACCGTCTCGGACAAACGGATCGCGCGAGGCAGGCTTTTGAACGCGTTGTTGAGAATTACTCTGAACACATGATGGCTACATTGGCACAACAGGCGCTCGATCGACTTGGTCAACCTTAGCGTTCAAGGAGTAATAGATTTCAATGGGAAGTGTTAACAAGGTTATATTGCTGGGTAGACTTGGCCGAGACATAGAGCTTCGTTATACGCCAGGTGGTGAGGCCGTTGGTAACTGCACCATGGCGACAAGCGAGACCTGGAAAGACAAGAATAGTGGTGAGCGTAAGGAAAAGACGGAGTGGCATAGGTTGGTCATCTGGGGTCGACGTGCGGAGGGCCTGCAGGAGTATTTAAAGAAAGGGACGCAGGTCTATATTGAGGGCCGGTTGCAAACACGGCAATGGGACGACAAAGACGGAAATAAACGGTCCACCACGGAGATCAGGGTCGACAGCCTTGAGTTCGTTGGCGGTCGTGGTGCTACCGAAGGTGGCTCTCGAGACAATTATTCCAGCCAGTCAGCCGGTGGGGAGCAAGCCGCGACGTCGTCGCCAGTGCCAGAGTTGTCGGACGATGATATTCCCTTCTAGCTTTCGTTATTTTGGTCCTTTCGCCCGTACCGATCTTCGAGCCGTACAACGTCGTCGATTTCAGGCGTGGACACCTCGATAACGTCACAATCCGTTATTGCCGTCATGCGGTGAACGACATTTGGCGATATGTGGATTCGTTCACCGGGTTTCATCTCCCATTCTCGTTTCTCCCGTTCATTTTGTAATTCAAAGAGTAGACGCCCGGACCAGAGAAGAATGGTTTCGTCCTTTAGGTTGTGGTACTGAAGGCTCAGCGCATGACCGGCCTCGATGTGTATTACCTTGCCGACGTAACGGTCCGTTTTAGCCCAATGAATTTCGTAACCCCAGGGTTTCTCATTACGGACCTCGATTTCGTTCGAAGAATCCAAAGTAATCTCCTAATGGCTATCTCGTTAATATATTTCGGT
>CAZDQD010000007.1:0-25236 GCA_964507425.1 uncultured Vicinamibacteraceae bacterium
GCACCGGCACCAACAAACGCGACGTTTACTCCGCGTAATGCATCTGTTTTTTTCACGTGACTCCTCTAGGCACACCCGCCGACAATCCGTGCGAGTCTTGAGTATTCTAGTAGGCCTTTATGGATCCCTTAGCCCACACATTGGTCGGCGCGACACTCGCCGAAACCCGATTGAAAAACTGGTCGGCGATGGCAACACCAATGCTGATTCTAGGCGCAAACGCGCCCGATATCGATGCCATCACGATGTTCATGGACCGAGACCTGTCTCTCGGGTTCCGCCGCGGGCTCACTCACGGGATATTAGCGATGGTCGTGCTCCCCGTTCTGTTGACCGGACTGCTTCTTCTTACCGATCGAATGACGGCAAAATTAGGGAACCGTACCCCCAATGCCCGTGCCGGCCCACTTCTCGCGCTGGGCACCATCGCAGTGCTGTCCCACCCGGTCCTCGATTGGCTCAACACCTACGGCGTGCGATTTTTGATGCCTTTTGACGGCACGTGGTTCTACGGAGACACCCTGTTCATTGTCGACCCATGGGTCTGGCTTTTGACCCTAACAACCGTCGCACTGTCTCACTCCGCATCACGGTTAAGTGTCGCCGCCTGGGTTGTACTCGGTGTCGCCCTCACATCACTCGTGACCGGATTTGAAGGTGCACCCGCGTCGGCACGATTGCTCTGGTGCGTCGGCGTTGTGGGAATAGTCTGGTTGCGCGTTGCCGGACACTGGCAACAACATCTGCCACAACTTGCGAGTCTTTGTCTGTCTGCCGTGATCGTTTACACCACGGTAATGCTCGCGGCATCGCGGCTGGCCGAGGAGCAAGTTGTCACTTGGCTAGCAGACCGCGACGACTCCCCGGTTACCATTATGGCCAGTCCGACACCCGCCAACCCATTTAGGCGAGACATTTTAGTGGCAGACGCCGAACACTATCACTTTCTTGAAATCGACTGGTTGCAGACAAACCCGATCCGAATCACGAGCCCCTCTATTGCCCGTGGCGACAGCGGTCGTATTACCGAGGCTGCGCTCACCGCACCGCATATCTGGGGCTTAGCGACCTGGACACGCTTCCCGGTCTTCGTGGTTACAGAGACTGATGACGGCTACAGAGTCGCAATAAGTGACGCGCGTTATACCCGCCGCGTAGGCGGAGGTCTCGGCGCATCAATCGTCGAACTCGACCGGAACTTAAACGTGCGATAAGTTCTCTACAATAGAAGCAGCATTTACCAAGAACTCTGGAACTAATGTGCGCACCACAATAATTGTCACATTCATAATGACGTTGGGACTCGTCGTCAGTGACGTTTATGCAGAGCAAAACCAGTCGGCGCCCGCAAACACGTTTTCCGGAGTTCCCTGCAACTCATTCGACCCTGCCGCAACTGTGCCACAAACTGTGGCGGCGCCGACCGACCCAGACGCCCTTACGATAGTGCCAATTGCTACTGACCTCTACCTCATTGCAGGGGGCGGCGGCAACGTTACGGTGTTCGTCACCCCCGCCGGAACGGTGGTAGTTGACGGCAAGCTTCCGAACGCAAATGACGCACTTCTGGCGTGCGTAACACGTATCACTAGTTCACCTATCGAGTTCGTTGTCGGGACGCACCACCACGGTGACCACATCGGTGGAATAAGAGCCCTTTCCCCGAATGCCCGTATCGTCACCCACGAAAACACCCGTACCCACATGCTCGCAGCAAATCACCCAACTCCAGACCTCGTATTCACAGCAAAAACATCTTTATTTCTCACTGACACCCCCATTGAGGTCTATCACTTTGGAAACGGCCATACAGATGGAGATGCTGTTGTGTTGTTCCCAACCGAGCGCGTGTTACATGCCGGCGATCTTTTTGTTCAGGAACTTCCATTTATCGATTACGCCAACGGCGGCAATAGTGCAGACTGGATTATCGCGCTCGGCGGCATACTGGCACTCGACTTTGACGTGGTCATCCCTGGACACGGTCTTCCCCTTCAAAAACGTGACGTCCAAATCTTCCGCGACCGCCTACTCACATTGCGCACACGCGCCACACAGTTGGTTCGTCGTGGAGTTTCACCGCAGGAAACACTCGAACTCTTGGAAACAGGCGACCTAGGCTGGACGCTTGCACCGGATGCCCCGTTCGTAGAAGAAAGCTTTCCCGAGTTCTATAACGAACTGGTGGTCGAACTTGAAACTCTCAATCCTCAAGAGCCCGTGGAATCCACCGACCTACAAGATGACCAGAGTCCGTGACACCGAGTGCATCCCATTTTTCGATTGGCAACTGAACGTTGACCAACGCGCCGGTCACTAACGGCTCGGCACCCCCTGTGAGTACACGCGCCAATTCCTCAAGGCCCGGATTATGGCCCACGACCATTAGACAGTTCACTCGATCGCTTGCTTCCTGTAGAACGGAAACAATCGCATCCATTGAAGCAAGGTAAAGGCGGGGTTCTAGCCTAATCACATCGCTCCCGGTAAGCCGAACAGCGACCGCTTCTGCCGTCAGCCTGGCCCGCTTGGCAGTCGATGCAAGAATAAGGTCAGGACAGAATGCTTGTTCCTCGACCAGTTTGGCCATACGTAACGCGTCACGCTTGCCGCGGTTATTCAATGGCCGGTCGTGGTCCGTCGGCGTGTGCTGCTTCCAACTTGATTTGGCATGCCGCAATATCAAAAGAGTCTTCATGGAAACACTGTATGATTCAGGGGTTAATTACGAATCAGTTTCACGACGTTCACGATGCTGCTTATTTCCCTGCTCGACGTCTACACCCTTGTCGTCTTTGGCGCTGTAATCACTTCCTGGGTCCAGCTCCCACCGGACCATCCGATTGCTAACTTTCTACACACGGTAACAGAACCGTTACTCGGACCAATTCGACAGGTGCTTCCAGACATGGGTGGGCTAGACCTCTCCCCCATGGTTTTACTGCTCGCCGTCCGTCTAGTCAGAGGGGCGTTGCTCTCCGTCGCTACCGCTTTTTAACCAAGGCTCGGAAGCTCAAAAGTCCATCGAAGTTTATAGGACGAAATATCACCAATAAAACCAGTCAATGTCATTTATTAAATGACCGGTCAACTATAAATTTTTATCACTTATCATTAGATTCAGTTACTTGCGCTACGCCGCAATGCGACTAGTCAGTATTTCGTCGTTACTCAACACCAGACAACACAAAAGGTGCCACTGTGAACAAGACCCCAGACTCGAAACCACCACCCACTAGTGTCGATGTAGAGTCCCCCGTTACCACCACAGCCTGCCGTCGGTGCAAAACGGAATGCTCCAACGAAGTCTTCCGTGAGGAACTCGCAGTGTGCCCATCCTGCGGCTGGCACGCACCACTCAATGCGCAGGAATGGATTCAACATCTCGCCGACGTAGACAGCTTTCGAGAAATCGGGAAACGCTTACACTCTGCTGATCCACTCGACTTCAACGTCACCGACCCCTATGTGGAGCGCCTCCGGGAAGCGGAAGAGCGGACCGGCATGCATGAAGCCGCTATCAGCGGCGAAGCACGCCTCGATGGCCACACTCTCGTACTCATATCGCTGGAGTTTGACTTTCTTGGTGGCACGATGGGGTCCGTCGTGGGCGAAAAGGTAGCACGTGCCTTTCAGGCCGCAACCCGTCGCAAATTGCCCGTTGTCTCTGTTATTGCAAGCGGTGGGGCACGCATTCAGGAAGGTATCCTCGCACTTATGCAGATGGCAAAAACAGCCACAGCTGTTGCAGCGCACAAAGCCGCCGGGTTGCCCTACATATCAGTCATGACGAACCCAAGTTTTGGCGGCACATTTGCCAGCTTTGGCTCCCTTGGCGATATTCTCATCGGTGAACCGGAAGCCCAAATCGGATTCGTTGGGGCCAGGGTTGTCGAAGGCACTATCGATGAGCGTATTCCCAAAGAGGAACGGCGCGCCGAAACAGTGCTCGCACATGGGATGATCGACATGGTGGTCCCTCGTCGAGCACTGCGCAATCAACTAGCGGTCCTGCTTTCACAGTTGACAGCCGACCGAAATCCCCACTGGCCAGCGGTGAAGCTCGCACCCACACAAAAGCCCACGCGCAACGCCACTGAAATTGTGCAGTTAGCACGGTCCCCTGAGCGACCTCGTGCGCGACACTACGTTGACCGAATATTTTCCTCATTCACAGAGCTGCATGGCGACCGTTGCTACGGAGACGACGACGCCATCCTTACCGGTCTCGCCACACTCCACGGGCATCCTGTAATGGTAATCGCACAAACCGGGCAGGTCATGCCTATGCCAGAGGGCTATCGGAAAACCTACCGACTACTCAAGTTGGCTGAAAAATTTCATCTCCCGGTCATCACTTTTGTGGACACTCCTGGAGCATTTCCAGGTCTGGAAGCTGAACACCGTGGTATTGCTCTGACGATTGGTGAAAATTTAGGACTCCTAGCGAGCCTTGAAGTACCGATCATCAACGTCGTAATTGGAGAAGGTGGAAGTGGCGGAGCACTTGCGCTCGGACTCGCTGACGTCATCCTGATGCAGGAAAACGCTATCTACTCGGTAATTGCACCGGAAGGCGCAGCGGCCATTCTTCTGCGCGACGCGTCGCAAACAGACGAGTTGGTATCGGGACTGAAATTACGAGCCCACGACCTACTGGAGCAGGGTGTTATTGACGGTATTGTCCCAGAACCCCCTGGCGGAGCGCATCGCGACTACGACGCCGCTGCACGGCTCGTAATGGAGCGACTCGTGCATCATCTCGGCCAATTGTCTGGCACTAAGCCGAAACGCCTTATACGAAATAGAGCTACCCGATTTGGCTCGATCGGTAAATTTGAACGTGGTGTCTCAACAATGCTTCGAGCAATGGTAAAACGCTTCAAAACGGCCTGATCTAGCAAACGCTAAAGAACTTTGACACACGGTAACGGAAAGCGTTTATGATCGCGTCTTGACGTCGCTATTGAGAGAGGTGGCACGATGAAAAAGACTCTAAGTATTGGACTGACCCAGGCGATTTTGGTCTCCACCATCGTCGTCGCTGGCACGTCCGTACCAGCAGGTGCGCAGGAAAACGTCTATGACACCAATGTCGACCGAACCATGGGACAGCGGGTTTTTCGTGCCCAATGTGGACGCTGTCACGGACGTGACGCGATGGGAAACGACGAGACGGGTGCACCCGACTTAACAACCGGCACATTGGAAGCTGGTACTGATGAGGCCCTTTTCTCAGTTATTCGTGAAGGTATCCCTAACACCGCCATGATCGGGATAAGCCCGCGAGCCTCCGACCAAACGGTCTGGCAGATTGTGCACTACATCAACTCACTAAACCTAGACCCGAGCGACTACAACTTGCCCGGCAACATAGCCCGTGGCGGTCAACTCTTCAACGGAAAAGGAAACTGCTCAAATTGCCATATGGTCAATGGCGAAGGGGGACGCCTGGGTCCTGATTTGTCGACGATCGGCAATCAGCTGGAGCCAGAAGAGATTCGAACAGCGCTACGGGACCCTGACGAAAACGTCGCTCCCCGGTGGTGGACCATGCGTGTGACGCAGTCAGACGGTTCTGTGGTCGAAGGGCTACGGATGAACGAGGACACGTTCACCATCCGACTTATGGACGACGGTGAAAACTTATGGAATTTTCTGAAAAGCGACATCCGGTCGAGCGAACGGATCAAAACCTCGACGATGCCCAGTGCCAACTTGACCGACAGTGAACTGGATGACGTCATCGCTTATGTTTTCTCACTACGGAGGGAGAGCTAGTATGAAGCGCCTAGCATTTGGCATCGCACTGATGACCGCACTACCTTTGGCCGTAAACGGACAAAGCCAAGACGGCGGTCCCTCCTTAGAACCAGTTACATGGGAACGCCTACTAAACGCTGCCGACGAGCCAGAAAACTGGCTCATGTATAACGGCACACTTGACAGTCAACGTTTCAGTGGACTCGACAGCATCCACAGTCGTAACGTCGGCGAGCTGGAACTAAAATGGGCATACCAAATCCCAGAAATTGACCGAGCAGAAACCGTCCCAATCGTCGTCGACGGCGTCATGTTCATCACGGAAGCTCCGAGCAACGTCGTCGCGGTCGACGCCGCTACAGGACGTCAGTACTGGCGCTATGACCACGAACTCCCAGACGACCTCCGTATCTGCTGCGGGCGTAACAACCGAGGTGTTGCCATCCTGGGTGAGACTCTCTACATGAGTACGCTTGACGCTAAACTCGCTGCCATCGATGCAAGAACCGGAAACTTGAAATGGGCGAAGGAAGTGGCACCATACCAAAGTGGTTACAGTAAAACGGCGGCTCCCTTAATCGTCAAAGACCAGGTAGTCACCGGAATCGCAGGCGGAGAATATGGCATCCGTGGTTTTCTCGATTCCTACAATCCGGAAACAGGGGACCTGCTTTGGCGGACGCACACCATTCCAGGACCCGATGAACCGGGCAACCAAACCTGGGCTGGGGAGTCGTGGCGTACCGGCGGTTCACCCACATGGATTACTGGTTCATATGATCCGGACCTTGACCTCGTATATTGGGGAACCGGCAATCCAGGGCCCGACTGGAACGGCGACGTACGGTTGGGTGACAACTTGTACTCCGACTCCGCACTTGCCCTGAATGGCGTCACGGGGAATCTTGAATGGTATTTTCAGTTTACCCCTCATGATATTCATGACTGGGACGCCATCCAGGTCCCGATCCTGGGTGACATCATGTATGAAGGGGAAATGCGAAAAGTCATGATGTGGGCCAATCGAAATGCCTTCTACTACACCCTCGACCGTGAAACCGGAGAATTTCTTGTCGGCAAGCCGTACGCGCGACAGACATGGGCCGAAGGCCTTGATGAAAACGGCAGACCGATTCGCGTTCCGAACATGGAACCGTCGCCTGAAGGCACGCTGGTATCGCCAACCATCGGTGGTGGCACAAACTGGTGGTCTCCAGCATTTAGTCCAAGAACCGGTCTTTTCTACGTAAACGCATTCGACGGTGAACAGTTGTATTTCATTCGGGATGAGGAATATGTAGAAGGCGAACAATACACCGGAGGGGGTGGCGAGAACGTTGCTCCAATCGACAACTATCACAGTGCTATTCGGGCCATTGATCCCGCGTCTGGAGACGTCAGATGGGAATATCCCATCCAACCACGGTCGACATCTGGGCTCTTGGCAACGGCCGGGGACCTTGTTTTCGGTGGCACGGTTGACGGTTACTTTTTCGCCATTGACGCAGTGAGCGGCCAAGAGCTATGGCACGTTGCAGTCGGTGCTCGAGTCCATTCTGCCCCGCTGACGTACTCGGTCAACGGCGAGCAGTACGTGACAATAGCCGCCGGAAACGTGGTTTTTACGTTTGGTCTGGATAACTAAATACGTTTAGCTAAGGCGTGGACAAATGCCGTTTCTTAACCTCCAAGAGCTAACTGCACGAGAACAAATGCCGGGCTTTCATGGACGTTTCATTCATGCGGACAACATGACGATCGTGCACTGGGATATTGAGGCGGGTGCAGAATTGCCAGAGCACGCACATCCCCATGAACAGGTATCGAATTTACTTGAAGGCGAGTTTGAAATGACAGTCAACGGAATGGAAACTCGTCTAACCGAAGGCTCCGTGGCTGTCATTCCATCGAACGCTGTCCACTCTGGACGTGCGATCACGGCCTGTCGTTTTATCGATATTTTCCAGCCGGTCCGGGAGGATTACTTGTAACAGACGCGGTCAGTTGGTCTGATCGTCACCGGCCGTCGGCAAGGTCACAGGCCTTGTAACAGCGATGTCAGGTGCCAACTCAATCTGTTCACCCTCATGCTGCAGGGTGAAGGGGTCGTCGCCTCGAACCAGGTAGGTAGCAGATTTTTGGCTCACGTTAACTTCGAGTCGGTGGGCCTGAATCTGGAGGGAAAACTTCAAACTGCCCACCTGTTCCGGAACCCGTGGAGTAAATCGAAGCAGTCCACCGTTATCACGTAAGCCTGCAAACCCATACACGAGCGTCATCCAAAACCCGCCCATGGATGCAATGTGACAACCATCTTTGACATTCCTCGCTACATCCGCGAGATCCATAAGGCCAGAATCAATGGAATACTGGACAGCCTTCTCTTGCTGCCCAACTTCAGAAGCAACAATACTTTCTATTGATGACGAAAGTGACGAATCACGCGTTGTTAACCGGTCATAAAAATCAAAATTGCGACGCTTTTGCTCCACAGAAAATTCCTCTCCGAGTAGAAACATCGCCAGCACCACGTCAGCCTGTTTAATGACTCGGTGTCGATATATCACCAGAGGGTGATAGTGAAGCAACAAGGGATACTTCTCAGCAGGAGTCCCTGAAAAATCCCACTCCTCCTTATCCAGGAAGGCATCATCCTGCGGGTGGATCCCGTCCTCATCGCTATACGGAATGTACATAGCCTCCGCGGCTTTTTGCCAGTCGTCTATCTCATCCGCCACAAGCCCTGTCTTCCGAACCAATGCGTCGAACTGCGTCTGCGACCTGGCGCGCAACGCACTTACGGTACTAACCGCGTACCACAAGTTTTCACGGGCCATCAGATTTGTGTAGAGATTGTTGTTGACCACGGTGTTGTACTCGTCAGGACCCGTCACACCATTAATATGAAACTTTCCATCCTGGTTCCCAAAAAAGCCGAGGTCCAACCAAAGCCGAGCAGTTTCAACCAAAATCTCAGCGCCCACATCAGCGAGAAACTCGTCATCTCCACTCACTTCAACGTACTTACGAAGGGCGTACACAATATCCGCATTGATGTGGTACTGAGCTGTTCCGGCCGCATAATAGGCAGAAGCTTCCGTACCGCTAATAGTTCTCCACGGAAACAGTGCGCCACGTTGGTTTAACTCTCGAGCCCGTTGACGGGCGTGGCTGAGTTGGTCATGGCGTAATTTGAGTAAATTTTTAGCAATGCGGGGTTTCGTATATGCCAGAAACGGAAAGAGATAAATTTCCGTGTCCCAAAAATAGTGTCCTTCATAGCCGGGGCCCGTAAGTCCCTTGGCTGGCACCCCAACACCCTCTGCCCGAGCCGTCGCTTGGCAAATCTGGAATAGGTTAAACCTAACGGTCTGCTGCCACTCCGGATATCCTTCGACGACAACATCACTCCGTCGCCAAAAGTCATCGAGAAACCGACGCTGACTCTGCACAAGGTCCTCAAAACCATGGTGAACTGCACGGTCAAGCACTAAGTCAGAGCGTCGGCACAATTCATCAGCCTGTGGTCGGCGTGACGAATGATACGTAATGTATTTGACCACGCGAATTCGTTTTCCCCGCGTCGCGTCAATCGAAAACGTCACCTGTCCTGAGGACGAGTCCGATTCTGTCTCCACGTTATAAGCACAGTCTGTCTCAATCGAATGATCAACCGCACTCGACAATGTCATTTTGCTCGACTTGGTCTGAAAGCCAAGCACGACTCGTCGTTCGCCTGCACGCTGCACCACGGGCTCAAGCACCTCGCACCCGAACTGGCGTATTCTCGGATCCTTGGAAGCCGTGACTGTCGAACTCCCGCGCGCCAATTCCGAAACAATAACAACCGGGGCGTCACTCGTAAGTAACGTAATGTCGTACGCTATGGCAGCTAAGTGGCGATGTTCAAAAGACACTAAGCGGCGAGACTTAATGGAAACTCTTTGACCAGACGAATGGGTCCACACAAGTTCACGGTCAAGTGTTCCATTCTGCATATCCAACACACGTTCGAAGTTGTCAACTGTTGCGGTCGGTAAATAAAACGGTTCGTCATCCACATACAACTTAATGACTTTGGCATCAGGAACATCAATTATTGTTTGGCCTTCCTTCGCAAATCCGTACGCTTCCTCACCATAAACAATGGGCCATGTCTCATGAAACCCGTTAACGTACGTTCCACTGTGAACGTTGGGCTGTCCTTCATCACAGGTGCCACGCATACCCAGATAACCATTCGAAATGGCAAACAAAGATTCCGCGGCGCCAAGGTATTGCAAATCGAAGCGTTTCTCGACCAGGCGCCACTCGTCAAGCGGGTACACATCTTCAGGAACATTCTTGTGCCTACTCGCCCTCATCGGTTTATCTCTGATACCGAAGACATCGGCCCGGCTGTCTGCCTATAGGTCTCGCGGAGATCTCTCACAACTACGTCCGCACCCTCGGCAACGAGATCAACCTGACCAGCCGTCCTGTTAATACCAACTACGAGGCTAAAGGATCCAGCTTTTGCGGCTCTCACACCCGCAATCGCATCCTCAACAACCGCAGTCTCCTGAGGCGCCACCCCTAGCTCCTGTGCAGCGTGTACAAAGGTGTCGGGCGCGGGTTTTCCGGCCAATCCGATTCGTTCCGCCACGACGCCGTCCACACGCAATTCAAAACAATTAGCAATTTCCGTAGCGTCAAGTATTGGCCCACAATTTCGACTCGAAGAAACGACAGCCATTCGTACCGATTGTTCATGAAGGTAGCGCACCAACGCAACGGCATCAGGATACGCCTCCACGCTACCGGTAAGTAATACAGATGAAAAAAGTTCAGCTTTTCGGTTTCCGAATCCGCAAACTGTTTCGGTGTCCCATGAATCTGTCGATTCCCCCTCTGGCAAACACAGTCCACGAGATGCCAAGAAGCTCGTCACGCCATCGTGTCGTGGCTTGCCACTAACGTATTTCTCATAATCGTCAAGAGCATCGAACGGTCGGCTCGCCATTTCATCGCCCGAGACGATACCTGCTAGATAAGGGTCAAACGTCTCTTTCCAACAGCGCGCATGGAGTAAGGCCGTTGCAGTCAATACTCCATCTAGATCAAATAACACGGCACCAAATCTGCACCAATCAACCATGCCACTCCCATTTGGTCCGACTACCCGACATATTTAACGTCGGCACCCACAGAACAACGCACACCCGTACCGCCAAGCCCACAATAACCAGCTGGATTCTTGGCTAAATACTGCTGGTGATACGGTTCCGCATAATAAAAGGTAGGAGCCGGGTGAATCTCTGTTGTAATCACACTGTAACCGGCAGTTTTGAGATCTTCCTGATACAACGCGCGTGAAGCTTCGGCTTTCTGCTGTTGTTCAGCACTTTCCGTGAAAACGACCGACCGGTACTGCGTCCCGAAATCGTTTCCTTGACGCATCCCTTGTGTTGGATCGTGATTTTCCCAAAATATTGTGAGCAACTCGTCGAACGACACCTGGTCAGGGTTGAAAACTACGAGTACTACCTCCGCATGTCCCGTTTCACCGGTGCACACTTCCTGGTATGTGACATTTCGCACGGAACCACCAGCGTAGCCGACCGCCGTAGCGTAGACACCGGGGCATTCCCAAAATTTCTTTTCCGCACCCCAAAAACATCCCATTCCAAAAACCGCCTGCTTCAAACCATCTGGAAATGGTGCAGAAAGCGAATGACCATTTACAAAATGTGCGCTCGGTGGGGAAATCGGTTCGTTTTGAGTTTCCCCCGACTGGCGCTCAGATGAACCTTTGAACATAATTCGGTCGAGTACGCCCATGGTAACTCCTTCGTATCAGTGGTCTGGACAGCCCTACTACAGCATATAGTGAAGTGAGCACATGCCGCCTCCAATAGGCTCTTTACAGCCAGACGACCTCCACAATCGAGCACTCGTCGCCAATGTCCACCCACCGAACTGGAAAAATCCTAGTCCGACCGGGCGTTACAATCTCGTCGTTGTGGGCGCAGGCACTGCTGGCCTAGTAACCGCTTCTATCGCGGCCGGACTCGGAGCCAAGGTTGCCCTCATCGAACGCTATTTGATGGGAGGGGACTGCCTAAACGTTGGTTGCGTACCGTCAAAAGTGCTGGTCAATGCCGCACGTCTTATAAACACCGCCAAGCGTGCGGCAGAATTTTCGGACGCAATCCCAAACACCGACCGGATCGATTTTGGCCGTGTCATGGATAAGGTACGTCAAATTCGAAGCAGCGTGAGTTCTATCGACTCAGCCGACCGCTACACAAAGCTTGGTGTGGACATTTTTTTTGGCAGCGCGTCCTTTACCTCGCACAATACTGTGGACGTCGATGGCATCACGCTTCAGTTTTCAAAAGCCGTCATCTGCTCTGGAACCAGACCGGCCTCACCAAATGTGTCAGGCCTAGCGGAAGCAGGCTATCTGACGAACGAAAATGTCTTTTCAATCACAAAACTACCTCGTCGACTCGGGGTTATTGGTGCCGGACCTATCGGTTGCGAGTTAGCCCAATCCTTTGCGCGTTTCGGCAGTGCTGTGACACTAATTGAACAACAGTCGCAACTACTGCCACGCGACGAAGCCGCGGCCGCCGCAGTGTTACTGGACTCGATGAAGCGTGACGGCGTGGCGTGCTTACTCAATACACATGTTCACACCGTAACGACGAAGGCCGGCGCGAAGCAGCTGCACTATTCAAATGGTGGTCAGACCGCAATACTTGACGTTGATGAAATCTTCGTCGCGATAGGTCGTATCCCCAACGTTGGCGACCTCGGACTCGAAACCGCCGGCGTCTCGTACGACGGGTTCGGCGTGACAGTTGACCCGATGCTTCGCACGAGTAACTCCAATATCTATGCGGCTGGTGACGTCTGTTCGACCCACAAATTTACCCACGCAGCTGACGCCATGGCCAAAATCGTGATCCAGAACGCTCTTTTTCCACACCCGTTCGGCTACGGGATGGCTTCCGTTGACTCATTGGAGATTCCTTGGTGCACATACACCGATCCTGAAGTCGCTCACGTTGGCATGGACGAGGTTACGGCAAAAGCCAAAGGAATCGAAATCGATACATACACCCAGCCACTTTCCGAGGTCGACCGCGCAACAATAGAGGGCGAAAGCAACGGCTTCGCGCGAATCCATGTCCGAAAAGGAACAGACAAAATTCTCGGCGCCACAATCGTCTCGTCTCAGGCCGGGAATCTCATTAGTGAAATAACGATTGCCATGAAGGCAACGGTAGGCCTGCAAACAATTGGTAACACCATTCACCCTTATCCAACGCACGCAGAAACACTTTATAAAGCCGCCCTCAAGATGCGTAAAGCACGATTTACTATCCGACAACAAGCATGGCTGAAATGGTTTTTCGGATGGTTCAGATAAGTCGCATCGTCGTTCTGACTAGCGGACAAGTAGAGTGGTCGCTACAACCGTCAAACTGGACAGAACCCGAAAGACTGTTACGTCTAACTAAGCTAAAATAGGTTCGTACACGAGCTAACAGATGAAGCTATCTATCACTTATTGCACGCGTTGAAAGTATCTCCCGAAGGCCACCAGTCTGGCGGCCGCGATCAAAGGCGAGCTCAACATCGATGCTTCACTCATTGAGGGAATCAACGGTATCTTCGACGTCGTTGCAGATGGCGAGATGGTCTTTTCAAAGCACGTTGAACAGCGCTTTCCAGAAGCGGATGAGATTATCGGCGTCCTTCGGAAGATGGACTCCTAGCAACGCACCTAATACCCTACGACCTGACCGTCTTTTCGAGGGTCGGTTCCGCCGTGCAACATACCAGTCTCGGGGTTAATCATGATCGCCTGATACCCCCCCATGCCACCGCCACCCTGGCGCTCAACGTGATGACCTCGTCGCCGAAGCTCTGCAATAACCTCATCCGAAACCCCAGGTTCGACTGCCAATGTCCCGCCAGGACTTTGACTGGGGCTGTGCCTTACACGAGCGGCATCACCCGCCTCTTGTAGATTCATACCAAAGTCAATGATGTTGGACAATACTTGCCAGTGCCCCTGCGGCTGCATCGGTCCGCCCATCACTCCAAACGGCATGAATGGCTTTCCATCCTTGGTAACAAAACCCGGCATATTCGTATGGAGGGAACGTTTATGTGGCTCTAATGAATTGAGATGCCCGGCTTCCAACGAAAACCCGGCTCCCCGATTCTGCAGGGCGAAGCCAAGATCTCCGGGTACAATTTTTGAGCCAAACCCACCGAAAATGCTTTCGATCAACGAAATTGCATTTCGGTCTTTATCAACGACTGTGAGATAAACCGTGTCACTGTGTTCAAAAGGCTTTCCTTCAACAACCGTCGTCGCCGCTTGTCGTTGGTCAATCAATTGGCGACGTGCAGCAGCATAAGATTTCGAAATAAGCGGTTGCGTTGGAAGCTTATTCGAATCGGCATCAGCAACATACGTGTTGCGGTCTGCCCACACGAGTTTCTTTGTTTCCGTAAAAAGATGAAGTGCTTCAGCTGAATTGTGTCCAAGTGACGGAAGATCGTAATCCTCCATCATATTAAGAATCATTAGAGCCAAGATGCCGGAACTGTTTGGTGGGATCTCCCAAACGTCGTACCCACGATAATTCGTACTAACAGGTTCGACCCACACAGACGAGTGATCTTCGAAGTCACGCATCGTAAAGTAACCACCGTTTGCTTCACTGAAGGCAACAATTTGACGAGCAATATCACCGCGATAAAAAGCATCGCGTCCACCTCGTGCGATTGCTTCATATGTTTTGGCCAAACCTGGATTCTTGAACAACTCACCAACTCGCGGAGGACGACCATTCGGAAGGTACGTCTGTGCCGAATCCGGCCACTCAGCAAGAGTACTCTCAGAAGCGGCCCATTGTCCCTGGATGATTTCACTGACAGGGAACCCATTCCGCGCGTACGCAATAGCTGGCTTCAACACGTCGTCAAACGTCATCGTGCCAAATCGTTGAAGTAGTTGGTCCCAACCATCAACGGCCCCTGGAACCGTCCAGGTCAACGGTCCAATGCCTGGCATTCGCTGGTAGCCCTGACGTACCAACGTCTCACGACTAATTTCGTACGGTGCGCGTCCCGTAGCATTCAGGCCATATAACTGTTCGTCATCCGCGTCCCACAAGATCGCGAACAGATCACCACCGACACCGTTCATATGGGGTTCAACAAGACCAAGTACGGCGTTAACCGCAACTGCAGCATCGATTGCGTTGCCACCAGACTTCAGCACATCTAATCCAACCTGTGCTGCAAGTGGATGACTCGCGGCTACCATCCCGTGCGGGGCAATTACTTCCGAACGGCTCCCATGATTGCTGCGCGCGGGACGGCTGTAACCATCTCCTGCCACCGGTTGTTGTGCCTGCCCTACAATGCCGAAACTAAAAACCGCCAAATAAACGACGACCAGGCAAAAGCTAGGACGCCTCCCTAAGGTCCCCAAAAACGGTTTTAATTGCATCGTCGACTCCTTACCCGATTTTCAGCTCAACCCAGAATCTACGAACCAGCACCAATCATAGCGCGGCGAGACACCCAAAATCGCTACCACCACAAAACAGGTTAATCATGGTCCGTTCAACACCATTCTGCAACCCGTAACTAGTCAGACAGAAACTCAATAAAATTTATCTGGGACAACCGATAGAAATACTGTGCACTCAAGCGGAAACGTCGAGATGGCGTCGAACGGCATCAACAATGTGTCTCGACGATATGCCGAACCGATCGAGCAATTCAGCCGACCCACCACTCCGCGGCACCTCACGGATAGCTAATCGCTCGACGACGATCCCCTCAGCTGCCACGGCCTCACTGACGGCATCCCCCAAGCCACCAGCGGCATAGTGATCCTCGACCGTAATAAGTCGATTACCTGTCGCTCGTCCAGCCGTAACCATTGTGTTTCGGTCGATAGGATGAACTGAATAAGCGTCAACAACACGGATAGAAACTCCGTCCTCGCCAAGAAGGTCATACGCCTTCAGCGCCTCAAAAACAGTTACACCAGCAGCCACAACAGTGGCAACATCACTGTCCGACTCACGAAGTACCTTCGAACCACCAACCACGAATTGTTCAGCAGGTCCATAAATAATGGGAGTTTTAGGACGACTCGTCCTGATATAAGCCATCCCTTCGTGCCCGGCCGCAGCCTCAACAAGCCTCTCGGCGCTCACACCATCGCATGGGTACAGGACAGCACATCCAGGCACACCACGCATCATTGCAAGGTCTTCAAGTGCCATTTGGGAAGGTCCATCCTCCCCGATGGATACGCCAGCGTGCGAGCCTGCCAGTTTTACATTCATCTGCCCTATACCCGCCATGCGTATAAAGTCAGAAGCCCGTGTCAAGAAACAGGCAAACGACGAGGGGAACGGAATCGCTCCCCGGCTTGCGAATCCCATCGCCATCCCAACCATGACTTGCTCCGCAATATAAGTCTGGAAAAATCGGTCGGCGTGCGCCTCTTCAAAAGTCTGTGAAAACGTGGAATTCCCGACATCCGCGTCAAGAGCCACGATACGAGTATCCGCTTCTGCCAACGCGGCAATCGCATTACCGTATGCCACACGCGTCGCAACTTCGGAGCCGATTTCATAGGTCGGTGCCTCCGATAACGTCGGGACATTTTCCGACAACGGCTCACGCATTGTGTCCGGTGGCGCGGGGATGACAAGTGCTGCGGTTGCGGACGGTGTCGAACTTTCAAGCTCCTCGATTGCTTGTTTTAGGTCGTCTCCTTTAGGTACGGGTTTGCCATGCCACCCTGCCTGCCCCTCCATAAAGGAAACACCCTTCCCTTTGATGGTCTTCGCAAGGATCATTGTTGGACGCCCACCAATCTCACTCGCCTCATGCAGGGCTTCCAAGACAGAACCTATGTCGTGTCCATCAACGACAATAGCGTGCCAACCGAACGCTTGCCAGCGGGCACGGTAAGCCTCCATGTCATGGGCCCATTGCGTCGCCCTACTCTGTCCCAATCCGTTGACATCAGTAATCGCACATAAGTTGTCCAGCTTGTACTGCTCACCAACTTGAGCAGCTTCCCAAACTGAACCCTCCGCTGATTCACCGTCTCCGACCAGCACATAGGTGCGATATTTTGAACCGATTCGGCGCGCGTTGAGCGCGATACCAACCGCAGCACAAATACCTTGTCCGAGTGAGCCAGTCGCTACGTCAACAAAAGGAATCCTCGGGGTTGGATGTCCTTCAAGATTGCTGTCAATCTTTCGAAGTTGTAGTAACTCGTCTTTGGATACTGCACCAGCCTCAGCCCAGGCTGCATAAAGGAGTGGCGCGGCATGCCCTTTTGAAAGCACAAATCTGTCGTTGTCTTCATGCTGCGGGTCAAGTGGGTCAAAACGCATATGACCAAAAAACAACGCAGCCACGACATCTGCCGCCGAGCAACAGCTTGAAGGATGACCGCTACCCGCCTCGCTCGTCGAAATCACTGACGCTATACGAAGACGCGCAGCAACTTGCTGCAGCGAACTAACGGTTGAGGAATGATCAGAAGCCACGACTACCTCCGGCGCGGAAAGTCTAGCACAGGGGTGTATCCAACTCGCTCAAGGCCAACACGTATCCGGTCGCTGCTCAGCATCAACCCAAATTGGGACGAATCGGTTCTGTATCAGTTCGACTACTGACCTGTAACGATAGGCCTCGCGCAACATGTCGGCCGTCCATTGACATCAATGCGTCCCGATGCCCAACGACACCGGAACCTGTTCCAATTCTTCGCGAGCAAATGCTTCTCCACCCAACAGTTTCCACTGCGCTCCAGAAGTCGTCGACCTTACTCCTCCGTAATCGTTGCAGCAATATCAAGGTCTATGCAGCCCATCACGCTGTTCGCCGCTGGGCAACCACGCGGATGCCGCTCAACGGCTCGTTCTGCTGCCTCACGTTTTCCTTTAGGAATAGTGAGACTGTATCGCACTCGGATCCGAGTAATACGAAGTACGTTATCGATCGCCTCAATATCGCCTTCAACATCAGCGGCGATCTTGTCAGAAGTTGCTGGTATTTCGCGCACCTCCAGTGCACGTGCAAGAGTGCCAAGCAGTCAACCACCAACTGCACCGACCATATAGTCAAGCGTCGCCGGCACTTCCTCCTCAGGTTCGACACCATAAAATTTCTTAATGCCGCCATGGACGCCGAAGCGAATTGGCGCATCGAACCCATCCAAATGCATTTCACGCACGGGACCCTTTACTCGATTAATTTTCATGCGGCTGGTATGCACAATATCGGGCACGTCACTCTCCTTCATATTTCCCAAGAATCTTGGGACAACCCGATGCTACAATCGACACCTATGCGACAGTCAAGTATGTTTTTGGTTGGAATTGCAACTCTTTTGTGCGGCGGCCTCCTGGCTTGTAGCGGTGACACCCAGCAAGAAATGAGCTTTCAGGATGAGGAAGGTCCAGAGGGGGTAAGAAATTACACCCGTGTTGACGCGACCGTTGCCTGCGCCGGTGCGACACCACCGGAAGCAATGGCCGAGCTCCGAAGCAGAGGTTTCACTACCGTTATCAATTTCAGGACCGTTGCCGAAAACGGGGCAACTGTGAATGCAGGGCGTGTTGCCGCTGAAGCCGCGGGATTAAAATACATTCACATTCCGTTTCGCGAACCCAGCGCGGAGATTGCGGAGACTTTCTTATCCGCCGTCGGTGACCCGAACAACCAGCCGGCGTTTATCCATTGCGGTTCGGCCAATCGAGTCGGTGCGATGTGGCTCATAAAACGAGTTAAACAGGATGGGTATACCGTGGACAACGCACTTGTTGAAGCTGAGGCAATCGGTCTTAGCAGTGCGGGACTCCGCGAATTTGCCTTGGACTACGTTGGCGCCGGTAACTGAGTAGCCGACGCATCACGGCGAACCCGTGTCGAAAGCGAAGGACGACGCTGCGCGAAGCTTGGACGTGGGTGACATGGATGCGGACGCATTTCGACTTAACGGTCATGCGCTCGTCGAGTGGATTGCCACCTATCTAGAAAATACTGAACAGTACCCTGTGCTCTCAAGAAATCGGCCAGGAGAGCTCCGTGCACAACTTCCGAAAGTCGCACCGAAATCCGGTGTCCCCTTCGATACGATTTTAAAAGATTTTGAAAAACTCATACTTCCAGGCATTACACACTGGAATCACCCAGGATTTTTTGGTTATTTCGCAATTTCCGGGAGTGCACCAGGCATTCTTGCAGAGTTCCTGACCGCCGCATTGAACGTGCAAGCCATGCTGTGGCGTACATCACCTTCCGCCACGGAGCTCGAAGAAGTAACCCTCGGCTGGTTACGGGAAATGCTTGACCTACCAACTGCTTTTGAGGGAGTCATCTACGATACCGCGTCCATTGCCAGCCTTCATGCCTTGGCTGCAGCACGCCAAAGGGCAGTTCCCGATGTTCGAACTCGTGGACTCACCGATTGTGACGGCCAAGTACGGTTCCGCGTCTACGCATCTGAACAGGCACATTCATCCATCGACAAGGCGGTAATGACACTGGGTTTTGGCCTGAACGCCCTCAAACAGATCCCGGTTGATTCGCAGTTCCGCATGATTCCCGAAGCGCTGGCCGAGGCAATCAGTTCAGACAGACGAAACGGTGTAACACCAGTTGCCGTAGTCGCGACTGTCGGCACAACGTCGACAACGAGTGTCGACCCTGTCCCCGCGATCGCTAATATCTGTCTTTCTGAAAAAATATGGTTACACGTCGACGCAGCCTACGCCGGTTCTGCAGCGCTGGTACCCGACACCCACGCCGTTCTGGATGGCTGTGTATCCGCGGATTCACTGGTCGTCAATCCACACAAATGGCTCTTCACACCATTCGACCTCAGTGCTTTTTACTGTCGGCATATGGACGTTGTACGTTCGGCGTTTAGTCTCACCCCAGACTACTTGCAGACTCCGGAAGCCGGCGAAGTTAGAAATTTAATGGATACGGGCGTTCAACTGGGGCGACGGTTTCGCGCCCTCAAACTTTGGTCGGTCCTTCGCTATTTTGGATCGGATGGCCTTCGTGATCGACTCGCCGATCATATGAGACTCGCCAGGCTTTTCGCCGAATGGGTCGATGAAAGCCAAGAGTTCGAGCGTGCAGCCCCTGTTCCGCTCAGTGTCGTGTGCTTCCGAGCGAAAGGCAAGTCGGAGGATGACGCCGAGACAGACGTCTTAAACGAACGACTTCTTGAACGCATCAATACCGATGGAGAGGTATTTCTCTCGCACACACGACTAAACGGACGTTTTATATTGAGACTTGCCATCGGCCACATCCGCACCACTGACAAGCATGTTCGAAGAGCGTGGGAACTACTTGTAAAGCATCGTAACCTGATGGTCGGCTAGTCACTGTTCCCAAAACGCCACTGCTCTCGCCAGGTTATTCCTTCATCATTACTTTCAAGCGCAACGACTCCGTGAGGCGGAAATCCAACCTCATGCTTGTCACCGATTCGTCCAATCAGTCGTCGCAGCAACCTTGGCAGATTCGGCATATGACCAATCAGCATGATTTCTCGCTGCTCACCTGCCAAGCGATCAGCCACAATATCTGACGGGTCGGCCGCTTGAAGACCTCGGATCATCACGAACTGTGCGGCCGGATTGCACGCGGTCAGCAGGATGTTCCCTGTTTGACGAGCTCGAACCTTTCCACTGTGCCATATCTCAATCGGGCAAACGCCTTGTTCAACAAGGCGACCGGCAAGCCGTTCCACAACTCTCTGCCCGACCGTCGTCAGCGGCCTCTGGGCATCAACGTTGGCATCAGTCGCTTGCCCATGATGTACGAGATAGATCATCAAAAACTCAAACAACTGAATAGTGCGATATCTTTGCCGAGCGTGTAACAATTTAGATAAGCGCACGAACAATAAAGAACAGTACTGACGGCGCTAGTAGAACGCCGACCCCAGTATAAAAAGTCGCCGTCATTGCACCGTAGGGAACGAGTTTTGGGTCCGTTGCGGCAAGCCCACCTGCGACACCGCTCGTTGTCCCCATCAATCCCCCATAGATCAGTGCCGAATGCGGATTATTGAGGCCAATTCTCGGCGCAACAAAGGGCGTCCCAATCATGACGAGAACGGATTTCGTGAGGCCCGCCGCCACACTCAAAGCAATCACATCACTACCAGCCCCTAGCGCGGTACCTGTAACCGGACCCACAATGTACGTTGCCGCCCCAGCGCCAATAGTCGTGACGGAAATCGGGTCCGTATATCCAAAAGCAAAAGCAACCACTCCACCGACAACAAACGATAGAACGACACCAATCACAATCGAGATGCCGCCGACAAGACCGGCACGTTTGAGCGTGGCTAAATCAGCACCAAAGGCCGTTGCCACGATCGCGAAATCGCGAAACATCGCACCGCCCATAACGCCGATACCAGCAAGTATTGGAATGTCCGCAAGTCCGGTATTGCCGCCTGTCGTCATACCTCCATACCAGGCAAACACCAAGCCAAGCGCAATGGCAATCGCCGACCCATGAACATGCCCACGCGTCAGTTTGTCGGAGACGAGATAAGAAAGCCACACAAGAGCGCCGACAAACATAAACGCCGTAATCAATGCTCTCGCCGATAATACCGCTTGCAGCGTGTCAAGAATCATCCCGACCACCTTGCCCAAAGCGTGCCAGTACGGGGATTAGCGCAAAGCTCGCAGCAACCGCCGCGATACCAGCAACAATTGCCATCCATCCCCCAGAAAGCGCCGAGTACACATCTTGCCGTGCGGCCATCGCCACAACAATTGGAATGTACATTGCGCTCCAAAACCCAATGCCCTTCTCCGTAATCGGACTGAGGGTAACGTCCCTCGACCCAAGATTTGGAAGCACGAGAAGCAAAATCATCGCAATGCCAACACCGCCGACATTTGCTTCTACACCCATAAGCTGGCCCAATAAATCGCCAGCAAATGTGCCCATCAGATAGCAGAACGACAACAACGCGACCCCGTAAATCACCACATGCGTTCTCCCTAAACGTCAGTTGATATGTTTCACCATTCTAACCGTCAGAGTCACAAGACCCAGAATAGTAATCTGTGAGTCGACAAATGCACTGACCGTCGCCGGTCACAAGGTAACCGATAACAGGCTGAAACGAAAGCGCCCGTGACCCGTCGATAATAGGTAAGTTCCGACGTGGCGCTTTCTAAACACGTCTTCCATATATAAAGAACTAGAACTAGCCGTCGTCTGCTGCCACGGATATACTCGCGCTTCATGGACGCCTCGACCCTCTCGCTCGGCGCGGGGCTCATTACCATCATTATCAGCTGCACAATTCGACTGCACGTCGGGTTTCTGGCAATTTCCTTCGCATGGATCGTTGGTGTGTATTTCGCCGACATGAGTGCACGGGAAGTTATGGGTGGGTTTCCGACTAGACTTTTCATGACGCTCGCCGGTGTCACTCTACTTTTTTCGATCGCCCAAGCGAATGGCACTCTCGATTTAATCGCCCAGAAAGCGGTGCGCTTCTGTAGAGGCAACGTCGGCGTAATGCCGATCATGTTTTTTTTCCTCTCGTTCGTGCTCTCGTCAATCGGCCCAGGCAGCATCGCATCAACGGCTTTAATGGCGCCAATGGCCATGGCCGTTGCCGGCCAAGTTGGCATACCCGCATTTTTAATGGCGATCATGATCGGTCATGGTGGAAACGCTGGCGCGCTTTCGCCAATTGCACCCGCAGGCATCATCGTAAACAGCGTCATGGAAGAAAACGGACTTGGTGGTTACGAAACACTCACATTTCTCAACAATATGGTGGCCCAGACAGTGGTTGTTTTAACGGCCTATTTTCTATTCGGTGGCTGGCGTCTATTGAAACGCCAGCATGAAGGTGAATTGGTTGTTCCTAGTAAGCACGAAAACCCCACGAACCGCCACGAGTTTGAACAGAAACATTGGCTCACCATGGGCATCATTGGAACACTATTGTTCAGCGTTGTCTTGTTTAACGTCGACGTTGGACTCGGAGCATTTGCCTGCACGATTGTTCTCGCACTACTTAAGGCTGGAGATGAATCCGAAGCAGTCAAATTGATGCCGTGGCGAGTAATCATGATGGTGTGTGGTGTAACCGTATTGATTTCTGTGCTTGACGAAACCGGTGGCCTAGCTCTTTTCACACGTCTACTTGTAAATGTTTCTACAGCAGAAACAGCTACCGCCATCATGGCATTCACAACTGGATTTATCTCAATTTACAGCAGCACGTCTGGGGTTGTGCTACCCATGTTTCTGCCAACCGTGTCTGACATGGCACAACAGCTTGGCGACATCAATCCCCTCGCTATCGCCTCCTCGATGAACGTCGGCGCACACCTCGTTGACGTGTCTGCATTGTCAACACTCGGCGCCCTGTGTATGGCTGCGGCTCCCAAACATGAAGATAGCCGAAAATTGTTCAATAAGTTGATGGCATGGGGACTCTCCATGACCGTCGTCGGCGCCGCGACCTGCTGGCTTCTTTTTACTGTTCTGCAAATCGGCATAGATTAGTCATAGTTCTTCATCAAGAATCTCACTCGGAATACCCGATTGAACCACCTCTCCGGCCGACAATAAAACCACCCAATCAGCTATACGCTGAACCTCATCAACCCTGTGCGAAACGTAAAGCATCGGAACGCCGAGCTCCTTACGAACCCGTTCAAGATACGGAAGAATCCTGTCACGTAATGCAAGATCAAGCGCCGCAAAAGGCTCATCTAATAACAAGATGGCCGGCCTAGTCATCAACGCCCGTGCAAGTGCAACACGTTGCTGTTCACCACCAGAAAGGTCCTTAATGCTTCTCTGTAACAAGTTACCAATCTCTAGGATCTCGATAACTCTGGCATCCACATCACCGTGCTTCGGTGCCCCGTACAGAACATTGTGCAAAACATCCAAGTGTGGAAACAGGGCGAGATCCTGAGGCACGTAACCAACACACCGTTCATGTGCCGGAAGGTTGATCTTCTGCTGGTGGTCAAACAACACCTTATTACCAACGCGTATCGACCCGATGTCAGGACTACGCAATCCCGCAATTGCCTCGAGCGTTGTTGTCTTTCCGGCGCCGGAAGGACCGAAGAGTGCGATAGTACGCGCATCGCTCTCTATGCAGACCTTGAGAACAAAGTCTCGTTGCCTAAGACAAAAATCAAGCAACAACGGTGAAGTCTCATGTCGCGTCATAACGGCACTTCAAGTTTGTTCGACAGGTGCACAGCGATAAATCCAATAACAACAGCAACGATGATGAAACTAGCAGCCGCAGCATCGTGTCCGAGCTCGGCGTTCCGAAAAATAGAAACTGATATGGTCCGTGTCCCCGGCAACGTTCCCGCAATCATTACCGTGGCCCCAAATTCACCAATTGCGCGGGAAAATCCCAGCACGGCACCCGCTAACAAACTACGTCTGGCTAATGGCAAACTGATTGTCCAAAATACGCGTGCCGGCCGTGCACCAAGTGTCGAGGCAATGCCTTCACACCGCGGATCGACTTGCTCAAATCCGGCACGGGCAGAACGAACGACCAAGGGCAGACCCATGGCAGCCATAGCCAGGACTACCGCTTTCCAAGTAAAGATCACGTCAACTCCGACGACGGCTAGCACTTGCCCGACAGGGCCTCGTTGACCAAAAAGCTTGAGTAAAATGAGACCGGTCGCAACCGGTGGCACCACAAGTGGTAGCGTCACCAGTGTTTCGAGAATCGTCCGTCCCACAAAATCACGACGTGAAAGTAGCCACGCTATGGCAATACCTGGAGGTAGCATGACCCCTGTGGCCAGTGCTGCCATAAAAACAGTAAAGCTCGTCACTTCAAACAATTCATTCATGCCGATGGCTCGGTTAGCAAAACGAACCCCAAACGCTGAAACAATTGCTGCGCAGTAGAGCCTTGTATGAAATCAAAAAACTGAACCGCGCCACGAGGATTCGCTGCGTTAGTGGCAACAGCTGCAGGGTAGACAATCCGTGGACTAAGATCAGACTTCACGTCGTACACCACGACCGCGGCCTGTGAGGACAAGGCATCGGTACGGTAGACAACACCTGCATCTACAGAGCCAGACTCCACCGCTCGTAACACCGCTCGCGCACTCCGTGTCGGGATTACCTTTGGGGCAACCACGTCCCACAAACCAACATTGAGCAGATATTGTTTCGCGTAGACACCCACAGGCACCGCCTCTGGATCACCAAGTGCAATACGACGAATTAACGGATCCGAAAGTGCCTCAACGTCACTTATCCGAGGCCTTCTATCCGAAGGCATGACAATTACGAGTTGATTGGACAGCAAGTTGACAAGTCGACTGCGATCCATCTGACCTGCACTGACCGTGCGAAACATCTGTCGTT
>CAZDQD010000008.1:0-16971 GCA_964507425.1 uncultured Vicinamibacteraceae bacterium
TTGATGTAAAGCTTAGTCATTCCAAGAGTCGCTGCAAGGCGTGTCGCATGAACAAGAGGTGTCCATCCTTCGCCAAGAGTCACTGGTCCCTCTTCGCCGGCTGACGGCAACATTTCACGATAGCGCCACATTGTCGTGGTCCGGCTTGGCAGTTCGGACCTGATTTTATTTGGATCGATGGAGTTGAAATCGTAGCGTGCCAACAGCGGAGCGCCACAGGGGCAGAGATGGTTGACCAAGTTCGCGTCGAATCGAGTAGTGCCGCATGGCACGGAACACTCGAGATGGGTTAGGCAGGACACGAGCGTTGCTCTACCGTTGGAGCAGTTCTTCGTCTTTCGACTTCTGCAGTTCGTCCACTTTTGTGATGTGGTTGTCCGTTACCTTCTGAATCGCATCGAGTGCGCGCCGTTCATCGTCTTCTGAGATCTCATGGTTTTTAAGCATCTTTTTGAGTAGGTCGTTCGCGTCGCGGCGAACTTGTCGAATGCTATTTCGCCCTTCTTCAGTGAGTTTGTGTACAAGCCGAGACATTTCCTGACGACGTTCATCAGTTAACGTCGGCACTGGAATTCGAATGATTCGTCCATCGTTACTCGGATTAAGTCCCAGATTTGCGTTCCGAATCGCCTTTTCGATAGCTGTTATCTGTGACGGGTCAAACGGGGAGGCGACAATTAAAGTAGATTCAGGAACAGAGAGACTGACGACCTGATTGAGTGGCACTGCCGCACCGTATGCTTCGACTGTGACGTTGTCCAAAATATTGATCGACGCACGGCCGGTTCGTACGCCGCTAAGTTCTCGCTGGACATGGGTCACGGCACCGTCCATGCGTTGGTCGGCATCGGCCTGTATGGATTGTGGGTCCTGCGGTGTCATTGGTTGACCTCCGGGTAACGGTATGGATTGTTAGGCAGAGACAAGTGAGCCGACTGGTTCTCCGAGGACCGCACGTCGTATATTCCCAGGCGTTCGTAAATTGAAGACAACGATGGGCATGTCGTTGTCCATGCACAGTGAGACGGCCGTTGCGTCCATAACTTTGAGGCCTTGTTCTATGACTTGAAGATGGGAAAGCCGGTCGAGGCGTCTTGCTGTGGGATCGACGACAGGGTCTGACGTGAAGACGCCATCAACCTTAGTGCCCTTTAGGATGACGTCAGCGCGAATTTCCATCGCGCGAAGTGCAGCTGCGGTATCCGTGGTGAAATACGGATTGCCAGTTCCGGCCGCGAAGACCACTACGCGTCCCTTCTCCAGATGTCGAACGGCTCGGCGTCGGACGTAGGGTTCCGCGACTTCACGCATCTCAATCGCAGTGATCACACGTGTGGCAGCGCCATGGCGTTCTAGGGCGTCAGAAAGCGCGAGCGCATTCATAACGGTTGCCAGCATTCCCATGTAGTCGGCTGTGGCTCGGTCCATGCCTCGAGCGCTAGCAGCGAGGCCACGAAAAATGTTGCCGCCGCCGATAACAACAGCAATTTCGACATTGTCCGCTCGGACCTCAGCGACTTCAGAGGCCAGTTGCTCGGCGACAGCGGGATCGATGCCGGATTGCTGATTCCCAACCAGCGCCTCTCCAGACAACTTGAGTAGGACACGTCTATAGGGCGGTGAAATCATGGTTTACACACTGACGTAAAACAAGTCCTCACAAGGTACTCTACGTAGCGAAACCTTGTGTGGTGGATTATAGACCACCGGCGTCGTGCCCGTTTTGATCGTGGGGTAGTGTCTGTATCGGGGTTGCTACTCTTGTGTATCGCCAACTTTGAATCGCGCAAAGCGCGCTATCGATATGTTTTCGCCGAGCTTGGCCACCGCGGCTGTGACGAGATTCCCGATAGTTGATTTGGGGTCACGTATGGATGGTTGATCGAGTAGCACGACTTGTCCGTAAAAACTGTTTATCTTGCCCTCAATGATTTTTTCTATTACTTGTGGTGGTTTGTCGGAATCTTCAAACTGTTTTCGGTAGATCGCCTGTTCGCGTTCAAGTTCATCGTCGGGAAATTCTTCGCGACGGACGCAGGTTGGATCTGCGGCTGCAATATGCATCGCTATCTCTTTAACCAGGGTTTGAAAGTCGTCTGTTCGTGCTACGAAATCTGATTCACAGTTGACTTCAACGATAACGCCAACTTGACCGCCTTGATGGATGTAGTGACCGATCAACCCTTGGGAAGTACTACGTCCTGCGCGCTTTTCGGCCTTCGCTTGTCCCTTGGTACGCAAAATAGTGATGGCCTGGTTGATGTCGCCATCCGCTTCGGTCAGGGCCGCTTTGCATTCCATAAAACCAGCGCCTGTTTTGTCACGCAGTTCTTTGACTTGAGTCGCGCTTATTGCCATTTCTGATGTCTCTCTTGTGCCTGTCCGTGAATTCGTGCCGCTGCCAAATATAGATGGTGTGTAAGTGGCTAGGCCGACGTAGGGGTTGCTGTTGTCTCATTGTTTGCGGTCGGATGGGCGGTGTCATTTGTTCCACCGTCGCCGTTAGATTCTTGACTAGCCTCTTTGAGGCCTCGACCGTTGATGACAGCGTCAGCCATACGAGTCACAAATAACCTTATTGAACGCAAGGCGTCATCATTTCCGGGAATAATGTAGTCAACGTCATCCGGGTCACAGTTAGTGTCGACGAGACCAATCACGGGAATCTTTAATTTTCGAGCCTCGTCGACGGCAATTTTTTCTCGGCGAGTATCGACTACAAAAACTGCATCGGGCAGCCGTGCCATGTGCCGGATGCCGTCCAAATTCCTCTGTAATTTCTTTTTTTCTTTTTCGAGCCGTGCGATTTCCTTTTTAGACAAGGTGTCGTATCGACCATCTTCTGCCATAGACTCTATATCTCGAAGGCGGCCGATGCTTTTTTGAATGGTTGAAAAATTGGTAAGGAGCCCGCCAAGCCAGCGTTGGTTTACGAAATACATACCGCAACGCTGTGATTCAGCCATGATAAGTTCTTGGGCCTGTCGCTTTGTACCGACAAATAGGATTGTTCGACTATCTGCAGCAAGCCGCGTTACGAATTCTTCGGCCTGATTTGACAACTTGGCAGTTTTGCCAAGATCGATGATGTAAATACCATTACGTTCCCCAAAGATAAATTGCTTCATCTTTGGATTCCAACGTTTCGTCTGGTGACCGAAATGGACTCCAGCCTCCAGCAACTCTTGCATCGTCAACGGCGTCAAACTGCCTCCATTAGCGCTTACTGAAATGTAAGCGCTTGCGGGCGCCTGCTAGTCCGTAATTCTTTCTTTCTTTTCCACGTGAATCGCGTGTTAGCATACCGGCCTTTTTCAACGGTGCTCGAAGTTCAGGGTCGGCTTTTACGAGAGCTCTTGCGATACCGAGTCGCAGCGCACCCGCTTGTCCTGCAACGCCACCACCAGAAGCTGTTGCCAAAATATCAAATTTGTTCGTCGTTTCCGTAAGGACAAGTGGCTCCGTTATGCGTGTACGGAGTGAGGCCGTTGGGAACCGATTTTCCAGCTCATGACTGTTAACCGTAAAACCACCGGTTCCGGCACGAAGAAATACTCGAGCGGTAGACTTTTTGCGTCGACCAGTTCCGTAATGCTCAAGAGACATTATTAGGGCACCTTATACGCTTTCGGATTTTGAGCCGTATGGGGATGTTCAGGTCCCGCGTACACTTTGAGTTTTTTGTACATGGCCCTGCCTAGTTTGGTTTTTGGCAACATGCCGCGAATAGCACTTTCAATAAGCCGCTCCGGATGTTGCTGACGTACCGTGCTCGCACGAACTTCTGTTAGCCCGCCTAGGTATCCGCTATGTCTCCGGTAGAGTTTTTGCTCTTCTTTCTGGCCGGTCATTCGAACTCGTGATGCGTTAACAACGACAACATGATCGCCTGTATCTAAAAACGGTGCGTAACCGGGTCGATGTTTGCCTTGGAGGAGACGTGCAGCCGCTGTGGCGATACGACCGAGCACCTGAGAATCGGCGTCAATAATGTGCCAGAGCCGTTCGACGTTTTTCGCACTGGGGACGTAAGTGGTGGACACGTGGTTCTATTTAAACCTGGCCTAAATATTGTGTGTTTGACGTTCCGCGTCTAGCGGTAAACCGAAATCCTACAGAGGATTACAGCGGAGTGTCAAGAATTTCAGGCCTGGGCTTGGGTGGATAATGCCCTCGACTTTTTAAGTGGTTTGTTTGACGCATGTGGGGTCAAAGTAATCTTACAAGCTTGGGATGTTTCAAGGAAAGCAGGTGTCGCGGTTGGTGTAGTCTTCGGATCACGTTACTATTAAACTCTGTAAACCATTGAATATAAATGGCCTATGAGTTCTTTGATGTTTGCTTTCTAGAGTAACTCATATGTGATTAGGACGATCGATTGTTATGGCTAAGGAAGCTACGAATACGGTAGATACCGCCTTCCCGAGAGGGGATGCAGACCTATTTGATGGCAGAATAAGGCGACTACGGAGAGATTTGGAAAAGAACAGCCTTGATGGAATTATCATTGGCAGTTCCTCCAACCTGTTTTACCTGTCGAATCTGCGTTCGTCTGCGGGATTTCTACTCGTAAGGGTTGAGTCGACCGTAATCCATTTAATCATTGATTTTCGTTACAAGACCGCCGTCAATGATTTGCTGGAAGCTGGTCATGCCCCGTCAAATTTGGCCGTTGTAATCGTCGCCGGCTCTTACGAAGAAACACTTGCGAAAGTAATCAAGAATTTGGCGGTGCGAAGACTGGGTGTAGAGGCCGACCACATGTCGGTACGGCTTTGGCGCTGGTTATCGGAGCGCAGTGGCGACGAGCTGGTACCCGTGAATGAGTTGGTGGAGCGGCAACGGTTACTCAAGGACCAGTATGAAATTTCAATTTTGCGACAAGCCGGTGAGTTACTGGTGTGTGCTTTCCATGAAGCCTTAGACGTCGTCCGGGAGGGTTTTACGGAACGTGCGGTAGCACAGGCGATAGACCAAATCATTGGCACCAAAGGGTTCGAACGGGTGGCTTTTGAAACGATTGTCGCCTCAGGACCGAATAGTGCTCTACCGCATGCCCATCCGACAACGCGTTCGTTGCAACGCGGAGACCTTGTCATACTTGATTTTGGAGGCGTGTTGGAGGGGTATTGTGTAGATATGAGTCGAACAATTACGGTGGGTCCAGCAACGCCAGCAGCATCTAGGTTGCATCAAGCCGTAATGGAGGCGCAGTTGATGGCGATGGCTGCTGCCGTCCCTGGTGCGCGACTGACTGATGTCGATGGTGCAGCTCGAAGCGTGTTGGCAAAGCATGGACTCGCAGAGAAATTTGGGCACGGTACGGGACATGGGCTTGGCCTTGATGTTCACGAGTTACCTCGAGTCTCACGCTCGACGGGAGAAAAAACACAACTGGCGGAGGGAGACTTAGTGACGGCTGGCATGATATTCACCGTTGAACCCGGCGTCTATCTTCCTGGATACGGTGGAGTGCGCATTGAAGATGATGTGCTTGCGACGACATCCGGTATTGATGTTCTGACTCCGTCGACGCGCGATTTGATCCAGGTATGACCAGGCTCAAGCTGCCGGCTTTATACGCGATTGTGGACGCGAATCTGGCAAGAGAGGCCGGGTATACCGTTACAACACTCGCGGCCGCGTATCTCGACGGTGGAGCGAAGCTGTTACAACTACGTTGCGCCAATGTGACTACGGGACAATACCTTGGTTGGGCACGAGACATTGTCTTACGTGCCGAACGCTACAAGGCAGACGTCATTATCAATGACCGAGCGGACATCGCTCGACTCTCAGGAGCAATAGGCGTCCACGTAGGCCAAGATGATCTCTCGCTCAAACAGATAAAGACCGTTGCCGGTGAGGCTACTGCTGTTGGGGTGTCGACACATAGTGTGGTGCAACTGGATTTTGCAGTGAGAACTGAGGTGTCATACGTTGCGGTTGGACCAGTTTATGAAACGGGGACAAAAGCGACTGGATACTCACCTTGTAGTCTGGAATATGTGCGAGCAGCGGCAAAAAGATCTTTGGGAATTCCGATCGTTGGGATTGGCGGCATTACGTTGGAACGGGCTGCTGATGTGATTGAGGCGGGTGCGCGAAGCGTTGCTGTGATTAGTGATTTACTTGTCGGCGGAGAGCCTGCGCAACGAACACGCGCCTACGTGGAACGACTGTCGGTGTAGCTTGCGTTGAGTTTTCGAACGGTTCCAATCAGAAACACAATTGCGAGTAGGTTCGGAAAGGCCATGAATCCATTGAGTAGGGTGCCGATTGCCCAGACGAGCGGCACGGACACGATGGAGCCGATAAGTATCATGGCTGTGAAGAGTATCCGATATGGACGGATTACCTGTGATCCAAACATAAACTCGACACACTTTTCGCCGTAGTACGACCAGCCTATTAGCGTCGAAAAACCAAACAGAAATGAACAAAGCGCGACGACAAGCGCGGCGAGAGGCACGGATGTACTCAGGGCGGCGGCTGTTAGATCTCCGCTTGATCCTTGATAGGCAGCCTCGGTCCATAGTCCTGAAGTCAGGATAACGAAGGCAGTCATACTACAGACCACGATCGTATCGACGAAGACCTCGAAAATACCTATGACCCCTTGTTCAGCTGGGTGCTTTACCTTTGCGATGCCATGCGCAATCGGAGCACTTCCCATTCCCGCCTCATTTGAAAGCACGCCTCGGCTGACGCCGGCCGCGATCACTGAAGCGACTGAGGCGCCGGCGAATCCGCCGATGGCAGCAGCGGGGTTAAGTGCGTTACTGACGATTAGACTGATTACTGCGGGCACCTCCGTTAGATTGAGTAGGATGTACAAGGCTGCGGTAAAGACATAGAGGACAATCATCGTCGGAACCAGTCGCTCAGCGACTGATGCAATGCGCCGAATGCCTCCGACGAGAACAAGCCCAACAGCTGCGGTGATTAATAGACCAGGAAACCACAGGGGAACGTCAATGCCAAGCAGGGTCCGCGTTGCCTCGGCAAATGTTCTTGCGATGGTATTTGACTGAGCCATATTGCCGGTACCAAATAACGCAGCGCAGGCGCCAAAAAACGCAAAGAGATACGACAAGACTCGACCAAGGAATTTATTTGGGACCCCTTGGCTGATGTAGTACATCGGGCCACTCGCGAGTTCACCAGTTTCACGTGTTACTCGGTAGTGCACGCCAAGGACGGCTTCAGCATACTTGGTGGCCATTCCGACCGCTGCGGTGACCCACATCCAGAAAATTGCTCCGGGCCCGCCAATCAGAATTGCAGTTGCGACGCCACCTATATTGCCGTTGCCGACGGTCGATGCGAGTGCCGTTGACAGCGCCTGAAATTGAGTGATGGTGCCAGTGCCGTCGCCACCGGAACTGCTACGCCCTAGCGCTCCTCGAAGTGCCATGCGCACGGCAGTAGGGAACCGACGTATTTGGACGAACCCAGTTGCAAGAGTGACCAATCCGCCAACGAGTACGAGCATGAGCGGAACAACCAGAGGGCTATAGATAAAACTTTCAAGGGCTTGGATCTGTTCGGTCAATGAGTTCATCGGTGTGTCCGTTCACAAATCTATTAGAACATTGCGAATGCTGTGGCGATAATGATTGACCCGATGGCTACAGGGCAAACCCATTTCACAAGAAATACCCAGAATGAAGCGATCGGAAACGAGGCGTTTTCAGCCCTTAGTTCATCGAGGGCGCGATTAATGTGCCAGACGCGCCCAACAAAGATTGCGGTTAATAGGCCGCCGATCGGCAGTGAGAAATTATTCCAGATCGTAGACATTAGACTTAAAAAGTCTCCGCCAATGATAGGGAGGTCCGAGAAGAACGTGACGGCACCGTTTCCAAGTGATGATGGGATGGCAAGCGCAAACACGCTGGTGGTTACGACCGCCACCGCTTTCTGCCGAGACCAGCCACGTGTGTCGACGCAATGTGATACTGGCACCTCGAGCAGAGAAATCGTTGACGTCAATGCTGCCAGGCTTAGAAGAAGAAAGAATGCCGCGCCGAAGAGATGCCCACTCGGTAGCGTTGAAAATAGACGGGGTAGGACTGTAAAGATCAGGCCAGGTCCGCTACTCGTGGGGTCGAAGCCTTCGATTGAAAACCCAGCCGGAAAAATAATAAAACCGGCGAGTAGAGCAATAGATGTATCCAGGATGACGATCCAGACCGTCGAAGTCCCGATTGCCTCGCGCCGACCAAGGTAGCTTCCATACGTGATCATCGCGCCCATGCCGAGGCTAAGGGAGAAAAAAGCTTGTCCGAGCGCGGCATTGAACACACTTATATCTAGAAGTCGAGATAGGTCGGGCTGCATGTAATAACTGAGACCAACCTCAGCGCCGGGCAAGGTTGTAGCGCGCACGGCCAAGATGACGAGTAGGAGAATGAGTGTAGGCATCAGGGCTTTGGTTACGCGTTCGATTCCAGCACTCACGCCACCCAATAAGACCGCAGCAGTTGTGCCGAGCACTAAGCCGGTCAACGCGATGGTGAGGATGCCGTTACTTGTGAAGTTGGTAAAAAACTCATTGATGGACTCGGCTGTTCCAGAGACGGCTGATGTGGCAGTGAACCAGACGTAGGCAATTGTCCAGCCTGCAATAACCGAATAGAACGAAAGAATTCCTGCGCCAGTTGCAACGCCGAGTGCTCCAACGATCCACCAACTGCTGCCCGGTGCCAATTTCTGAAATGCCCCAGCTGGACTCAAGCGACTATGGCGCCCGAGTACGATTTCGGCAACCATGATCGGAGCGCAAATTAGCAAGACACATAAAAGGTAAACCAGGACGAAGGCGGCGCCACCGCCTTGGCCCACTTGCGTGGGAAAGCCCCAAATGTTGCCTAATCCGACAGCAGAGCCGGCTGCAGCAAGAATAAATCCAGTGCGCGATCCCCAGGCTCCACGTGCTGATGCTATGGACATGCCGTAGTGTGGTCCTCGCTTAACCGGCGCGCATCCTGCAGAAAGTCAATGTAAACTCGAACTGTAGTCATACAGCCATATTGTCCAGAGTGAACACGTGAGTCTAATTCAGAAATCAGCACGCCTGCTTGATGGTGCCTCGGTGGGTGCGGAAATCCGAGACGGATTGAGACCCAGAATAGAGGCCTTTGTTGAGTTTACGGGACGACCGCCGACTCTAGGACTTTTGTTGGCCGGGGATGATCCGGGATCCGCCATATACGTGAGAAGCAAGATTAAACACAGTGAAGAGCTGGGGATGGGGACACGTTTGAAACAATTGCCTGCGACGGCTGGTTTTAGTGAGGCTCGAGAGATTGTTGATGCTTTCAATCAGAATGCCACAGTTGATGGCATTTTGGTTCAGTCGCCCCTTCCGGTTGGTATGGGAGATGACGCGGAGCAACAGATATTTGATGCGATCGATCCGGCGAAGGATGTTGATGGCTTTCATCCAAACAATGTTGGTCGCCTCGTTCAAAAGCGTGACGCGCTCACAGCGTGTACTCCATCCGGCGTAATCGAGCTGTTGGATCGAAACGATGTGCAGATCGCTGGCAAACATGTGGTTGTTATCGGTCGGAGCGACATAGTTGGAAAACCGATGGCGATGTTGTTATTACACCGGCATGCGACGGTCACGATCTGCCATTCTCGGACCGTTGACCTTCCAAGGATCGCTGCATCGGCTGACATTCTTGTGGCGGCCGTGGGAAGGCCGGCGTTTGTAACGGCCGATTTTGTGAAGCCAGGGGCAGTGGTAGTCGATGTGGGTACCAATGCGTTAACAGAACGAGAAGATGTCGAACGTATTTTCGGTACAGGGTCTAGAAAACGCGCCGCATTTGAGAAACGCGGGAAGGTACTGTGTGGTGATGTGCATCCAGACGTTGGCGCTGTTGCTGGTGCTTTAAGCCCGGTGCCCGGGGGAGTCGGACCGTTAACTATTGCGATGTTGTTATCCAATACAGTATCGGCCGCAGAGCGGCGGGCGGGCTTAATCTAACAAGCAAGTGTTAACGCGCTGCAACGTTTATCTTGTTTAAGGCGCTATCCACTTGTACGGAAGTGTTCTGATGAGAACCGTCGGTGTAAATGATCCAATCGGAACGCGCCATTTTGTCGTCGAGTGGGAGCTGCGCATCAATACGTTGTTGAGCGTCACGCTGAGTGAGCCGGTCACGCTGCATTACTCGTGCAAGCTGTGTCTCGGGTTGGCAGGACACAACAAGGATTTTGTCAAAAAGGTGACTCCGGCCAGCCTCAAATAGAAGCGGAATTTCTGCAAGTGCGAAAAGCGTCGTGTCTGTGCGCGCGCACTCTTCGAACCATAGGTCTATAGCTTGCCTCACAGGTGGGTGGACGATGGCTTCGAGGTCGAGGCGCGCACGTTGGTCGGCGAAAATTATTTGAGCAAGGGCTGGTCGATTGACGGTCCGATCTTGATTGAGCACAGTCTTGCCGAACCGATCGAGGATTTGTTGGTTGGCAGGTTGCCCTGGTTCAACGACTTTTCGAGAGACCTGGTCTGCTTGGATAGTCGGGACCGAACGGCGTCGAAACAAATCGAGAACATGGGATTTTCCGGTCGCGATACCGCCGGTAAGGGCAATCTTCAGCATGTCGTGCGGTCGAAATTACGCGGAGCTTTGTGCTTCGGCAGGCATGTTGAAATCGAGTTCTTCAGCGGGAGCGATGCGTTCTTCAATGAAGGTGTTCCATTCGTGGCACTGGGGGCACTGCCAGAGAAGTTCGGTGCTACGGTAGCGGCATTTGATGCAAACGTGCGGGTCTAGATAGAACACAGCATCTTGAGTCAAGCCAATATACCGTCTGACAAGTAGAGGATTAAAGTCTAGTTCTGTAAGAGATCGCCATATTGCCTGATGGACTGCTAGGGCGTGTGGATTGTTTACGAGCGAATCAAAAAACAAATTTAATGCACGAGTTTGTTCTCCGTGCTGTGTTAAATATCTACCGAGTGAGAGTCTCGCTCGCCAGTCTTGCGGATTGGCCTGAATTTGGCGTTCACATAATTGGATAAATTTAGCTGGTCCGCCGTTCTGAGCGTAGGCTTTTTCGAGACGATCGAACGCTAAGTAGGAACGTTCAGGTACCGTTCGGATGATCCGTTCCCAGATTTCGATCGCCTTTTGGGTTTTCTCCTTGGTCATGTAGACATCACCAAGGTTCAAGGCGGCCGGGACCGTCTGATCGTTTAGCTCAAGGGCAGTTTCGAAATGATGTACCGCTTGGTCGTATGCGTGCTCTCGAACGGCTTGTAAACCGAGTTCATTTTCCAGGAATGCGAGAATTGATTGGTCGCGCGGCTTTTCGCCGTCTGATGCGATGTCGGCTAAACGTTGGCGAATTACTTGAGCTTCCTGCCACTGCTGCTGTTCTTCGTGGATTTTTTCAAGATTTAGCAACGCGTACTGATTTCCAGGATCAAGTCGTGTCACTTCAGAAAACGCCTGAAACGCACGATCAACGAAACCGCCACGTTTGAAATCGAGGCCGAGACACAAGAGGACGTAGGCCTGTTCCATGGAGGTGAGTTTGGGTCGCTGCAGCAAACTCTTGTGTAATTGAATAGCCTTACTTACTTGTCCGCGTTCTCGGTATAAGTTGCCGAGTATGAGGTGGATCTCTAGTGCGGGTGCGTCAAGCCCCGCCGCTTTCGTTAGCTCTTCGATCGCTAAGTCGATCTGATTCGAAACAAGAAAATTCAGTCCAAGTATGTAGTGTGGCGACTCTCGTATTTTACGCCGGTCGATCCAGCGGCCATCACGCAATTTGTAACGTTCCCAAAGTTTTCCGAGAACAATTCCGGCGAGTAACGTGACGACAAAGGCTAACAACAAAAGCGTGTCGGTCATTTGATTTAACTGATTTTCTAGAATAACTCCGTGCCCCACAGATCATGCAGGTGTACTAGTCCGCAAAGCTTCTTGTCTGAATCGGTTACCAGTAACGAAGTAATACGATGATTTTCCATGAGGTTAAGAGCTTCGACTGCGAGTGTATCCGCGCTAACTGTTTGAGGCTCTGACGTCATGAGCTGAGTCGCGGTGGTGTTGGTAAAAGCGTGGCCGTCCTGCAAATGACGCCGGAGGTCGCCATCCGTGATGAGTCCTGCCAATGTTCCGTCCTGTTTGAGGACGCAGGTGAGGCCGAATCCACCATCTGTCATAGCTGAAATAATGTCATCGACTGACGCGTCAGTGCCAATTGAAGGAATGTCGTTTCCGACGTGCATCAGACGCTCTACCCTTAACAGTCGTTTGCCGAGTTCGCCACCGGGATGCAGGTTTGCAAAATCTTCCTCCTTAAATCCTTTTCGGGTAAGGAGTACCATTGCAAGTGCATCTCCTAAGGCAAGGGTCGCCGTTGTACTTGCAGTAGGGGCTAGATTTAAGGGGCATGCTTCGGACTCCACGCTACAGTCAAGAGTGATGTCTGCGGTTTCAGCGAGGGAGCTATTCGGGACGCCCGTCAACGCAATCAATGTTGATCCAAGGCGGCGAATTCTTTCAAGGAGTCTTAAAAGTTCCGGAGTTTCCCCGCTGTGTGATAGCCCAACAACGACATCTTCTGATTGAATCACCCCGACGTCCCCATGAACCCCTTCACTCGGGTGAACAAAATAGGCAGCCGTGCCTGTACTCGAAAACGTTGCGGCAATTTTTTTTGCAATAATTCCAGACTTTCCTATGCCGGTCGTAATGACTCGTCCTCTACAAGTTTCGAGCAGTTCGACGGCTTTAAGGAATTTATGGTCGACGCGGCTACGGAGGGCATGGACGGCATTACCTTCAATCTCTAGCACTTGGCGAGCTAGTTGCAGATTACTTTCGTCGCGGCGATCACCAGTCGTCACGATAACTCCTCACCATTATGAGTATTGGCTGTCAACGCGACTGTTTCGTTGATGGCGACTAGACGTCGAAGTAGCGGTTCGAGTCTGTTAAGAGCGAGTGCGTTTGCTGCGTCGCTTTTGGCTTCGTTCGGTTGCTCGTGGACCTCTAGAAAGATGCCGTTTACACCAGCTGCGACACCTGCAGACGCCATCGACTCAATAAATTGTGCCTGACCACTGGTTACACCGTCACCAGCGCCAGGCAACTGCAGGCTGTGCGTGACATCGTAGATGACGGGATAACCCAGAGATTGAAGTTGGGGAAACGAGCGCATGTCAACGACAAGATTGTTGTACCCGAAGGACGTTCCCCGTTCTGTGACGAGTACTCGTTGGTTTCCCTCGTTCGTTACCTTTTCGACGGCGTGGCGAAGATCCAGAGGCGCGAGAAACTGGCCTTTTTTGATGTTAACCGCGCACCCTGTTTGTGCGGCTGACACTAACAAGTCAGTTTGCCGTGATAGAAAGGCGGGGATTTGGACGATGTCCACAACGTCGGCGACTGGTTTGGCCTGTTGAGGTTCGTGAATATCAGTGAGAATCGCACATCCGAATTTAGCTTTAATGTCCGCGAGCGTTTGCAGTCCAGATTTTAAGCCAGGTCCGCGGAACGACGTTCGGGAGGTCCGGTTCGCCTTGTCAAAAGAAGCCTTAAACACGAAGGGAACTGAGCATCGCGCGGCGACCTCTCTTGTTCTTTCAGCAATTTCTGTTGCATGTTCGTGGCTTTCAATTACACACGGGCCGGCAATCAGTGCGAGAGGCTGATTGTTCCCAAAGACTACGTCACCGACTGTAACGCTTTGCACGAGACCATTATATGTGGTGCGATCTCTATTGGGCGCGTGTTGGATCGTTTCTAGCTGTCCGATACGGCGGGTGCATCTGTTGGTTTACTGGCGAGGCTTGTCTCATAAGCGGCTTGGACAAAATCTCGAAACAGCGGGTGTGGTGTGCGTGGTTTTGACTGGAATTCAGGGTGGAACTGGACGGCAACGAACCAGCTATGGCTTGGCAATTCGATAACTTCAACGAATTTACCATCAGGCGACCGGCCGGAGAAGACCATGCCGTTGTCGGCCAGTTGCTTCTCGTATGAACGGTTAAATTCATAGCGATGTCGGTGACGTTCTGAAATTTGAGTCCTCCCGTATGCGTCGTATGTGCGTGTCCCTTTGGCGAGTGTGCAGGGATAACTTCCAAGGCGCATCGTTCCACCGAGTTCGTCCACGCCGAGCAGGTCTCGAAGCTTGTAAATGATGTTGTGTGGTGTATCCTCGCGGCACTCAGTAGAGTCCGCTTCGTTTAGGTTGCAGACGTGCCTCGCGTATTCGACTGCCGCCCATTGAAATCCATAACAAATTCCAAAGTAAGGAATCTGACGGGTTCGCGCTATCTCTGCTGCACGCATCATTCCGCGGCTTCCACGACTTCCGAAGCCGCCGGGGACGAGAATGCCATGCGCGCCATCGAGTAGCGCTTCACCGCCATCTAATTCGAGGGCTTCAGCCTCGACCCAATTAATAGAAACCTTAAGGTGGTGGGCAAAGCCCGCGTGGTAGAGAGCTTCGTTGAGGCTTTTGTAAGAATCTTCGTACCCAACGTACTTCCCGACTACGTGAATGGTTACCTTGTCTTTAGGATGTTGAATGCAGCTGACTAATGTTTCCCAAGTGTCCATGTTCCGGGTGGTGTCTTGGGGTAGTGCCAGTTCTTTTAGAACGATCCTGTCGAGTCCTTCCTCAGCAAGTACTAGTGGTACCTCATAAATGCTCGAGACGTCTTTGGCGGTAATTACAGCTTCTTCTTTCACGTCACAAAATAATGAAATTTTTTGCCTTATTTCTTGAGGTAGAACGCGGTCGGTTCGACATAGCAGGATGTCTGGCTGAATACCGATTGAGCGGAGGTCTCGGACACTGTGTTGGGTGGGTTTTGTTTTGAGTTCTCCAGCCGTACCGATAAAAGGGACCAGAGTGAGGTGGACAAAAAGCGTATTTTCTCGGCCTAGATCCTGACGAAGTTGTCGAATTGCTTCAAGGTATGGCTGGCTTTCGATGTCGCCGACGGTGCCGCCAACTTCAATCAAGACCACGTCTACACTTCCATCTTTTGCAACCAGTTGCATGCTTTCTTTGATTTCATTCGTGATGTGAGGAATGACCTGGACCGTGCGGCCAAGGTAATCGCCGCGACGTTCTTTTTGGATGACTGAAAGGTAGATCTTTCCGGTCGTCCAATTGTGATTACGGGTGGTAACCGTATCTGTGAAACGTTCGTAGTGCCCGAGGTCAAGGTCCGTCTCGGCACCGTCGTTTGTTACGTAAACCTCACCATGCTGATAGGGGCTCATTGTGCCAGGATCGACATTTACGTAGGGATCAAATTTTTGGAGAGTTACTCGGTATCCATGACCTTCGAGAAGTGCCCCTATGGAGGCAGCGGCAAGGCCTTTACCAAGAGAGGACACGACTCCACCAGTAACGAAGATGTACTTCACTTGGGAACTGGGTGTCACTAAGTCGCCATGAACATTCATACATGTACTCCGTTGGAAATGTAGCGACGGACCTTTTCGAGGTCGTCAATTGTATCGATTCCCATTGAAGGTGTTTTGGTTTCTATTGCGAGGATGCGGTACCCGGATTCGAGTGCGCGCAATTGTTCAAGATTTTCTTGGCGCTCGAGGGGGGTCGGTTTGACCTCTGCTAATTCAAGCAACGCTGAGCGTCTATAGGCGTAGACCCCGATATGTTTGTGGCCGACTGGGAGAGTGCTGTCGGATGGTCGACTTGGGGTTCCGGGGATTGCTGCGCGAGAAAAATACAGTGCATAGTTGTTTTGGTCTAGAACAACTTTGACGGTATTGGGATCTTGTAGTTCTTCTTCTTTTTCCACCTTGGCATAGGCTGTAGCGATATGCGCTCCAGGCGTTTGTCCGATCGACTCAACGAGAGCGTCGATCAGGGTCGGCTCAATCAGTGGTTCATCGCATTGGACGTTTACGACGATGTCACACGGCACCTTGTGCATTAGTTCTGCCAGTCGGTCACTGCCGCTTCGATGGGATGGACTAGTCATGTACGCATCGCCACCAAAGCCTTGCACCGCATCGACGATTCGTACGTCGTCGGTAGCGACGACGACACGGTTGATACGTGTGGCCTGTTTGGCACGGTTGTATACGTGTTCAACCATGGTACGGCCGGCGATGTCGAGCAAAGGTTTGCCAGGCAGCCTTGTTGCCTCGTACCTGGCGGGAATGACAGCGATGGCGACGATTTCTTGAGGAGAACTAGTTGTCGTGACAGGCGCAACGGCGTGCACGGCGAATACTAACATGGGGTGCTTTTTCGTGCAGTGTCGTGCAGTCGGCTAGTTGTTCGAGAAGCTTGTACTGTATGAAGTGGTATGCGTTCGGCACGCGTTGTGTTTGTATTTCGCCTCTCCGTACTAATTGCGTTCTGGACTGCTGCTTCTACAATTGCGCAGCAACCAGAGCAGTCAAGTGTAAGTCCTGTGGGTCCGATGATTGAGGCCGCCCATCGAGAGACTATGGAGGAGATGTTCGAGATTACTTTTTCGACGGATTTGATGGACCTTCAGGACAGGGCTGAGAAAATACCATTGCCACTCGAAACCGACAGAAACCCTTTTACTTTGAAACCAGACGTATTTATGCCGACGCAACCGGCGGTTGCGCGACCTTCGGCGAGTGAAGCGGTAGCCGTCGGTCTCGACGAGACACCACGTGCGGAGCTTGCCCTTGCAGGAATTGCATTCGGAGAACTACCAGACCGATCCGGTTCTGTTGGCATCGGGATTTTTTCGGATCAAGCAGGACAGACGTACCTTGCGAAGGTAGGAGAGCTCGTTGTTTCGGGTTATCGGGTCGAATTTGTTGGAGCAACGAGCGGCACACTGATAGACGAAACGGGCGATCGTTTACGACTGGTTCTGCCGTAATGACTGGCACGGGCGCATGGGTATTGGCCGAACCAGTGTGTTGCGTCGGTATCTAGATGCCAACTAAACGAACCGACTGAACTGCCTTTATG
>CAZDQD010000009.1:0-3404 GCA_964507425.1 uncultured Vicinamibacteraceae bacterium
TGATTGGGTGTTGACACTTCTGATTCTGGCCGGCGGGACGATCTGGTCGATAATGATTTACCCCCTAACATTACGGGCTGTGCAATTCTCGTTGAGGCGCGGACCTCTTACCCAGAAAGTCAAAGTGGAAACTGACAAACAGATGCGATTGCCGATATCTGAATGGGGAAGCGCATCGCTTCCGTCGGCTCGAGAATACGCGCATGTGCTTTTTGGGCGTCGCCGGATTAACTTTGAAATGAGTTATTTTACGGAGGTAGGCCAAACGATCATCGCGACAGTAGCCACGATGTATCTGGCGGGCGTTGTATTGGGCGGTGATGGAGACTGGGCGTTCTTTATTGCCTTTGTTGGTGCGCTAAGGATTGCGTTACTCGGAGTGTTTGCGGGCACGCGCACGTATGCGAGCGTGAGTCGTGTCTATCCAGAAACAGCGGCCTTTGTGAGATTTACCAAAGATGCCCGAAAGGTGAACGATCATCCCATTGGTGAGATTAGCCGTGGAGATGCCGTGTCGTTCGGAGAGTTACTGACAGATTCAGGTGTGGCTGTGTGTGCCGGAGATCGAGCGGCAGTGGTTGTTGGAGATGGTGACGAAGCGGGAGACCCCACGAACCGAACGCAACGGGCGTTGCTTTCCGCACGTGACCGGAAGACAGACCTACCGTTGTTGGTTCGTTACGTCTCTCCCAGTCAATATCAAGACGAACTACCAACAGCTACCGCGATTGTGATTTTGAATGGTGAATGGTTGCATGACCTGGACGACGAGACGCGCGAACACGTTCTGACCAGGTTTCAACATTTGGTTACGCTGGTTATCTACGATAAGTCGACATCGATTGGTGCGATTGGCGAGACAGTTGTACTCGGTGTTGAGGGCGTTACAATTGTCTCTTGCGTTCGGATCGATTCTGCGGAAGGTAAAGCGCTTCTTGGTTCATTGGATGAGACACGGAATGTATCCGTGACTGGGTCTAAGACATCGATGAGTGATGTGCTTTTCGATGACGAAGATGAGTAGGACCCGGACCGACTAAGTAAGGGTCGTTTCTTTGCCGGGTTGGCGCAGGTGGTAATACTTGATGCGACTCCTGATTCTGTTGTCGTCCACGCATGCTGGTGGTGCCGAGCGGATGACCATTACGCTCGCCAATCAGCTTGCCCGTCACGTGACGATGATACTGGTTGTAGGGCGAACGGGGCAACTGCACGACCAGATTGATCCTTCGGTGGATTGCGTTAACCTTGGTGTGACTCGTATGCGGGAGGCCGTTAAGCCTCTCTATGGTTTGCTGCGTGACTGGTCACCAACTGTCCTGTTTGCTCCTCAAGTGGACGCGAGCGTAACGTTGACGTTAGCGTGGGCGCTTGCGGGTAAGCGGGGTGCTCTTGTGCTTCGGGAGTCAAACTATCGGTCGGGCGAGGCCCGACTTTCGATCTGGGACCCAGTCACACACGGGCTTCACTGGGCCTATCGTCAGGCCGCGGTTGTTGTCGCGCCGGCACGAGACATCGCAGATGATCTTATTTCCCGTTACCGTTTACGAAACGACAGGATATCCACCATACATAATCCGGTTGACGTAGCGCGTATTCGGGCCGAGGGTAATTGTGTAACAAGAGCCAATGGCGACGGCAAGGTGCCCTCTCCAACTGTCTCCGTGGTGACGGCTGGCCGTCTTGTTCCGCAGAAGGGATTTGACATACTGCTTCAGGCGTTCGCGAAACTGCGCAGGAGTTTCTCTGACAAAAAGATGTCGTTGTCCATTCTTGGTGAAGGGCCGGAACGTTTGGCATTGGAACAGTTGGTTTCAGATTTGAAATTAGCAGATGTTGTCCGTCTTCCGGGAGTCGCAGAGACCCCGTACAGAACCATTGCCGTCGCTCATGTGTATGTGCTTTCTTCTCGGTGGGAGGGCTTTCCGAATGGACTTGTTGAGGCGATGGCACTTGGGATTCCGCCAGTTGCATTTAAGTGCCCTGGCGGTGCTTCCGAAATCGTTGAGCACGGTCTGAGTGGGCTTCTTTGTGCACCGGAATCCGTAAATGAGTTAAGTGAGGCGATGGGACGGTTAGTTCAGAATGACAAACTTAGACACAAACTAGCCTCCGGTGCGGCCGAGCGAGCTCTGGCCTTTGATTCCAAAAGCATCTCATCAAAGTATCTGCGTTTGTTTGAAGATGTCGAAACTCTTGGTTCCAAGACCTCGTGAAAAGCAAGTTTCCATATCCCATCGCGTTTTTACTTCCAACCCTCGATGTGGGCGGCGCGGAGCGGGTCGTGCTTCGAACCGCTGCGCATATTGACAGGTCACGTTTTACGCCGACAGTCGTATCGTTCGTCCGTGGTGGTGGCAAGCTGGCTAAGGAATTGGCAGAAGCGAAGGTCCCAACCGTTGCACTTTACAGCGGCAGCACCCCTTCCTTTACGCATTGCATTCGACTGCTTGGCTGGTTGCGTCGTCATCGGCCCTATGTATTACTCACCTACATGTCTCGGGCGAATGTTGCAGGGTGTATTGTTCGGAAGCTGAGGGTTGTTCCCAACTTGATTTGTAGTGAGCGCTCGGCACTATGTGAGAGTCAGTTACGGTTGTGGCTTTACAAATTGACTGCTAGTTGGATGGATGGTTTTACGGTCAATTCAGAAGCTAGTCGTGATTTCTGGATAGAGCAGCTGGGTATTTCGGTCGAGGATGTGAACGTTATTTGTAATGGTGTGGACACCTCAGTTTTTACGCCAGGAAAAATCGGTGGAGAGTTAGTCATAGGTGTGTTGGCAAGATTACACCACCATAATGGAATTGATTGGTTGCTCGATGCTCTCAAGGAAGTGGAAACGAGCATCGATAAACCATGGGCATGCAGGATCGCGGGAGAGGGTCCAGAGGCAGCCGCTCTGAAAGAAAAAGTTCGGCGATTAGGACTTGAACACCGAGTTCAGTTTCTTGGTCATGTGGATGAACCAAATAGATTTCTTAGTTCTGTAACGATTGCGGTACATCCGGCCAGATATTCAGGAATGCCGAACGCCGTCCTGGAAGCAATGTCGTGCGGTTGTCCGGTTGTGGCGACTGCTGTGGGAGGAACTCCAGAGCTCATAGACCACGGAACCACAGGTTGGTTGGTTCGTCCAGATGATCCATCTGGCACTGCGGAGAGGTTGGTCGACCTATTGTTGCACCCAGTTACATGTCAAAAGGTTGGGGTCGCTGCGCGAAAAAAAGTGGAGAACAAATTTTCGCTTGAGGCCATGGTTTCTCGCACAGAAACTGTCCTTACGGACACTATTCATCGTGTGAAGGATAGACTCTAATTCTATGTGCGGTATTGTCGGAGTTGCCGACTTTGCTGGTCGTCCGGTCTCTCGAACATTGCTGGAGCAAAGTGCCACACTGGTC
>CAZDQD010000010.1:0-6279 GCA_964507425.1 uncultured Vicinamibacteraceae bacterium
TTGTCGATTCATATCGACTTACCGCGAGAGAAAGTCGTTGGTAAATGCTTCTATTTCGTCAAAGTAACTATTGAGTTCGGCCGGATCCGCAAGATACACAATACGAAAATATCCATCTGTTGGCACGGTACCAAACCCAGATCCGTAGACGCAGAGCAATCCGGTGGCTTTGAGTAGACCGAGCACGTATTCCTTGTCTGTGCGACCAGGAGGGAGGTCGACCTTTGGCATCGCATAAAAAGCGGCAGATGGAGGTACGCATGAAATGCCTTTGATCGCATTGAGGCGGCGACTCGTTAGGTCTGCACGAGTACGAAGTTCCCGCAAAAATGTTTCCTGGTGGCTTTTGTCGCCGGAGAGTGCGGCAGTAATCGCGAACTGCATTGGACCGACGCTGCAGATTCTGCCATCGGCCATTTCCTTAACCGCGGCAAGGACGCCGTTAAGCCGAGGCCCCCCACTGAATACCATCCAGCCAGCACGCCAGCCAGGTGCGAGGTAGGCCTTCGATAGCGATGAAAACGAAATTACCGGCGCATCTGGGTTGTAAGAGCCAAGTGTCGGCACACGCCCGTCGTACGCGAGGTCGGTGTATCCCTCGTCTGAGATTAGAACGAGATTGTACTTATCAGCTAGGTCCAGCAGCGCGAGACGATTTTCGCGTGTGTACACGGCCCCCGTTGGATTGTTCGGGTCAATGACGACAAGCGCCCGCGTTCGCGGTGTAATGAGACTTTTGATGTGGTCAATATCAGGTTGCCATCCATTTTCTGGGCTGGTTCGATAATAAACACCCCGTGCGCCGAGTTTTGCTAAAACCGCCGTATAGAGTGGGTACGTGGGGACAGAGACTAACACCTCGTCGTCTCGATCGAGGATGACACTAAGTGCGAGATCGATACCTTCGGAAGCGCCCGCAGTTAGAACCACACGGTCAGGGTCCACACTTAACCCACGGGATTCAAATTCGCGGACGACAGCGACACGGGCCTCTAACACGCCTGCCGCAGGTGTATAACCGTTGTGTCCGTCCTGCATCGCCCGTTCAACGGCTTCGATCAGGTGTGGCGGTGTTTTGAATCCGAACAGGATCGGATCCCCAATATTCAGATACTTCACCGCCCGGCCACTTGCCTCTACTGCGCGCGCTTCCGAGACGATCGCTCGGATTGCGTAGTCAAACCCGGCGTTACGCGAGGCGACGGGGATAGTGGCAGCGGTTCCTATGGTCATTCTGTTGATAATAACGCACCTTTTCAGATCGTCTCCGCTCTACCTTGTTGCTGGACGCGAACTTACGATTGTACCAAGAGTATTGAACTGCCAGACTGGGGATGGACAGAGGGTTATCGGCTTCTATGTTTTTAGTGTCGGTGCGACGGCATTTTCAAGGGCCTCAACAAGTTCTCGGAGTGTCGCAATTTCATTTTCTGCTGCGTAGAGAATCGCCCGTGTTTCTTGAAGTGACGGTGTGTTCCATTCTTCGTCGGCGAATCTGACGTGACCATGCTCGTCGAAATCCTCAAGCACGGCGTCCATCGGCTCTACATGTAAATGCATCGGGCTACTCCTGGTATTTTCCGACTATGACATTGGCTGGCCTCAAAACGTCACCTCCAACTAGATAACCTGGTTTGACGACCGTCGCCACAACATTATCAGCGTCAGGGCTGGAGACAGGGACCGTCGAGAGAGCGTCGTGGCGATCTGGGTCGAAAGATTGATTGTCCGCATCGAAGCGCTGAACATCGTAGCGTTTGAATGTCTCAAGCAACTGTTGTCGCACCAGCTGTACACCTTTGAGTATTGCCGCGGTATCTTCCGTGCTTCTCTGTTCTGCTGCTTCGACCGCCCGGTCCAGGTTGTCGACTATGTCAAGAAACGAGAAGAGGACATGGCGTGTCTCGCGCTCAACGTTTTTTGAGAATTCACGCTTTTGCCGATCACGGGTTTGCTCAAAATCACGGGCGACTTTGTCATGTTTAAGTTGTAACTCTTCAAGTCGAGTTTCTTGTTCAGCGATTCTCTGCTCAAGTTCGACCACATAAGTTGGTTGACGGCTTTCGTGATGTTCGTCGCTCGTAACCGTGTCTCGCGCCCACCACCGTTTATCTACGACCCGTACGGGTGCAGTATCGGCGGCTGGTGCGTCGTCGGTTGCATCTACTGCTGAGACTGGGCCTACGCCTTTACTCACTGGTCGCCTCTTCTGGAAGCCGCGCGGACGAGTCATTCCCAGCCTTTTTCACGGTTGTATCAATAGTGAACGTGAGGGTGTTCTGTTTCAGTCCGATAGTAACGGTGCCGCCGTGTTCGAGTCTGCCAAACAAAATCTCGTCTGTTAATGGATTTCTCACTTCGGTTTGGATCACCCGGGCCAGTGGTCTGGCACCGTAGGCGGGTTCGTAACCTTTGGTTGCTAGCCAAGCTCGTGCATCAGGGGTGAGCGCGATCGCGACACGGCGTTCCGCTAGTTGTGATTCCAGCTGGAGGATAAATTTTTCCACGATTGTTTCCATCGTGGTAGATGAAAGTGTCTTGAATGTCACGATGCTGTCGAGCCTGTTACGAAATTCAGGACTGAAGATACGTTCAATAGCCGCCTTCATACGAACTCGCGCAGACGAGGCCTGTTCATCGCCAAAACCGATAGAGCCGGCACTGGCCTCGCGAGAGCCCGCATTGGATGTCATGATTAAGATGACGTTTCTGAAGTCGGCTTTCCGACCGCTATTGTCCGTCAGCGTGGCGTGGTCCATCACCTGCAACAAAACATTAAATACGTCAGGATGGGCCTTCTCGATTTCATCGAGTAAAACGACGCTATAGGGGTGCATTCGAACCGCATCGACGAGGAGTCCGCCTTGTTCAAAACCAACGTAGCCAGGAGGGGCGCCGATTAGACGTGCCACGGCATGTTTTTCCATGTATTCACTCATGTCGTAGCGTACGAACTCGTTACCAAGGTGGATCGCAAGCTGCTGTGCAAGTTCCGTTTTTCCGACGCCTGTTGGTCCGGTGAAGAGAAAGCAACCGGCGGGCCTGTTTGGCAGACTGAGACCGGCGCGAGCCCGTTTGATTGATGTAACCACAGCTTCAACGGCTTCGGTTTGCCCAAACACCACTCGCTGTAAGGCTTCGGCAAGAGTCCGCAGACGTTCTTTATCGGTGGAAGAGGCCTGCTTTTCTGGAATACGTGCCATTCGTGAGACAACTTGTTCAATGTCAGCGACCGTGACTTCCAACGGTTTGCTATCCGTTTCCAATGTTTGATCGTTCTGTTGCATGCTGAGTACTGCAGCGGTTTCGTCAAGGACATCGATAGCACTGTCAGGTAGCCTGCCATCACGCAGGTGTCGTTTCGCAAGCGTGGCTGCCGTTGACGGGGTGTCGTCCGCGAACCTGACTTGGTGATACTCCTCGTAACGTGGTCGGAGCCCTTCGAGAATTTTCGTAGTTTCGGCAACAGAGGGTTCTTCAACCACGACCTTTTGCAATCGGCGGGCGAGGGCGCGGTCCTTTTCAATGTGTTTGTATTCTTCAAAGGTTGTTGAGCCGATGAGCCGTAGATCTCCTGTCGTGAGGAGGGGTTTTATCAGAGTGGCCAAATCCATAGTTCCTCCTGTCGTGGCGCCAGCGCCGACGGTGGAGTGGACTTCGTCAATAAACAAGATTGGCATCTGCCGTTCAGCAAGTGCTTCAGTGACTGCTTTGAAGCGCTCCTCAAAATCACCACGGAACCGCGTCCCGGCGAGCAATGCGGCCGTGTCAAGGGCGAATACCTCGGCTCCGATAAGGCGTTTGGGTACATCGTCTTGGCTAAGACGTGTGGCAAGGCCTTCTGCTAGGGCTGTCTTTCCAACGCCAGCCTCGCCGACGAAGACAGGGTTATTCTTTCGGCGTCGGCAAAGGATTTCCAACGTACGTTGCAACTCCGCAGTCCGACCGATTAGTGGGTCGAGTTTTCGATTCTTTGCGCGCTCGGTAAGATTGTTCGTATATGCACTTAAGGGATCGCGCGCAGTAGATTCTCCCTCGTCTGCGAAGCTTGTCGGTTCAGCAGTGCTAGCGAATCCTTCCGCGGATTGTCCAGTCGGTGTTTGTGTCTTGCTAATACCATGCGAGATGTAGTTGAGGATGTCGAGTCTTGTAATGCCTTCGGCTTCGAGCACCTGCGCCGCATAGGCTTTCGGTTGTTGCAAGATTGCGGCTAGGATGTCTCCCGATCGCACCTCGTCTTTACCGGCGCTTTGCACATGGAGTACTGCCGTTTGGAGGACGCGACGAAATCCGAGTGTTTGGGCTGGTTCGCGAGAACGTTCCCCGCGAGCAAATGTCTCAAGGGTGCCAAAAAACTCGTCCAATGTATGCCGAAGTTCTGGCAGGTCCGATCCGCACGCAGCCAAAATTCGTTCGCCTTCTGGATCGTGTGCAAGCGCGTACAATAGGTGTTCGAGAGTGAGATGTGTATGTCGCCGCTGCGAGGCCTCTCGATATGCGACATTAAGAACCAATTCAAGTGATGCACTAAACATACAAATCCTTTTGTTAACAGATAGTCGCAGAAGCTAACGGTCCTCTTCGATGTTGGCCTGCAAAGGAAATCCTTCATTTCCCGCGCGGTCCCGCACGTCAGCTACTTTTGTTTCAGCTACCTCGTATGTGTAAATCCCGCATACAGCGTTACCTTGGGTGTGGACTTGCATCATGAGACGGAACGCCTCTGCCGGATTTTTCTGAAAGACTTCCTCTAGTACTGCAATGACAAATTCCATTGTGGTGTAGTCGTCATTTAACAGTATTACCCGGTACTGCTTTGGCGTGGCCGTCTTGTCCCGTTGTCGGTCGAGTACCACTTCTCCGGGCTGTTGATTTTCGCTCATTTTGTCCATGGTGCAATTATGTAAAGCCGACTTAGCGACGGCCGGTCTATTGAGCGTACTGAGACGCCACCTTGGTGGCAAGGGCTCTGGAGTTGAGAAACTCCGGCTGACCCATAGTACAATCTCGCCGCGAATGGAAGTTCTTTCTGACACTGCATCTTATGTTGACCTAATGATTCGCGGGCGGTCTCGGGTCATCGCCACAGCGGTGATCAAGAGTCCTGACGGGGTGGCGCTGGTCGATCCGGGGCCGGCTTCTTGCCTTGCGACTCTCCGTGCTGCTCTCAGTGATGCGGGTATTGCAGTCGCCGACGTGCGCGCCCTGTTGTTGACACATATTCACTTGGATCATGCTGGAGCAACGGGATCGCTGCTCCGAGAAAACCCGGACATCGAGGTTTACGTTCATGAGCGCGGTGCTCCCCACATGATTGACCCAACGAAATTGATTGCGAGTGCGACGCGTCTATATGGGGACAACATGGATAGTTTATGGGGGGAGTTTCTGCCGGTTCCTGAGGAGTCTGTTCGCGTTCTGACCGGGGGAGAGCGAATTAAGGTAGCCGGTCGAACATTTGAGGTGGCTTACACTCCTGGTCATGCGTCCCATCACGTCAGCTTCTTTGATGGTGGTAGTGGGGTAGCGTATGTTGGGGACGTGGCTGGTGTGCGGACTGGCAAAGAGCTGTTTGTGATGCCTCCGACGCCGCCACCGGACATCAACATCGAGGTGTGGAAGGAGAGCGTCGCCCTTATCCGGCAGTGGCAAGCTTCGACGCTATTTGTTACCCATTATGGTGCGCATAAGGATCCAGAGGCGCATTTGGACGTTTTAGAAAAGCACTTGGCGGCCATGAAAGAGATGGCTCGTGATTGCATTCTAGAAGGTGGGGACGATCGTATTCGGCAACAACGGTTCGTCGACAGAATGGTGACCTACCTTGAGCGACATATTCCGCAGAATGAAGCGGGCCTCTACGGCACAGCGGCACCGATCGATCAATGTTGGCTCGGTTTGGTGAGGTATTGGCAGAAGTATGGTGAGCTCGAGTGATGGAAGAAGCTCACATCAGCATGTCGGAACGAGAGATGCTTGTTTCAGCCCTTGCGGAATCCCGAGACGCGACTGTGGCTGCTGCTGGGTCTCTTTCTGACGAGCAGTGGACTTTTCGTTCGGGTGAGAAATGCTGGACGATCGGCGAGAACGTTGAACATCTGATTACGGTGGAACGGAACATCTTTGGTCTGGTTAAGAAGGTTCTATCTCGCCCCCCGAGCGTAAATTGGCATGAGTCAACAGCCGGTAAGGAGGAGCTTCTTCAAAGCGTGTTGCTGGACCGAACACAGAAACGTGAAGCGCCAGAGGCTGTGCAGCCGACTGGCCGGCTTGATCGAG
>CAZDQD010000011.1:0-7069 GCA_964507425.1 uncultured Vicinamibacteraceae bacterium
TCTTCACCTTGGACGAGCGTCGGGCTAATGACGATGTGAGCTGTTGGGAACCGACGTCCAATCACAGTTAACACGTCCCGAAGAGCAGCCCCGTCAAGCGATGTAACAACGCCAATTTTTCTCGGTAATTTAGGAAGTGGCTTCTTTTTCGCCTGATCGAATAAGCCTTCCTTTTCCAGTTTTCTCCGCAGTTGATCGAATGCTAATTGTCGAGCTCCGACGCCATGCGGCTCCAGTTGTTCAGCAACGAGTTGATACTCGCCCTTGGGTTCATAAATACTTAAACGGCCTCTCGCTAGGACGTGCAGGCCATCGTCTGGGTCGAATTTCAGGTGTTGGGCTGACGATCGAAACATGACTCCTTTGAGTTGCGCAGTGCCGTCTTTTAGCGTGAAATACAAGTGTCCAGTTCGCCACCGGCGGCTATTCGACAGTTCGCCCTCAACCCAAATTTCGGGGTAACTAGATTCGAGGTTTGAGCGGATTTCTTTCGTCAGGTCTCCAACGGTGTAGACCTGACGTTTTGGCGCAGCTGAGGATTTCGAATTGCTCTCGAAAGGTAGGAAATTATCGGTCACGGTTCGACATCCTCCTCCGATAGATCAACGCGCTCGATTGCCGTTGCGTGACCGGTACTGATGTCGGCGGAAATGACGACTGCATTAAGTCTCGGGTTTCCAGTTGCCGCATCGAATCGTGCAGGCAGACCGTCGATGAATCGTTTTAGTGCCGGCTTTACGTTGACTCCGATGATTGAGTCGTGGGGCCCCGTCATTCCAACGTCAGTGATGTAGGCGGTGCCTTGCGGCAAGATCGTTTCGTCAGCGGTTTGCACGTGCGTATGCGTTCCAACTACTGCGGTTACTTTGCCATCTAGATGCCACCCCATTGCTTTTTTTTCAGATGTTGCTTCGGCATGCATATCGACAAGAATGATGCATTTTTCTTCAGTTGTGCGAAGCGCGACGATCTCATTTTTGACCACATCAAAAGGATTATCGAGCGGATTCATGAAGATACGACCCATTACATTCACGACTCCTATGGGAATTCCTTGCGAGGTGCGCGCCAGAAAATGTCCTCGGCCTGGAACGCCTTTAGGGTAGTTTGCAGGGCGCAGTAGTCGTGGTTCGTCAAGGATATAGGTAAGGGCCTCCCTTTTGTCCCACACATGGTTTCCTGTTGTCATGACTTGAATGCCGTGGTCCCTGAGGCTCTCAGCGATATCTCGAGTAATCCCATTGCCTCCGGCAGCGTTCTCAACGTTTGCAATTACCAGGTCAATGCTATGCGTCCGTATTAATTCGGGTAGGGCGCGACGCGTGATTTCTCGCCCTGGTTTGGCGACGATATCGCCTATGAATAGAATCTTTACTATGTCAGGCATGTCTCGACATGATGCCATAGATAGTAGTTTTTTAGGATTTATGAGGAAAATACTTATTTTTAAATATATGATGGTAATCAACTCATATATATTTAGTATTGGAATGTATTCGATATGGCAGTTACCCTTGGAACGTCATGACTGTATCGCAAATTGGACCGCCGAGATTTTCCGTTGTGGACGCTCGTGCCATCCTTCCAGTTGAGGATGACATTGGAGGTGTAGCGATATATGTGTCTGGAAAACTCTCGTACTATGTTTTGGACGGTGAGTGGATTGAGGCGATCTCAGAGGAGACCGGTTCACTTGTCGAATCTGATTGCAATGTGGTTGAAGTCGACCATTGGATGTGTAATTTAAAGTGACCCACAAGGTGGGATGACGTGCAAAACTGTGACAGTTTTTTGTACTTTGGCGTATCCTAATAGCATATGAGTGAAGAAAATACTGGTGTTGGGGATGACACAGAGGTAGAGGTCAGTCCGTTGAATGGTGCGGACGGCGAAGCGATTTCGGATAGAGATCCTGCGCCGGATATTGACAGCCGTTTTCTCTTCGTCGACGTTGCTGCGCAGCGGACCAAGCAGTTGCGGCGAGGGGCACTGCCGCGACTCGCCGAGCTTTCCGCCGACCCTGAAACGGGTGTTCGTCCTGTTCCGCAGAGCAAGCTGGAACGGATTGCGATGCGTGAGGTCGAGGATAGAAAAATATATTTTGAAGTTTCTGATCCTAAAAATGTTCCTGGGGAGAAAGCCTAGTGGTTGATGTCAATTCCTTGGTTGCTGGGGCAATCCAGACCCTGACGGGCCTGCTAGTGTCTACGGGATTTCTTCTAACACTGTTTGTAGGGTTTTGTGTTGTTGCTGGGTTTTCAAAGTTTAGGAAAATTGACAAACGATCACTGGTTCACCGAAACCTTGTGGACCAGATGGGAAGTCAGGGACTGCGATACCTGAAGCCTGATGATCCACGTGGTCAGGCTGATCAATTGCGTACCCCGGAACTGTTGGAACAGCCGGCTAGTAAAGACTAGCGCGGCGTTCCTTTCGACTCCAGCTCTTGTGGGCTCTGTTTATTCCACGGAGTCCGCTTTTCGTAAGCATCTCCCGCGCGGAGCAGCGTCTCTTCGTCGAATGCGCGACCGACGAGTTGTAAGCCGATAGGGAGACGTTTTTTTGTAAACCCGGCGGGTATGCTAATTGCCGGGAGTCCGGTCAGATTCGCGCTTACCGTGAAGACGTCCCTCAGGTACATTGCCAGCGGGTTTTCAGAATGTTTGCCTAGCTGAAAAGCCGGAGTGGGGGTGGTCGGTAGTGCAACGACGTCAACATTCGGACCATCCTTATTTCCTCCTAAGACAAGGTCGTAATCGCGTCGAATGAGGCTTCGTACTTGTTGGGCCTTAAGATAATAAGCGTCGTAGTATCCAGCACTTAGTGCGTATGTGCCCAACATGATACGACGTTTGACTTCCGGCCCGAATCCGAGCTTTCGGGTACGGTTGTACATAAGGGATAGCGCAGGCGAATTGCTTGCGTCTGAGGCTTCATTGTGAGTGCTTCTGGCACCGAAGCGTATGCCGTCGTATCTGGCTAAGTTGGAACTCGCTTCGGCGGGTGCGACAAGATAATAAGTCGGAACGGCATGGGATGCATGTGGCAATTCGATGTCAACTAAGGTTGCTCCGGCTTCACGAAACACTTCCAACGAGTGGTTAAACGCATCGAGTATCTCCCCGTCCAAACCCGAATCACCCGCGTTTAACAGTTTTCGGGGTACACCAATTTTCAGATCTTCTACCGTGCCAGTTAAGGCGGAAGTGTAGTCAGGGACGGGTTGGTCTGCTGATGTCGCATCAGCAGAGTCCAGGCCCGAGATTACTGTAAGCACGAGCGCGGCGTCAGCGACCGATAAAGTGAGTGGTCCGACTTGGTCTAGTGATGAAGCAAACGCGAGCAGGCCGTATCGTGAAACTCTCCCATATGTTGGTTTGAGTCCAACAACGCCACAGAATGCGGCCGGTTGGCGGATAGAGCCTCCAGTATCTGTGCCAATGCTGACAGGCGCAAAACGCGCTGCGACGGCTGCCGCTGCTCCACCACTCGAGCCACCAGGTGTCCTAGTGACGTCCCAAGGGTTTTTTGAGGGGCCGTAAGCAGAATGTTCGGTAGATGAGCCCATAGCAAACTCGTCGCAGTTGGTCTTACCAATTACGATTGCGCCTGCCTGTTTGAGTCGGCCGACAACAGTTGCGTCATAAGGGGCCGTAAAGCCAGACAGAATCCTTGACGCGGCCGTGGTTGCGTTACCGCGCGTACACAGTACATCTTTGACAGTGATCGGCACGCCGAGAAGAGGGAGGGGCTGTTTTGTCGTTCGTCGGTCTCGATCGATAGCAGTGGCTTGAGACAGCGCCTCATCACGGAAGACGGCCGTCATGCTGTTCCAGATGACGTCGGCATCCTGAATTCTGTCGAGATAGCCTGTGCAGACTTCCACAGCCGAGACGTCGCCACTATGGATGGCGTTACGAAGTGCGATTGCGGTCCAGTTAGAGGCGGATGTTTCTTGTGGCATGACGGGAGAGTAGTTTTTCTAATCGATAACTAGTGGCACACGAAAAAAGCTACCAGCCTCGCTGTTTCGATCGGGCTCACCATCAGGGGCGTTCGATAGTACGTCACTTTTTGAAAGAGAAGGCTTCAGAGAGTCTGATCTCGCACGATTCAAAGAACCATGCATTTGCCAGTCCGTATCTATTTCAGAGGTGTCAACTTCTTGGAGGCGTTCTGCGTAACTGAGAATATCGGCCAGCTGTTGGGTAAATAATTCTGCTTCATCATCGGTCAGTTCGAGGTGTGCCAATGAAGCGATACGGTCGACATCATCTCGGGTTAAATGGTTAGCCATAAGCAGCACCCTATCACACGAACATGGGCTTATAGGAACTTGGGAGACGCATTGCTTGCACGACCCCGGGTAGAAGTTGGTTCCGTATTGGCTAATAGAAAGGCGGTGGATTTCCCATTGCCCAAATTGATTTTAGGGGGCGAGCTCCTAGGCAGTCAGTTGGCGCTGTGATAGTCGAGTTCGCCGGCTTCTACGCGCACCGGCAACCTATTTTCTAAGGGTGGGAGTGGGCATGTTGTGTGGGGGTTAAACGCGCACGGAGGGTTGTAAGCTCGATTGAAATCAATGACTGTCCAGCCGTCGTTGTCGGGAGGATTTGCGTACAAGAACCGTGCCGCCGGATATGTTTCGTTACCACTGGTCAAATCTCGAAAAATAAACCACAGCTGGTCACCCGCATCGACGGCTGTCATTGTCAGTTGTTTACCATCGATGGTGAAAGTTACTGAGCCACTACTCGGAAAGAGTTCGATGTCGCCGAGGATGTTTGGTAGTTCGAGTGTGTACGGTTCGGTGTGTGGTTTGTAATGCCCCTTCACTCTGTAAGATTCATCTACGGGAAACCACTGCAACCCAGTAAATGTTTGTCTGATTTCGCTATCACGGTCTCGCATGCGAATGGCTAGACGGTCTCCACTGTAATGCGCGAAAAGCCTCAGTGGACCAATCTCGATAATTTTGAGATCTCGATTTTCGTAAGGCCAGAGTTGTTCACTTGAAAGATTATGTCCATTGATTATTAAAGTTTGGTTTGGGACACTTTGAACAGAAATGACACCGTCACGGAGTATGAAAGTTCCTGCTGTTGCTGGTCCTGTTCGCAGTACGATGTCGTTGAGGGGAGAACTGCCAAAGGTGTTGTTGCCTTCTGACAAGAAAAATAAGCCAGCAACAGTGAGCCAACCGTCGTCAGCATTGAGTCTTGCTTCGCGCTCTGCCCGCCATGTCGAAACCGTGGAAGCATAGTCCTGTTTCTCGGCAGCTTCCGAAATGCCAAACGCCAATAGTGCGGAAGCGACCAATGTTATGGAACCAACAAAAGCACCAACCAGGGAGCGTGTCATTTACACGAGTGTAACAGTCTCAACAGGAACATGTATAACAATCGCTATTCGCTCCGTAAACGTCGAAGCAAAGACAAATTCTTGAGATCCGATGTGTCGGCCTCTATGCTCGAACTACGACCGCCATCGGCCTTTGGTGTTTCTAGCACCATCGGGATATTTTGAAAGCGCTCATCTCGAACAAGGCGTCCGAACGGCTCAGTGCCTAAGTGTCCCTGTCCGATTTCTTCATGTCGGTCGACCCGGCTGCCGAGTGGTTTTTTTGAGTCGTTTAAATGAAAGATCTTAAGTTGATCGAGGCCGAGTATTTGATCGAACTCCTCGAAAACGTTTGAGTAGCCGTCTTCGGAAATGATGTCGTAGCCGGCGGCCACCAGGTGGCATGTATCGAGGCATATCGCAACATGTGAGGTGTTATCAATCAGATCAAGCATTGCTCGAAGCTGTTCAAATCGATGCCCGAGCATTGTGCCTTGGCCCGCCGTGTGTTCTAGTAGAAGAAGCGTCGACCCAGCCTGACGGGCTTGTGCTGTGGTGATTCCCTCAGCGATGCGTTTTATCCCATCACTTTCCGTACTCGTAGTGTATGCACCTGGGTGGAGTACGACCCCCTCGAGGCCTAGCTGATCGCCGCGGGCGAGCTCGTCTTCTAGCGCAGTAACTGATTTATCACGGAGTGTCTTATCGGGAGCGGCAAGATTAATGAGGTAGCTCGCATGCGATACGACTGGTAGATTTAGGTTAGTGGCACGTGCACGAAATTCAGCTATGTCCTTTTCTTCGAGGGCGCGGCCTCGCCATTGGTTCGAATTTTTTGTAAAGATCTGCAAGGCTTCGCAGCCAGTGGCTTCTGCGCGGTCGATAGCGCGTGTGATGCCGCCGGCGATAGACAGGTGGGCGCCGAGTCGTGGGCCGATCATGACAAGGTATTTGGGTGAAAATCGTGAGTTACTTGCGTCGTGAGCCAGTAGTGAAGGAACATTAACGTTTCATATATCCTAGCGATTCTTGAACTTATGAGTGTGAATTCTTTTAACACCAAGCAATCTCTGCCCATCGGCGTCAGTGGTGCCGTCGAAATGTTCAGTCTTACAAAGTTGGAAGAGTCAGGTTATTCGGATGTGGGACGATTGCCGTATTCCCTGAAGATTCTGCTTGAAAATATGTTGCGCCGAGAAGATGGGCGTTCGGTTAAGGCTGATGATATCGAGGCACTAGCTCGTTGGAAACCCGGTGTGACTAAAGAAATTGCATTTATGCCGTCAAGAGTCCTTCTTCAGGATTTCACGGGGGTACCGGCCGTTGTGGATCTTGCGGCAATGCGTGATGGAGTTGTGCGACTCGGTGGAGATGCGAGTTTGGTAAATCCATTGCAGCCTGCCGAATTGGTCATAGACCACTCGGTGCAAGTCGACCATTTTGGTGTCCCGAATGCTTTCGAGTTGAATGCACAGCTTGAGTTTGCACGAAACCGAGAACGTTATTCCTTTCTCAAGTGGGGACAAGAAGCATTTAATAATTTTCGAGTTGTACCGCCTGATACCGGCATCGTCCATCAAATCAATGTCGAATATTTGGCGCGCGTTGTCTGTCAGGATACGGTCGACGGTTCAGCTGTCGCCTACCCCGATACTTTAGTTGGTACTGATTCGCACACCACGATGGTAAATGGACTCGGAGTCGTTGGGTGGGGGGTAGGTGGCATTGA
>CAZDQD010000012.1:0-34953 GCA_964507425.1 uncultured Vicinamibacteraceae bacterium
CCGTGCTCACCACGGTGATTGCCATCCACGTTCTCGTATTCGGCCCCCTGCGCATGGGGATACTCTCCATCGGTGCCCCCTGGCGTGCACTCATTGTTGCTCTTATCTTCGGCGCCATACGCCACTACCGCGACCACACACCGGCCATTCACATCCGGCTCTGGAGGGCGCTGTCCCAAAGCTGGCGAAACGATGCCGTGCAGGTCGCTTGGCCTATTGCCGCTCTCACCCGGTGCACCGTCCTGCTCGTCGGTTACTTGGCGGTCGTCTCTGTCGGCTTTCCCCCTAACGCCCCTCCCTATCGGATTTCAGACAACGAAGCCATCAACCTCCCTTTGCGCTGGGATACGGGCTGGTACCTCGGCATCGCCATCGACGGGTATCAGTGGCGTCCTGAGGTTCAAGGCCAACAAAACATCGCCTTCTTTCCGGGGTATCCGCTCACCACCAGGGCCGTCGCGATGGCGCTTGGCGCCCAAAGTGTCGTACGCCAGTGGCGTGACCTTCCCCCCAGGCTCGCCATGCAGCGGATGCAGCAGACCTACCTTTCCTCGGCCCTCCTCGTCACCCTGCTATCGTTCGCCTGGGCTCTGGTCTGGCTCTATCGGCTCGCCCGCGAACATCTAGATGAACCCGAAGCGCGGGCGGCACTGCTACTCCTGTCGACCTATCCATTCGCGATGTTCTTCAGCGCTGCCTACACGGAATCGCTGATGCTACTCGCCGTGGCCGGGGCTTTCTACCACTTCAAACAAGAGCGCTGGGTTGCCGCCGCCGGATGGGGTCTCCTCGCCGGCCTCACCCGTCCCAACGGCTTCCTCCTAGCGGGTCCTCTCTGCATCCTGGCCCTTCAGCACCTCGCAAGTCGACGCACCGCAACGACGCACTGGGGTCAACTGCGGGCCCGGGCTCTCGCCCTGACTGCGGTCGCCGCCATGCCGGCTATCGGCGCCGTACTCTACAGCAGGTTTATGTATATCCTGACCGGCAACCCGTTCGAGTGGCGGGAAGCCCATACCGCCTGGGGCCGCAGCTTCACGGGAGCTCCGACCCTCCTCCTCCCATTCGAATCGATCACCGAGAGAGGCGTTGTCGAGTACACCTCGGCACAACCCGTCGAGACCATGAACGCCGTAGGCAGCCTCCTCGCCTGTGCCCTCGTGTGGCCGGTGACGCGGCGACTCGGGATCGCCTATGGCCTCTTCATGGTGCTCAATCTTGCCCCGCCCCTCCTCTTCGGTGGGTTTCTCTCAATGGGACGCGTGACCAGCCTGCTCTTTCCGATGTTCATGTATCTCGCGCTGGTCTTGGCCGACTGGCAACGCCAGGCACTCATTGCCACCTTTGCCTGTTTGCAGGGATTGGCAGCCGTGCTCTTCTTCACCTGGCGAGTGTTCCTATGACTACCTCGAAGCCGAAACAGGCGCTCGCGATTTTGCCGACGCTTAACGAGGCAAAGAACCTCCCCCTCCTGATTCCCAAGATTCTTGCCCATGGACAATTTCGCCTCCTGATCGTTGACGACCATTCCTCCGATGGTACGGGAGCCATTGCCGATGAACTGGCAGAGCAGTTTCCGGGGCGAATCACGGTTATCCATCGGACGGGCCGTCGAGGCCTTGGCCTCTCCTACGCCGAAGCCTTTCCCCAAGCCGCTGCGACCGACGTCGATGTGATCTGCCAGATGGACGCCGACCTCTCCCATGACCCGCAGTATCTCCCGGCCATGGTCGCCGCGACGGATCGCTTCGATGTGGTCATCGGCTCCCGCTACGCGGAGGGCGCGGGATTGGAGAACTGGCCTGGCTATCGCGCCGCACTCAGCGTTGGCGCCAATACGTATGTCCGTGCAGTGACCGGGCTCAGAGCGAAAGATTGCACCAGTGGATTTCGGTGCTGGCGCCGATCTGCGGTAAAGCAGATCAATTGGGACCGCGTTGGTGCTGAAGGATTCGCGTTCCTCGTCGAGACATTGTGCGAAGCTGCCCAGTCCGGCTGCCGGATCGGTGAAGTCCCGGTCGTCTTCGTCGGACGCAGGCACGGCGCCTCGAAACTCACCGCCCGCGTTTTCCGAGAGTCGCTGGTTGTGCCCTGGCGCGTCCTGTTACGCGCGCGACGACGATTACCCACACCACCCGCGGCCGAAGATTAACGCGCAACAACCATCCAAGTTGCACGCTCGCCTCGCTGTGCAGTATCGTAACCGCAGTGTCCGCTTGCGGCAGTCCCACCCGCTGCGCCGTCTTTCCAGACGTGCCGAGGTAGCTCAGTCGGTAGAGCACATGACTGAAAATCATGGTGTCGGCAGTTCGATTCTGCCCCTCGGCACCACTCACTTTCCTTAATAAACACGGGCCTCTTTCCCCCATCCAACGATCCGAAACCCGGTCGCGACATCCCCCAGTTAGACAAATCGCAGACAATCGCGCGGCGGTACCCCGGTAGACAAGCTCGTCCGGTGTCACGCATCACTCCACTTTCCCCACATCTTGGCGGCCATGGCGTACGCCAGCTCGGCCTTCGAGATATTGATGTACACGATCCTTCGAACGCTAACGGACCTAGGATCGATGCCTCTCCCGTTCGATAGACATATCGGGGACTCGTAGTCATTTAACAAGCTTAGTTATTTCAATTCTTCGCAAGTCTTTGCGCCAATCACGTTAAGATCTGGCGTCTCGTCTGGTGGCAGCTCCATGGTCCAATCAACAATAACTGGGTGCACTACGAGGGGGCGACCTTGAGGCGCTCGGCGATATGCCGACTACACCAAGGCTATCTTGAAGCCCACGCGCCCTTACCTGTATGGGCGCGTCATCGGAGTCGGCGCGGGGATTGGTAATGTTGCCAATCACTACCTAGACGACGCCCAGCTAGAAGGAACGGATACGCAGAGGACCGCTGTGTCCCTCTTCTATCCAACGCCTTGCACCGTGAACCGGAGCGGTGTACGGTAGCGATTATCGAAGGTAGGTCCATTCAAAACGCGTCGAGGTGCCCATGTCTGTTCGCAATCCAACCGCATCCATAGCCGCTCTGCTCGTACTCGTCTCGCCGTTGGTACCGCAGGAAACTGCGGCGCAAAACTACACGAACCCATATGCGATCGTCGAAGGGTGGGCAAAACTGCCGAACGGACGGGTGATGGGAGCGGTCGGTAAAGCAAAGGTCGACCCTGACGGACAACATATCTGGGCAGTCATCCGGTGCGATGCCGGGCCTGAGCAGTTCGGATCGGAGTGCGGTGACTCCGACCTCGATCCCATCTTGAAGTTCGATCCCGACGGCAACGTGGTCCAGTCCTTCGGCAGCGGAATGTTCATCTGGCCGCATGGCATTGACGTCGACTCCGACGGCAACGTGTGGGTGACTGACGCCGTGAGTGACAACAACATTCCCGCGGGAGACGATCGCGGCCATCAGGTCATCAAGTTCAGCCCAACCGGCGAAGTGCTTCTGACGCTTGGGACGCCTGGAGAAGAGGGAGATAGTCCTAACCACTTCACGTCCCCGAGTGATGTGGCGATTGCGTCCAACGGTGACGTGTTCATCGCGGACGGCCACAACGCCAACGGAAACAACCGAGTGATGAAGTACAACAGCCGTGGCGAGTTCCTCATGTCTTGGGGAGAAACTGGCTACGCCCCGGGACAGTTCCGGGCCCTACACGCCATCGCCTTTCATCCGGACGGCCGGATATTCGTGGGAGATCGCAGCAACAGCCGGATCCAGATCTTCGACCAAGAGGGAAACCACTCTGCCACCTGGACCCAGTTTGGGCGCCCGAGCGGAATCGCCTTTGACGACCAGGGACGGATCTACGTCGCGGACTCCGAGTCTGACAACGTACAGAACCCCGGGTATGAAATGGGCATTCGCATTGGTGAAGTCGAGACGGGTTGGGTGAAGGAATTCATTCGCTTCCCGTGGGCGAATCCCCACATCCTTCCGGGGAACGGAGCGGAGTTCGTCGCCGTCGATCGCGAAGGTAACATTTTCGGAGGAGAGCCCGTCCCCAATCCTCATCTTAATGAACGAACGCTCAGGAAGTACGTGCGAGTACGTCCCTAAGCGATGGTCCGCCCCGTTCTGGGGCTGCAATGTGCAATGGCGCAGAGTTTGTTGCTGTCGATGACGGCGAAGGAACTGTTCTGGGGCGGTGAACCAACGCCTCGTAATCTCACGAAATACTTAAGAGTCAAGCCATACGGCGTCGTAGAGACGAAGGTGTCACTAACAGGGAAACGCCGATTGCAAAGCGCGGAGCACGAGCGCTGTATCTGATTCGTACAAGACCTCAGGACGCTGCCTGAGGTACTGCACAACAACCCAGACCGCCTGCGCTGCCGGAATATCACTGGGCACACAAACTTGGTTGGCCATCAACGTTCCGGCGGACTCCGCAACCCCGCGAACGAGTCCCGCACAGTACCCCATCCCAAACGGATCAACTCCGAAAGTCTCTTCACGACCAGCACCCGTGCGCCCCAGAAATTCAAAGTACAGGCCACAGTCTCTCTGTAGTTCGTAGCCGGAACCAGTCCGGCCTTGCGTCGCATGGCCGATATCGGTCGGCTGTGTCGTCAGAAGTAGCGCGATCACAAGAAAACCACCCCACTTCAACAATTGTTTCATCTCTCTTCCAAAACTATTTTCCGATCGGCAGAGTCAGTATACGCTTGCACGTTGTTGCTTACGGCATCAGCCACCAATCTCGTGCACTCTAAAAGCGCGAATACGCTGAGTCAACAGCAGATAGCGCTATACTTTCCCACAGGTAACTCAAGGTTAATCCGAACCGAACATGGAGAGCGTCCAATGAAACGTTTTGTTGTTGTCCTGTCGCTTTTGGCTGCGTTTCCCGTCTACACCCATGCCCAATCGGCAACAGAAGAGATAGCCCGTGCGGTAATGGCGGCTCCTCCTGCACTCGCAGCTGATGCCGCCGTGGTTCGCCTATCTGATGACGGTAGCCGTGAAATGCTGAGAGACGGTACGAACGGACTCGTCTGCTACGACCGCTCTAACGAACCTGGCCGAGATTTTAGTGCCCAATGCACCAGTATGGGCAACTTGGCTCGTGCCGGCCAAAACCACCAAGTTTGGATGTCTTCAGCCAATGCCGAAGAAGCACGAGCTATGTTCGCATCACAAGAAAACGACGGTAGCCGAGAAGCTCCGGTCTTTGGTAGTGTCTGGTACACCCTGGCCGGGTCAGACCAGGCATCCGCTAGCACTAACACGTCACACATAACGATCGCGGTACCGTTTTCAACCAGTGACACCATTGGTTTTCCAAGTGAAGGAAGTTACGGTGAAAGCGGTTCGTGGATAATGGAAGCCGGAACATCAAACGCGCACCTCATGATTCCAGGGCGGTAGCGATCGAGAGCGACGGCTGCAGTCTGTCCCATCGGCTTGTCAAATTTCGAGAGAATCGATTTGGAACAACAAAGATCAAGCCATTATTAAAACTCGTTTACTAGGCAATCAGTCCACACGCTGTCTGCGTATCCGCGCGGGCAGCTGGAACACGGGGGTATCCATGAAACGCATTCTTTTGCTTGTCCTTGGTATCGCAACCATCTCGCCTAATGTCTATGCTCAGTCGGATGCAGAACTTATCGATCAAGCATTGGCAGCTGCTCCGCGTCGAGCACGCGATAATGCGTCAGTCGTTAAGTGGAGTCCGAACCACACCTACACCACGATCAAAGAGGGCTCTAATGAGGTCGTCTGCTACAGCAGAGCTGACCAGCGTGACAGGCCACCTTTCTCCGTACAGTGCACCGTAAAAGCAAACCTCGAACGCGTTGCACAAAATCGACGATTTAGAGCAGAAAGTACAGACGCCGAAGGAGAACGAGCATTAGTCGCTGCCGCCGGAGAAAACGGTACCAGGGCAGACGCTCAATTCGGTTCGTTCTTCAGTTCCATGCAAGGTCAGGATCAAATGAGTGCTCGGGTCCATACGACAATTTCAATGCCAGGGGCAACAAGATCGTCTGCGGGCTTCCCTGAAAACCGTGACGAAGGTGGCGCGTTCATCATGGCTGCTGGCACAACCGAAGCCCACCTGATGATTCCTTAGCCAACCCTTCTGGTAATGGGTTGACGAGCACATAGCCCTAGCCTTCCCCTCACACGGGAGGGTTAGAGCTGTGGTTTCGTGTCACCCAAAACCCCTGCTGCTTCGCATCCTCAGCAACAGACAAAATGATTCTAACTTGTGGGAAACGTCTCGTCAGCCAAGACCAGTACCACGCTGGTGGGCTAACTAGCGAGCTCGACTTTCTTCCAAACGAGCCCCACCCAACGCATTGGGTACCGAGTAATTCCCCTCATGACAGGCATACTCGAATTGCACGTATTCATCATCGCGATCGTATGGGAAGGCCGCCGTCCACGAATCAGTATACGTCTCCGGATCGTTCATTTCGATGGAGTAGCTGAGAGAGTTCGGGCCAACGACAGTTAATCGTTCTACGATACGTTGGGCCTCTGACTGGCGCGAGCGTGTACCCGCGGTGGGACCGCGCATGTTGCGAACCGCTTTAAAGTTCGTGGATTCGACAACAAGCGTGTTCCCTTCCCAGCGGCCACGTGGGTCCCCCTCCCACTGACGAATGTGCTCGTTAACACGCGCATCAGAATCGATAGGAATAATCCGCACGTTGTGAATCATCTCGCTGTGAAAAACGACGTACCCAGGCGGTTGCAGAATAAGAGTGCCGTTGTTGTACTCGGTCGGCATCATCATGCCGAGAACCCCTCTCGATATGCACCGATCACCGGTTTCCATGTTCGCGTACGAATCGTGCAACGACGCAAGATTCATAGCAACCGATTCCCGAGCATCCGCTGTCCGTTCTGGGACACGGCCATTCGGAGGATCAACAATAATTGAGGGCTGCCCAATATCGGTCGGAGTGTCAAAATACCAATCGAACCAGTATGTGCCGTAGCCTCCGACACCTCCCGGATTATTTTCGTGCCCCTGCCATTCCGATCTCGTAATACGCCCTTCAGCTCGAGCACGCGCACGGTCCTGGAGCTGCTCCTTGCTCAGGCTCAGGTCTCCATCCTGTCCGGCTAGTTCCTCGGGTAGTTCGAGCGGCGTAAACATCGCCCTCGTGTTGTTCCACATACCCTCGATATCAGGCTGACCGTCAGCTAAATAGGTTGGAACCCAGCCGTCTGTTTGTTCCTGGGCCCGTACCGACAAGACCGTGACTCCCATCACCAAAGCAACACCAAGGCACAGATGTACTAGTGATATCTTCATTGAACTGTCCTTATCTCACTGCACGTGGACGGTAATATCGAACGGCGTGGTATTGATGGAGTCGTCCGCATAGGCCCGAATAACGTGAATTCCAGGTTCAGTGAAGGTCACCGTCGTAACGACCTCGCCCCCGCGACCACCTTCAATTTTGGCCGTCATTGGGTCAAAACTCACTTCACCTGGTCCTCGATAGTGCGTCCACGTTAAACCAAGCCCCGTTTCATGGGCCGTACGTGCACTGACGATCGCCTGGTTATTTGGACTGGGTAAGCGGCCCATTGTTTGCCTAAACGCGAGCTCCCTGGGATCTGTTTGCGGTGGCCTCTCCGGACGCGGTCCCGGCACCCCATCATCACCGACCACTGCCGTGAGCATCAGCGTGTGAGGCAGAGTAATGGTGAACTCAGAGCCCTCCTGAACAGATACCACGGGACGCTGATTGTCACTTGGAAAACCACTGGCACCAGAGCCACGATTCGCCTTGATAACCCCGTCATCGATCTCCCAACTTGGCATCAGCGTGCCATACGCCCGGTCGGTCTTGCCATGAGACGTGACCGTCCACACTAAATCTTTCTCGCCCCAGTCAGCCGGGACTGGAACTCTAAATACAAATTGCTGACGGCGAGGATAGAAGCGAGTTGGTTGACCACGATCCGCCGGCCCTGGCTCAAAGGAATTATTCGGACCGACGGCGGCCTCTGGCATCTCTTCGTAGTTACGGTTGAGATAACCAAAGACCATAGTGAAAGTCCCGTCAGAGTTTCTCTCCCAACCTTCAAACACCGGTTGGACGTTCTGTCCTCTGTCAAAACGCAACTGCCCGTACGAGGGGCCACTTACAAACGTAAGAACTAAAGCGACCACACCCACGGAAAAGGGGAACCGGTAACTGCCCAACATGACGCCTCCGCTTAGTCGTTGTTGTTGTCAGCCAGCATTTTTCGTTCTTCAAGTGCCGCTTCAAACTCTTCATCATCCAGCTCATACCAGCTCGTCCACGTAAAGCTCATATCGTCACTCGACCGCTGCCCAAAGCCAGCCCAATTCCTCGGATCAGGATTCCATCGGTTGGAACGTGAATTGTCATGCCACGTAATCGTGTGCAACATCGAACCAGCCGGCAGCAACGGCTGCACATCTTCTTCATAGTTGTAAACGATGTGCCAGCCAAAGTCCCAATTGGCACAACTAAGCATTTCCGTATTCCCATCGGGATATATCGCCTCAATGCACTGTCGTTTACCACGATTATGCAGGTGCGGCTGGAATCCAGTTAAACGGACGTTCTGGTCAAAGCCGTGATAACTGTCATGACGTACGTCATCATCGCCAGCCGGAATGTCTAGGTCGAAATTCTGAGCCAAGGTCTTTGAAAACAGTTCATGCTCTGGCTCTTCCCCCTTCGGGAACAAATGCAGCCCAACGCTGGTTCGGTCAGTTCGCTCCTCACCAATCGACGCATAATGCATGTTGAAGCGTATGAGCGAACCCGCTTTGACAAGCCGGCCGGAACCCGGGGGAAAGACATCGCCATTCTTTCCTTGAGCATACTCATTGAGAAAGTCACCCTGGCCGTCGTCCTCCGACTCCTGCAACCGCGTCACAGCATGGTGGACGACAGGGAATCCCTCAGACGAGGGTCTTGTCTCAACCGCCGATATCCAACGATCTTCCGTTAGACCAGAGTCAGCAAAAAAATCACCCCACCAATTCGCACCCTCTGCAGGCACCACGAATGGCTCTGGAATCGGAACCACCCAATCGGGTTCACCAATATGCCACTTGTCCCGATCGGCAAATGTTCGCGGTTCAGGAGCATCGGCGGGATTTCCCCGCGGTGCGCCGGCATCGACCCAATTGACGATCATCTCTATTTGGTCATCAGTCAGTGAACGGTCTCCTTTAAACCCCTGCACGCCAATGCTCTTATCGATGTACCAGGGGGGCATCGAACGACTGGCAACCTTATCTTTAATCGAGCGGGCCCACGGACGTGTCTCCTCGTATGTTACGAGAGACATCGGTGCGATGGCACCGTCACGGTGGCATGCCTGACACGACTCCTGAAGGATCGGCAACACATCCTTCGTAAACGTCACGTCTTGAGCGACACCTGGAACGGCTAACCCGAAAACTATCAGCGTACCAAGAACAACACTGAACGCTCTAAACCGGAGGACCTCGACCATGGATTTCATACCTGTAACCTCCTATACGAAGATACTTTTGATACTTTGCTCCCGGATTAACCAGATGTCAACAAAAGCTGGAGATTCAATATTTTTTTACGCTAACGCGCTAATGCGGCCTCAGCTTCTTTCTCCCGAGCACCAGCCAAAATCACTTCCATCGAGTAGTTGCCCTCGTGACAGGCGTATTCGTATATCGGCTCATTGTTCAATAACATGGGCACCTCATACGTCCACGGCTCCGTCCAAATACTGGCATCGTTCACGGTCACCTCGTAGAGCAAAACATCCTGCGAAAGTCGCGTAAACCGTTCTGTCAGCAACAGCTCAGCGCTCGCGCCTCCTCGCATAAAGCTTGTCTCTCGCAAAAAATTACGTGTCTCAACCACTAGCGTATCCCCATCCCAATGGCCACGGGATTCACCAGCCCACTGACGGAGCCCATTCAAAGGTCTGCCGTCAAGTGGTACAACACGCGGGTTGTGGTTCATCTCGTTATAGATCACCACTGTGTCCGGTGTTTGTAACAGTTGAACATTATTGTTGTACCCACCTGGCGTCATCGGCGGCCCAGAATTGAATCCAGTGACGCATCGCACCTGGAGACCATTCGGGCCAAGATCATCGACCCATCCACCGGGTATCGGCTCATGTGGCCCGGTGTTTTTTCGAGCCTCGGTCATCGCCGCCCGCGCGCGCTCTGCAGCCGCAGTCAAAGGGGGAATGCGACCAGTAGGCGGGTCGGTAACCAGCGAGGTTCGCATCGTTTCTGTAACTGAAGTCCCACGGTCAAACCAAAATGTATTGTAGTTACCCACAATATCAGCTGGAACTTCATCGTCCCGGCCTGCGTCCTGAAGCGCTCTAATATTTTCGACCTCAGCTGCTTCTTCCGCCGTGAGAAACGGTTTATCGGCGAGTTCTTCCGGTCGTTCCATTGGAGTGATCGTACGAAAATCCCACACCCCCTGAATATCCGGCTGTCCCCAACCCGTGCGCGGCAACTCACTTTGGGTTTGCCCAGCAACCGTTAAAGGCACGACAATAAACAGAGCCAAGAGGAAAAATAAACCGACGGGATCACGGTCCACCATGAAACACCTCCCCCTAATAGCGAGAATCTAAATTCAGCCGTAGAGTAAGCCTAGGCGAGAATAGCACGGGCCCTCAACTCTGTCGGTTTTTCTAAACAAAGTTTCACACCGGAGCACACTGTGACAGACGCCAAGAAAGAAACTCTAGGGTTCCAGACGGAAGCCCAACAGCTCCTGCACTTGATGATTCATTCCTTGTATTCCAATAAGGAAATCTTCATTCGAGAACTCATTTCTAACGCATCGGATGCTTGCGACAAACTGCGTTTCGAATCGCTGACTGACGAAACCTTACTTACCGCGGACACAGATTTAGAGGTCCACGTCCGCGTCGACCCAAAAGCTCGAACCATCACGGTTAGTGACAATGGTGTTGGCATGTCCCGGCAAGAAGTAATCGACAACATTGGCACCATTGCCAAATCTGGGACACGAGAGTTCGTAGAACAGCTCACCGGTGACCAAACGAAGGACGCACACCTAATCGGACAATTCGGCGTCGGTTTCTACTCTTCCTTCATCGTGGCCAGCCGTGTATCGCTCATTACCAGACGCGCTGAACTTTCGTCTGGTGATGCAGTTCTGTGGGAGAGCACCGGAGAGGGAGACTACACCATTGAATCCGTCGATAAAACATCGCGCGGAACAGATGTAACTCTGCACTTGCGCGATGGAGAAGATGAATTGCTTTCAGGGCAATACCTGAGAAGCGTGGTACGGAAATATTCAGACCACATCACAATTCCCATCTTGATGCAAAAAGAACCAACACCAACAAGCGAGGGCGAAACGCCTATTGAAGACGGCACTGTCGATCCAGAAAAAGTAAACCAGGCCGCTGCGATCTGGACACGGCCAAAAGCAGACATCACCGAAGAACAGTACAGCGAGTTTTATAAACACGTTGCGCACGACTTCGAAGTGCCGCTGGCTCACACCCACGCGCGAGTCGAAGGCCGCCAAGAATATACCGTTCTGTTTTACATACCGAAACGTGCACCGTTCGACCTCTGGGACAGAGAAAAACGGCACGGTATCAAACTCTATGTGCGCCGCGTATTCATTATGGACGGCACAGAACAGTTAATGCCTGGTTATCTTCGGTTCGTTAGGGGTCTAATCGACTCAAATGATCTTCCACTCAACGTCTCACGTGAAATTTTGCAGGATTCACGTGATGTGGAATTAATTAAAACAGCATCAGTCAAGAGAGTCCTCTCTCTGTTAGAAGACCTTGCCAGCAAGGAATCCCAGAAATACGCCGAGTTTTGGGAAGCCTTTGGACGCGTTCTCAAAGAAGGCATTGGCGAGGATCTCCCAAACAAAAGTCGAATTGCTGGGCTTCTTCGCTTCTCCTCTACCAAAGACAATGCGGAATCCGAAACTGTTTCGCTCGCTGACTATCTGTCACGCATGCAACCCGGCCAAGATAGGGTCTACTACATCACTGCCGATAGTTTTGCCGCGGCACAAAACAGTCCCCATCTCGAAATTTTCAGAGAAAAAGGTATCGAAGTACTGTTGCTTCACGATCGTGTCGACGAGTGGATCGTTTCGCACCTACAGGAATTTGAAGGTAAAACGTTACAGTCGGTCACGAAAGGTGACTTAGACCTAAACGAACTTTCCGAAGATGAAACAACGACAAAGAAAAAGCAGGAAACAGCCGACGATTTCAAAGACGTCCTTGAGCGCATTCAAAAGGCACTCGGCGTTAAAGCAAAGACCGTGCGTCTTACCGACCGGTTAACAGAATCACCAGCGTGTCTCGTCACGGAGCAGGACGGCATGAGTGCCAATCTCGAACGCGTGTTGCGCGCTGCGGGCCAGGCAGTGCCTGATGTACCACTCGTGCTTGAAATTAATCCATCTCACCCAATCGTAGCGCGGCTAAAAGAGGAAACTGACGATGACCGATTCGCCGACTGGAGTCATATTTTGTTTGATCAAGCCATGCTCGCAGAGGGTGGACACCTCGACGACCCGGCAAGCTTCGTCAAACGGCTAAATGACCTGATGTTAACCATGGCGGGCAAGACGAAATCACAGATTTGGACACCTGGCAGTTAACCACAAACTCAAACGAACGCGTCGCTAGCTAGGAGAGCCGCCATCTCGAATGCGCGCGATCTTCTTGTCTCGATCAGAACCAAGATTCGAGAGATCGCGACGGTAGTGAGCTGCTAACTCCTCGCGTGCAGCAGGATCCGCAGTCGCAGCCATTTGTGACTGGTGAAGAATTTTGCACTCAGCCAGTTTCGCCTCATAGTCTTGACGAGCCTCAGCTATGGCCTCGATCTGAACTGCACTCAACTCCACTGAATCGGCACCTTCGGCCTTGTCCTTCGCCTCCAGCCGTTCCATCGCAAGCTCGTAGGCGCTCTTGGGAGCATCCACCGTCACATTTCTCTCCTTTTAACGATTTATTGAAGACTATTTCTCAGTCACAAAAGGTACCGCAGGCTCTCGAACACCAGGATGCCCCGCGGTCGCTCGTTGGGTTGAAACCAGAGCGGAAGCATCACGTGCAAGTTGCTCATCGGCCCGCCCGGCGGAAAGCAAATTCAACATGCCGTAATTCCCCTCGTGACATGCGTATTCATAAATTGGCTGTTGACCATCTCGCCAGCGAAATGGAATCGCGACGGTAAATGGCTCCGTATAGGTCGAGGGGTCTTCTACCGTAAATCTATAGTCGATCGTTTCAGCATCAACCCGACGAAATCGTTCAACGATCCGCAACTCTTCCCCCGAACCCCGATGCCCGGTTTGCAAGATATGCGATGGCTGGTACTCACCGCCATCAAGTCGATCATGGAAGTGCATCGTCTCGACAACCAACGTATCGCCTTCCCAGTGCCCCCGAGAATCGCCCAGCCACTGACGAATACGTTCCGACGAATGGGGCCGGCTATCAAGTGGGATAATGCGCGTCTCATGAATCATTTCGATTTGTATAACAACATGTGTCGGGGTCTGAAAGATCTGGTAATTGTTGTTGTACAGATTTGGAATCATCTGCACTGGCATCGTACGCGAGATACACCGTTCCCATGAGTTTCGGTCCAACCAAGAATCAGCTTCTCCTCGACCTTCACGAGCACGCTCCCGGGCAACAAGCCGTTCGACCGCCGCCGTGGTCATCGAGATCCGGCCACTTGGTGGGTCAACGATTAACGAAGGCTGTTGGAGACGACCGCCCGTCTCTGGCCACGCAGCACCCGTACCCCGGGTCGCCTCGATAACGGGAGCCTGCGCATTCAAACCTCGTTCGAGTTCAGCATCGGTCATCCGCTCAAGCGGCGTAGTCGTTGAATTATTCCAAATTCCCTGAAGGTCTGGGTCTCCCCACGCCGTCCGCACTCCACCCGATCCCGCGCCCTGTGCCGCTAAACTGACACCTGTCGCAAACACAATCAGTCCGAGGGTTGTAACCGTTCTACGCTGTCTGATGTTTGTCATCGATATCCACTCCAAATCGCCTTACGACTACTTCGATGTACCACTACGGTGCTGTCATCTCTTTTTCTTCAGCTCGAGCGCCACGCAACATATTTTCCATTCCGTAATTACCTTCGTGGCACGCATACTCGTAAAGTGGCAGGTCACTATTGTTCATGGGGAGCCGACCACTAAACGAACGCGTAAAGCTTTCCGGATCATTAACCGTAAATTCGTACAGCAATGTATTCTCATCTACGCGAGTAAACCGCTCCTCCAAATGCAATCCCTCCCCTGAACCCAGGGCAAGAAAGCTACCGCCGAAGCTTGCCGTACGGCCAGTGAAGTTACGGGTGTCGATGACAAGCGTGTCTCCGTCCCAGCGCCCACGTGAACTTCCCATCCATTGCGAAATCGAATCGTCAAGGGCAGGTCGACCATCGAGCGGGACAAACCGAACATCGTGGTTCATCTCAAGCAGAAGCCCAATCGCGTTGGGTGTTTGAAAGATTTGCACATTGTTGTTGTATCCACCTGGCAGAAATGGCGGTCCCGTACTAAACCCCAGAAGACAGCGCTCCGCCAACCCACGTTCCTCAGGTCCGGCGGTACCATAACCTCCAACCCGTATGCGTACCGGCTGTCCATCGGACCCCAATCGCGCATCTTCTCTCGCCAACGCAGCGTCTGTTAACGGAGGGATTCGACCATTTGGCGGATCAACGATGAGTGAGCTCTGCATTAACGCAGTGGGCCGCGCACGGTCGGTCCACACTTCCTGGCTGTAGGCTCCTGGGTCCCCAGGGGGCGCCGCGAGATCACGAGCAAGCGCCGCGGCATTTGCCTCCTGCGCGACACTCGCCGCTTCCTCTGCCGTGAGCGTCGCCTTACTTCCCAATTCTTCAGAGCGTTCCAGCGGCGTAAAAGTCCAATAGTCCCAAACTCCTCCAATGTCAGGATCACCCCATGGAGTCGTTAGAGAGTTCGTCGTCTGACCGCTACTGGTCAGCGGCAATGCAAGCCCGACAGCCAGCACACCGAGCAGCGCTAGCCAAAACCCGAACAACGACTGCACTTTTACTCTGCGCATCACAGGTCTCCTTCACTGAGTGGCAACAATGGCCTCCCGCTTCACAGTGTACGACGAGTGATCATACGACGTTTCCGGGTCCCGCCTCCACCGACTATCCCCTACAGCGAACAGCCGGCAACACTAGTTCTAGAATGACAATGAATATCTTTCTGCGGTCGTAGTTACTTGATAAGTTCACTTACTTGGGTCGCTTTAGCAAGACCAGCAGTTGTAGACTCAACACGATGCGGGAGACATCGGCACGATTCGGTCAGCAACAGACACGAAGGGCTTTTATCGAACGTGTAGGCAGCTATGCCGCTATGGCAGCCGCACTTGGCCCGACACGCACCTCCGTCACCCATGCAATGCAAAACGAACGAGTGGTTATTGAACAGGTAACTGCATACCCGATCTATATCAATCAGAGGTCAGACGGACTCCTGGACGCACCGACGTTTGCATCGGACAACGACCCACGGCGCTGGCGCTACGGAGGCCCATTTGAACAACTCCCCTCGGCCATCATTGCCATCATTAAAACAGACCAAGGTATCACTGGCTTTGGGATGGGTGCCGGCGGAACAGCCGCTCGAGAAATTATCGATGGACACCTCAAACACCTTCTGGTCGGCGCAAATGCTCTGAATGCCGAGCAACTCTGGGACCAAATGTACAGTTCCGGCTTGTTTTATGGTCGACGAGGCATCTTCACCATGGCGCTGAGTGCGGTGGACAACGCGGTATGGGACATTGTGGGAAAACATGCCAACCGTCCCGTCGCGAACTTAATTGGCGGTGTTATCCGAGACCGGATCCCCATTTATCAAACTGGCGGCGATATTGCTGAGGGCAAGTCGAGAGGCGTTAAGAACTTCAAACTATCTGCCCGCGTTGGGCCACACACCCCCCCAGCAGAACAACGTCGTGTCGTTGAAGCGATCCTTGAAGCGAGGGACATACTAGGTGACGACGGCAATCTCATGACAGATTGTGTGTCTCGAAACGGCACCGTGGATTGGGCTGTTGCATTTGCCGATCAAGTTCGGACAGCAAAACTCTACTTTATGGAGGAACTCCTCTCTCCCGATAATGTTTTCGGCTACGCCGATCTGGTCCAACGCATAGGCGGCCAAGGACCAGGCTGGACTCGCGTTGCATGCGGTGAACACGAATACTCGGAACATGGTTTTAACGTACTGGTTAGAAATGGGTCGGCCGAAATCTTACAACCGGACATCACATGGTGTGGCGGACTAACGGCCGGCAAACGCATACGGGATCTCGTTGAAGGAGCAGGCCTCGAGTTGATCCCTCATCGAGGCGGGAGCGTCTGGGGACTACCAGTCGCCCTTACCTCGAAGACGTGCACGATGGCAGAAAGCTTTCCTGCCGGCTCGCCCATCCTTGAAGCCATGACACCCGAGTTCAACGCTGGAAACTATTTAGCGCCGACAGCGGCTGGTTTTGGAACGACGTTGACCGAACAACTGGTTCTCGATTACCAACTACCGGGCACCGCTTAACGGAATCGACTCAAGCGATAGCTAGTTTTTGGTTGTCGAAGGCATCGCTATTGCGTTGGTCCTGGACGCAAACTCTTGCTTAGCTGTTTCAATCCGCCGCTGGTTTTCATTGACGGAGGCTACCGTGCCCGTTCCATCAAGGGGTGAGTAGCCTGTCCGCCGATAAACTTCGTAAGCTTCCGTCCGCAGGTGCGAAGACATATGGTGACCAACCCGAGTTTGACGCTCGTGCCGCAATGCAGAAATATCTATTGGTCCCACGACAATACGTTCACCTGGACCTGTCGAGGCTTCCGTTAACACACGCCCGTCATAGTCAACAATCTGGGATCCTCCAGGCCACGAATACGGCGGGTAATGTCTAAGACTTGCGCCTTGGTTCGCCGCTACAACATAAGCCGTATTCTCAAGAGCGCGTGCCCGATTGACAACCGTCCACCACGCCATCGGCTCAGTTGCTCCCCATGGGTCCATGTAGGCCGACACCCGTAAGAGCAGTTCGGCACCATTCGCCGTCAACTGTCGCAACACCTCAGGAAACAACCAGTCGTAACATACGGCGCAACCGATACGACCGATTGGAGTATCCGCCACGGGAAAAAAAGGCTCGTCATATCCAGGTATGTCGTGCGGACTCGTATGCACCTCGTACGGAATCCACGGATTAAGTTTCCGATACTTGAATAGAATTCCATCAGGGCCAACAAGACATGTCGTGTTAAAGAGGATTCCAGCATATTTCGAATCCTCCTCGATCATCGAGCCGCTCTGGATATAGATGTCGTGCTCGCGAGCCTTCGCTGTAAGACGTTCCGTATGTTCGTTGGGAACTGGAACAGCTAGTTTTTTGCGCAGCTCACCAACACTCTGATAGACAGGAGCCGCGTGGGCAAACTCAGGAAACACCACTAACCGCACCGGAAGAAATGGCGCACTCCCCATCACGGCCGAATCGACCATGCGTAACATGTGTTCTGTGTTCGCACCCATCTGGGCGCGATCGGTCGGATTTTCAAAATCCGTTTGGCACGCGGCGGCAGAATATCGAATATGGTCCACAGCCTTTATCTACGGAAGACCTCTCGCTGTACGGAGCTCGGGCACCGTCCTGGTAATGGTTCGTGTGTTGTAATTCTGGCGATAACGTCGGTGTTCAGGCGTGTCAGGGTACTGTTCATCAGCCCCATACGGATAGTTACTCATGGCGTGAAACGGCAGTGGCCCAACACTGTCAGGGCTCGCCGAATTAATATCCATCTCCTTAGTGAAACCATCTGCCTTCAAAAAGTAGGTACGCACCCACCCATCGGGGATGGGACTCAATTCCGTCGCGTCAAAACTGAGCGCTAGTTCATCGCCATCCCGAGCGATTACAAATTGGTCATCTTGTGCTGCAATCAACCGATGCACATCACCCAGCCGTGTATATTCACCCGCCATGGTCTTCCATGGTGAAACAGTTGTCACCCGCGTGTAATCGTAAACCGTTGGTAAAGTGTTATTGGGACGCAACTCAGCAGAAAATCCCCGATGATCGAGCATCGCGACCATCGGCAGTAAGACATCTTCAGCAACTTGATCCATCGGAGCACGGTCGCCAACCAATATCCGGTCCCAATACACGCGCATGTTGGTAGAAATACGAATCTCGTGCTCACCAGGCATGAGATGCTCCGAAAGATCGATAGCAATTGTTTGCGGCCGACCAACAGGTATGCCAACGTCTACAACCGAACGCCAGAGCCCCTGACGGGTTTTTGCTTCAAGAATGGGTGGACGTAGCGATAGGCCCGCTTGATGCGCCGCGACGTTATCGCTAGAAAAGGCATAGGACGTCCAACCAGTTAGAAGTAGTACAGAAGGCTTCTCAAGACGACCGAGATCTAGGGTCAAGGTATGCGGCTCCGCATATCCACGTATCGCCTTTAGCGCAAAAGCATCTGGATACACGCGATCCATTCGCTCTATTCGATTCGTAACGTCCGTGCCATCGTCCTCCACGGCACGTATAGGAACTCGAAGGTTGTTCACTGCATACACACGATGTGGCTTGGCAGGTTCAGTCATGCCTTCATTGGGATAGACCTCCAGACCTGCCGGATGAGCCCACGCGAAAAGTTCAAAACGGTCCAAGAAAACGGCTTCTTCCAATTCATTCGTCACCCTCACCTCTAGAAGGCCGTCGCGAGGGATAAGTTGGTCTCCGCGAATGCGGATATATTCAACCGGGTCTGGTGACGGTATATCACCAGGGCCGCGCCAATACCCCATCTCTCCAGCACCGAGAAAATCGGTAACGAATTCAAATCGGGTCCCATTCCACGTATACAGCAACGGACATGACGACGGCTCACGATCGAGTTCTTGCACAGTTAGTGGCGACTGCAAATACATCGGCGCGCCAGACTCTGTAGACGGTGACGCCGGAACCTCTGCCTGCAAAACCCCGGACGGCCAAATAACACGGGTTACATCTGCACCAATCCTTTTCCCTAACCCAAACACAATATCGGCCGGCGCTGCCGCTGGTGTCGCTGCCGAAGTATCAAAACGCGCACGTAGGCTTCCCGCTCGTAGTTGAACTTTCGCGCCGACTCCAGAACGATTACTGACCACCCCTTGTAGAGTCACCCGAACTGACGCGTTCGTTGGATCACCATTGTTTTGAGCTAGCGTTACCTCACCTGGCCCGAGACTCACCACGTCGCTATCTCCATCAGCATCTATATCCGCAACCGTTAGTCCATGCCCCGTAACCACACGGTCGACACCGCCCATCGCCACAGTGGCAACATCCGTCACGTCACTCCATTCCTGACCAAGATTACGAACAAGCCGAGACCCGTCTTGCCGCGATACAAATAAATCGACGAGCCCGTCATTGTCGTAATCAAATATTCGAAGAGCCGTTGCACCCTGCAGGATTTCAGGAGCCGGAACAGACGCAAACCCGCCTCGTCCATCACTCAACACAAACAGTGCCTCCGTCGCTCCCGCAAAAACAAAATCGGGGAACGTATCCTTATTCAGATCAGCCGCAGCGGTCGTCGAAAACATTCCTGTCGCTGAATTAATACCAACCTGATCTGATACATCCGAAAACGTAAAGTCGCGCTGATTCCTATATAACCGTGAAGGTCCGTCATAATTGACGACGAGCAGGTCAACGTCTCGCCGATTGTCATAATCGGTAGGGATGATCGAAACGGCATGGCCGAAAGATTCGCCAAGTTCTGCTGTGCGAGTAATATCAGTGAAGGTGCCATCCTGATTGTTTCGCATCAGTAAGAGTGGCGCCGGTTCAAAATCCTGAGGAAACACCCCTCCGAGACCAGATGGCCGCTCCCGGGTGGCATCGACGTCGGCTAATCCAGCTACCAGTAGGTCTACATCTCCATCATGGTCAACGTCCGCAAAAGCTGCCGCCCCGGGAAGATAGGGGTACGGAGGAAATCCAGCGTCATCCGTCACATCAACAAACTGGGAGCCAACATTTTGATAAAGGCTACTGCTGCCATATCTGAGTACAAAGAGGTCCGACATCTGGTCGTTGTTGTAATCAGCCACCACAGCCCCAATCGGAACACCACTCGTAGGCATCCACTCGAGCCCTGTCTCACTTGTAACAACGTTCCACCCCGCACCACCGTCATTTCGGATCAATTCCTGAACAGTAGCCGTCGCAACAAACAGGTCCAAATCACCGTCAGCATCAAAATCGATAGGAACCACACCACCACCTAATCCAGACGCTAACAACCTGGAACCGTCGCCCGTTAACTCATCGACTGAAAATGATCGTCCAAATGGAGTCTCACTTAGTTCTGCCTGCAACGGGAGCGTCATGACACTGACGTCAGAAAATGTCGCAGTCGAGGTGTCGGCATCTACCAACTCTGGTTCGGCCCCTGTCGATACGATCGCCGACGCATAGCGGCCTTCATTCAGGTAACCTGGCGCATACGTGACCGCATAGTTAGTAGTTCGTAGCGCTTGAGCCTCCTCTAGTAAGGGTTGGCCCTGTTCAATCTCACCGCTTCTCACTAGCGCGAGACCAAGGTTATATGCGGCCGTTACATTGAAGGGCTCTTCAGCATAAGCAACCCGCAGCAGCCCGATCGCCGAATCATAGTCCTGCTCTTCTAAATAAATCTGCCCCATGTTGATATTCGCGCCAACATCTTCGGCATCAACGTTCAGCACGGCCGAAAATGCATCGACCGCATCCTCAACGCGATTCTCAGCACGGGCAACGAGACCAAGGAGATACTGTGGTTCAAGTGAGTCGGGCAGATCCGCCGCTGCCGCAGTAGCCTCACGTCGCGCACCAGCGAAATCCTGTGCATAAAACAATGCCACCGCAAAATTGTGACGGGCGATACCAAAGCTCGGATCATCAATTAGCGCTTCAGAAAACACTTCGGCTGCACCTTCGTAGTCGAATTGTTCTAGTAACGCAACACCGCGATTATTGACACGATAAGAATCTTCACTCGTCGTTGTCGGCACCGACCCGCCACATGAAACGGTGCCCAGTAACAATGAAACAAATAACCATCGACTCGTACATCGTAAGATCATGGCGTTCTACTTCCCCATGGAACTGACGCTACAAGTCCGTCCCCTTCGCGAACCGTAATAGCTTGATTCGCAACCACACGATTAACAACATCTACTTGTCCACTCGGCCACGTGACACGAATTGAGTCAGCCAGGAAAACCGTGCCAAGCCCGAATGTAAGCGGCAGTTCACTTTGCGAAGCGTAGCTCGACCCCGTTTTCACTCGAAGCCAAGTTTGACGGTCACCGCCCAGTGACACGTCAACTTTCGCACCTATCCCGTCTCGATTCGACTCAGTCCCAACGGTAGTAACACGTAGGACGTTACCGGCACTTCCTCCATCGTTTCTAAATAAACGCGCTGACCCATTGTTAACAGTTACTAACAAATCAAGATCGCCATCACGGTCAATGTCGCTATAAGCCGCTCCACGAGCGACCATGGGTTCAGTAAGGTCCAGCCCAGACTCAGCCGTTACCTCTTCAAACCGTCCATCTCCCTGATTGCGAAACAGATGTGGGGACTGTGCATACGTCACTCTTGACTGTACCCGTTCGATATCGTCCGCCACATGACCATTAGCCACAAAAATGTCCGGGTAACCATCAAGATCGTAATCAAAAAAGAAACAACCAAACGCAAGTGTCAACAGCGATGAACGTCCAAGAGCTGAACGTGGTGATTCATCAATAAAAAGCCCGTTGCCCTCATTCCGATATAACGCAATCATCTCGTTGGAGAAATTCCCGACAACCAAACTCGGTCTCCCAGAGCGGTCATAGTCGGTCGCATCAACACCCATCCCGGCCCGCGCAACCCCTGCCTCACTAAATGCCACGCCGCTCACAACCCCTACGTCGGCGAACGTACCGTCACCAAGATTGCGGTACAGCCTGTCGGGTTCTGTGTCATTTGCGACGAAAAGATCTATCCAGCCATCTAGGTCAAAATCGAGCATTGCAACGCCGAGCCCCTTCGACGTCGAATCATCAAGCCCTGAAGATTCCGTAACATCTTCGAAAGTCCCGTCGCTTCGGTTTCTGTACAACGTCGGCCTTTGCCCTGTGTACGACTCAGGCGTGCAATAAGATTTCGTTTGACCATCCAGGGTGCAGCGTATGTCTTGCTCGATGCTCCAATCCACATAGTTCGCCACAAACAAATCAAGAAATCCATCATTGTCATAGTCGAACCACAGAGCACTGGTGGAAAACCTCGTATCCCCTACAGCAGCCTGTTCCGTCGTATCAGTGAACGTGCCATCGCCGTTCCCGCGAAACAAATGGTTGGCTCCGAGCGCGGTCAAATAGATATCTGCATGGCCATCGTTATCGTAGTCGGCAGAGGCTCCACCAATACCGTACAGGCTCACCTCGAGCCCTGACCCCATAGTGATGTCACTAAACGTCCCATCGCCGTCGTTCCGATACAGCACCGGGGACGACGCCGCACCCTCGCCATCCCAACTACGAGAATCGACAAATAGGATGTCCTGCCAACCATCCGAGTCAACGTCGAGGAAAAGCGCCCCAGAGCCAAGTGTCTCCGGAAGGTATTTCTGCCCGGTCGCCCCGCTGTGGTGACGAAAGTTAATGCCAACCTCGCTGGTCACCTCAACAAAATCAATGCGGGGCGCAGTTGACAGAACAACCGATAGAAATCCAACGATCCCGAAAGTTACAAATGCGCGTGTCACTCTGTCCAGATTACTACATGGAGCCAGTGTAGTTGTGGTTCTGGTAGGTCCTATCGGTGCTCATGAACTGGCTGACGTTCATTATTGTCTTCTGGCGCAATGAGACGATAAGGCCCCGTTATAGCCTGGGCAGATTCATCTGCCTTGAACCGGTCGTAGAGATTTTCCTCTAGAGCCGCGAGTTCTAGGTCACCCATGCCACGGTACGCGAGCATCAAATTGTAATGAGCCTGGAGATCTTCAGGATCGACACTCAAGACCTCCTTGAATGTAGCAACAGCGTCCTCGAAACGCCTTTCCAAAAAGTGCACGCGCCCAATCTGCCCGAGAACGACACGGTCTCGAGGGTATTGCACCCTTGCAACTTCAAAATGTCTAAGCGCCTCTTCATACCGCCCCAGGGTCCGAAGCGCGGTGCCGAGAAAATAGTGAGCGCGCGCAAGCGCTGGTTCCAATTCCAGCGCTCGTTCAAGTAACGGTACCGCCGCTTCGACATCTCCTTCTCGCAACAAAGCCCTCGCGACATTCACCGGTCCATCCGGATAGAGTGGGTCCAACGCCATCACGCGACGGAAGGCAGCCGCGGCGGCTCGCGTATCCCCCTGCAACAAAAGGCCGATCCCATAGTCGTTCCATCGACCACGTAACACACCTGACTCCGTCTCAGGTTGCGATGATCCTGGAAGGGGGGCATCCCTATCAACAACAAGTAAGAACGCCTCGTTCTCAGCCATCACCGTGGTCGGCAAGTCAGGAATTTCCTTCATTGGTCCAGAAACCGCCGAGGTGTCTCCCGTAAAAACCCACTCGCCGTCGTCATGGGCAGGTGTAACTGAAGGAGCGGTTTGCGACGGATCACGAACTCCAGCATAAGACCACTGCGTGTACCACCAGGCAAATTTCCGATAATTCACTTTGGCTCGCAAAGTGATCCGGTCGCCCACGTCCTCCGGTATCTGCAAACGATAGTGAATCGTATCGGCTGCCCCTGGTGGTATAAGGCGAACGTACGCAACCGAACGAGTCATCCACGCATTTCGTTTATTAATCGGGTTGCCTCGTTCGTCGAGCTGCAAACTCCGGTAAAAGTGTGCGCCTGGATCAACCGGGCCACTACCGCCATCAGCCGCAACGCCACTGTGGAGCAAAACCTTCCCATTCTCATCAACAGCTTCTAGTTCTACCCAGACGTCAAATGCATCGACAGTGCCACCAGGGAAAAAATGTCCGACATTACGGGTACGAACAACTACTTCAACCCGGACAGATTCACCACGACGCACCGACACCAGACCGTCGTCCAAAGGAGCGAACACCTCGGCCACAGGCCCAGTCAGAGCAACCGTAGGACCAGTTCCAAATTGAGACGATTCTTCACCAACCGCAAAGGTGCTCGCTAAGGTTGGTTCAGACCCCCCGGCCAGTGTGGGCGTGATCGAAGTCGGTTCGTCTGTTCGCGCAATCCCAAACACATCCACAGACACTTGACCGGCCTGTAGAAATTCTTGCACGGTCTCCAGCTGCACCTTGTCACCGTTTACAAAGGGTATCGCTGTATTCGCACCTGGAAATCGGTGAGACTTGACGTAACCATCCTTCGCGGCCGGATCATCAGACGGCACCCTCGGCATGTGACAGTCATTGCAGGTCTGCGCCTGTGATGGGTAGTAAAACGACCGTGCTCCTTGTCCGGAAACGCCAGACGCCTGCCAATTGTCATACTCGTTAAACCCACGAATCCACCGATATCCGTTCACAGGAACATCAAGATGAACCTTATGGCAGCTGGAACAAAATTCCTCGCTTCTTTCACGATGAAACGGTTTGAGAAATGTCCGCCGATGTGGCTCCGGTGCTAAATAGGCAAGTTGGTCGTGTGTCCACGCAAGTATCGGATTTTCACTCGCGGCCAAATCGTGGAGCGGCGGATACTCAATCACAAAATCCCCCTGCCCCATGGTGCTCCCCACATGGACAACCGAGTGGCAAGATGTACACCCGAGTCCAGCCTGTGCCTCCGGGGTGTCGATTTGTTCTCGTATTGGGGTATCGAAGCGACCATTGAAGAATACTGCGTGATCGTGACACCCAGCACACCACTTGGAGGCTTCCGTCCCGGCAACGTCCTGCATGTACTCAATAGATTTTCGGTACCACTGATTGTTGAAAGATGAAAAGTGATGCACCGATGAATTCCACTGGTCATAGATATCCCGATGACATCGACCACACATCTCACTCGTCAAAAAAAAGTCAGCCGGTATAACGTCGCCAGTATTCGTATTCGCAGAAGATGGGAAAAACGGGCTGCCCGGCCCTGCCCCCTCTTCCGTCATATCCGTTGGAACTATTGCTGGGTTATTCACGGCATGCGACTCACGCCACGCCGACTCGTGTAAGGCTCCGATAACCGGCGAAAGCGCGAACAGCACGACTGTCAAAACACAGGCAGTACGCACGCCCCGTCGAGCTAATAATTGTCCGCCATGCCGCCACAAATAGACACTGCACAGCAGTGTGGTGACGCCCGTAGTAACAATATGTGTTTGGAGAAGGACCCGGCTGGCCGTTGCGGCGCCATATACGAGCAGCGCAACACCCGTAACTACACTGACAACCACGCCGGCAACAAGCCCTGCTAATAGTCGGTCAGCCTTCCACACAGAAACAGCAACAAGCCGTACAAGCGCGAGGACCAAGCCAATGCCCAACACCGGATGTAGGACCACATTTGCGTAATAAAAAAGCGTCCCGGACGGCAGGGCGACCACATACGCCGTGTTGAGGAGCAGCGCCACAAACACGACCAGCATGGCGCGTAATCGTCGATGGCGAATCTCAAGGAAACTTGTATCCATCACATCTAGCATATGCCGGAAAAAGCCCGCACACTATGAAAGCGGGAGAATCGTTGATTTAATCCGAAATACCACTGGAACTCGGAAGACTAATCCTCCTTCCAAGGGTTGTTTGCAAAAATAGCCAGCTCGACCCATAGTGCACGCGGGTGCATCGTCAGCGCCGCCATAATGGTTTCAGCAATATCTACCGCATAGAGTTTATTCGGGTTGTTCCGACCCGTCCGTCCCATCCAATCAGTCTGAACTTCAGAAGGACAGATGCTCGTCACGCGAATTCCATGTGGTCGCAGTTCTTGTTGCCAGCACTGTGTAATACCCCGAACAGCCCATTTACTTCCCGCATAAGCCGTCTGCGCCTTCGAGCCTTTTGTTCCAGAAGTCGACGCGATGTTAATAATTGCACCACTTTGCTGCCGTTTAAGTAGAGGGGCCACGCGGTTTCCCATATCAACTAGGCCAAACACATTTGTGTCGAACAATCCGCGCATTTTGTTCATGTCTATCTCGCCCAACTCCGCGAGGTAACCGAACCCCGCATTGTTGACAAGAACGTCTATTCCCCCCATCTTTTCCACAGCAACATCAACTGATCGTTGATTGTCACCGGCAACTGCAACATCAGCACGAATACCATGCGCGCCCGTGTCTGTCGCAACTTTGTCGATCAACTGTTGGTTACGGCCCGTGAACACAACATCATGGCCCTGCTCGCATGCTAACTTGGCCAGCGCTGCTCCAATTCCCTGACTGCCACCTGTAATAAGAAATCGATGTTTGTCCATAGCCACCTGCTCCAGTTCTATTTAATGCGTCCAGACCGATTCTAGTTCACATCAACTATGAGTCATAATGGACCCTAACTCGGAGGACTACATGCGCTATCTCACGGTCACGACCATCGCAGTCATGCTCTCAGGCACGTCGCTACTTGGACAGGAGCAGTCGTGGAATCCGCCGCGCACTGCTGACGGACGAATCAACCTACAAGGCGTTTGGGCCAACAATGCAGCGACGCCCCTCGAACGTCCCGACAGCCTCGGCGACAAGGCGCTCTTTACTGACGAAGAAGTGGCTACTTTACGTAGCACCGCCCAGCGGCTTTTCGGAGGCGCCGATGACGCAGCGTTCGGCGACGGCGTCTTCAATGCAGTCCTCGCAAATGTTGAACAAAACGTGTCACGTGACGGTGGAACGGGAAATTACAGCTCCGTCTGGATGGTCGACCGTGAATTCGAGAACCGCACCTCCCTAGTAACGATTCCCAGCAATGGGAAATTGCCGGCACTCACTGCCGAGGCAGAGCAACGTCTTGCTGACGCAACCGAATACCGGCGGCTCCACCCTGCTGATGGCCCCGAGGACCTAAGTCGACAAGTTAGATGCATCACATATGGTATTCCTCGTGTGGGTGGCTTGGGCGCTGGCTACAACAGTTACTATCAAATTTTCCAGACGCCTGACTATCTCGTAATGCTCGGGGAGATGATCCACGATGCTCGTGTAATACCGATCAGCACGATGCCACACGCTCATGAGTCGATTCGACAGTGGCATGGTGACGCCCGCGGTCACTGGGAAGGGGACACACTGGTAGTTGAAACAACTAACTACTCCCCGAAGGCGAACTACCGGGGCTCCGCGGACAAACTCCATCTCGTCGAACGCTTCACGCTTGGCGGACCAGACCGCCTGCACTACGAAATTACGGTAACAGACCCTACAACATGGACGAACTCATGGACAGCCATGGCGCCACTATCCCGCAGCAACGACGCACTGTTCGAGTACGCATGCCACGAGGGAAATATTGGAATGGCCGGCATTCTTGCCGGAGAGCGTGTTCAGGAATCCAAGGCAACCAGGTAGTTTGTGCCGAGTGCGTGACCGCCTAACTAGTAGCCAGACAGTTCTGACCAAAAAGTAGTTGCTGGCACGCTAGCGCCTAATTACACGAGATTTTTATGCACCATCTGCAATGTCTCATCGCCCGCACCGTAACACTCGTACTAGTTATGTTGACACTCGGTTGCGAAAGCCAGCAACCGACACCTTACAAGCCTACGGCTACGGTAGAAGACCTGATGCGCTCAGTCATCGATCCTGCGGCCGATGCGATCTGGGACGCCGTCGTTACGGAAGCCACAGCGTCTGGAATCATTGAAACCAGACCAGAAAGCCAGGATGACTGGTTAAACCTCAGGCAACACGCGCTGACATTAGCTGAGGCCACTAACCTCCTAGTAATTCAAGGCCGCCGCATCGCGTCACCGGAATCACGTTCCGAGTTGCCAGGTATCGACCTGCACCCAGACGCAATCCAGACACTGGTCGAGGAAAACTGGAATGGTTGGGTTCGACTCGCGTCCGAACTACATGACACAAGCCTAGTTGTTCTTAACGCCGTCGACGCGCAAAGCATCGACGCGTTACTAGCAGCGGGAACCGACCTCGACCTCGCGTGTGAAAACTGCCACGCCCAGTACTGGTATCCAGGTCACGGCGACCCACGACCGGACAACAGTCGAGAATAACTCCGAAAAAACAGACCGCTAGTTTGCCGGGCTGATCGGACTACCGTCAGCTTGACTGATCTCAGCACAACACATTCCAAAGGTTCCTGGCGCACGCGACGGCTGCCCCACAACCTTGACTGTGTCACCGACCTTGATCGTATCTGGTGTCCACCCTCGACGACTCATAGACAGGGCGGTCCCCATCTCAATTTCCCATGCAACCGTGTCTCCGTTCTCACCTGGAGCATCGAGAAACAGAAATGAATGCGGATTGCGGAACAGAAACCGTGTCACCACACCATTCGCCTCAGCGGACTTCGTATTGTCATAGAAGGGCCCACTGGCATGATGCGCAACTGCTGGCACATTTGTCACTGCGACGATTACAGCAATGGCGCCCATGGCAGCCACTAACCAAATCCAAACTTTCACAAACCTACCCTCCTCAAAATAAGACTGCGCCCTATCTGTATTTCGGCACAAGGAATTTCACGGGATATCGCGCGATGTCCGCGTCGCACTCGTACGCTTGCAACTTATAACCCTCAGGGGCTGGTTTCCACTGAGTGGTGAAGGACACCGGCTCACGGAGGAATAACTCATCCTCGACTGTTAAGGTGACCTTCAACTCCTCGCCCTCACGCCAGTAACGTTCCGTTATTTTCTTGAGTTGGGAAGACGGAATACCGTTGTAATCATCGAAGCCTGTTACATCAAACGTGAAATGGGTCGTCGTCACGTGTAACGCACCGTCTTCGTAGTGTCCCACCGACACACCTTGCAGACTGTAATCCTGCGGAGTCGGCTCTCGACCGTCGAGCCACACCGTTCGCAACTGATCGTCTTTCTCGTAACGTAGTAAAACGCGGTCTGGCCACTGAACAACCTCCATCATGTACGGGTCATAAACAAGCGCAGGAGGGGTGGACGGCACGCAATCATACTTAGGAGAAATCGCTTCATCGAAGACCTCCCGAAACGCAAGACCACGCTCATTCAACACGGGAAAGTTCTCAGACGTCCACGGCATGTTGGGACCGTTGATGGGACGAGACCGCGGGCTGCCATCCCAAATGCCAGACAGCTCAGGAATAGCTTCCGCATCCTCTTGCGCCTGTACTGGAACAACTGCAACTAGTCCCAAACACAAGCCGTAAAACACCCACGCTACAAAATGCCCGAGCACTGTTCTTGTCGTTGTCTCTAACATCCTCATGATTCACTACCCTCTTCTAGAGTCCAAAATACAGACGTAACACCGCTCCTCACCACTACGTGCCGATTCTACACCGCTAACTACCCTGACCGACCCAGCTATGCAACTAGTCCGATACTAATCTTGAGGTGGTAGAGCAAAACTGAGTATCAAATCGCCACCCCTGCGACCCCGGTCACCTCCACCCGAGGCTACGGTAACAAACTGTTCGCCATTCACCATGTATACCGCCGGCGATGAGAAGACACCAGCCCCAGTGTTAAATCGGTATAGCTCCTCACCAGTTTCTGCATCTAGAGCAAAAAAGTATCCGGCCAAGTTACTACCCGTCCCGACAAAAACCACGCCCCCAGATGTAACGACTGGGCCAGCCTGTCCGTAACCCTCGTAGATTTGTCGCCACACCAACTCAGCTGTTGTCGGATCGTAGGCCGAAAAGAACATCCGCGGATCACGCCCTGAATTAAACGGCTGATCAATCGCGTTTACATACAGGAGACCTGTGTCTTCACTGTACGCGAGTGGGCCGTAACTAGCCCCACCACCGTATCCCGGCGCAAAAATTTGATCAGGTTGCATCGGCGTGAACTGTGGTACCAGCGTTTTCCCCTCGGCATGTTCTGGCGGAATCAGTTCTGGAAAGACGGGCGACACGGGCTCCATTCTGTCGCCGTTCGCTTTGTGCGGTATCGGCTGTGTTGGCCACGGTTCCTCACCCTCACGGTCTGTCTCAGTTGGCACGGGTGTTTCAATAATCGAGTGAATCGCCTGACCAGTTTCACGATTCAATAAATACAACCAGCTGTTCTTGTTCGCCTGAGCCAACGCACGTACCGGCTCTCCGTCAACTTCCATATCAAAAAGTATCGGCTGACTACCATTGTCGTAATCCCACACATCATGGTGCACAAGTTGGTAGTACCAACGTAACCGCCCGTCCTCAAGATCAAGCGCAAGCACAGAATCCGAAAAAAGATTTAATCCGTCCCTCTTCGTGCTGTCACCAAAGGGATTACCAACCGCCACATACATGAGACCCAACTCGGGATCAATCGACGGTGTTTCCCAGATACCACCACCCTCACGCTCACCACCGACCCATGTCGGACCAGCAATATCCCAAGCTTGGTCGTTCTCATCCTGCGGGATCGTGTTGAAATGCCAAATCACCTCCCCGCTCTTGGCATCAACAGCCAAAACGTGACCACCAGGAATATTACTTTCACTTCGTGTCGAACCCACGTAAAGAACACCATTGTGGATTTGCGGAGCCGTAGTAAACCAATAGCCCATTGAAATCGCTGTATCAACCTCTGGGTATCGTAGGCGGAGTACATCAAGAATTACGCTGGCCTGCCCATTGTCGCCAAACGTTTCAATCGGCTCACCCGTCTTGGCATCCAATGCAAAAATAAAAGACCCTGCCGCGCTATAAACAACGCCATCCTCGTACGTCGCACCTCTATGACGAAAAATGTAACCTTCGCGTCGACCACCCCCAAGTAATTCAGTGACATCGTAAGTCCACATGTGGTGGCCATTTGCGGCGTCAACTGCGTACACGCTGCCCCTGGAGTCGGTCAGATACATCACACCGTCAACAACAATGGGGGTTGTTTGGTTGCTAACACCGTCGATAACGCCATGCTGAAACAGCCATCGCGGAGTGAGTGAGTGTGCATTCTCTGGTGTAATTTGATCTATCTCCGCATAGCGACTTCCCGCCAGGTCGAGATTGTGTAACCGCCAGTCAACGTCCTGTGCGACCGCAGGGATCTCAACACCGACAAAATGCACCAAAGCAAAAGCTAAGGGAAACAGTAGCCTGACCTTCATCCGCCTCATACTTTCCTCCAACCGGAAGAGCATAATCGAATACTAGGCGAAGTGCGATTATCGACTTGGTACTTGAGCACGAGACGGCATAAGGTGGACCAGAAAGGGGAACGAAGCATGGGTGGAAAAAGTACTACTGGAGTGGCATTCGCGACTGTGCTTGCACTTACCGCCACTACGCTGCTCGCGCAGGAGTCCTCTGACCAGGACGTCAAAACGGCTGTCAGAGCGGCGTGGGACACTTATATCACCGCGTTTTCGGATGGACGAACTGACATTGTCGCAGAACAGGTCTACGCTGCACCGTCCTATGTACTCGGCACCACTGGCGGGACGGTCCGCATGACCACACATGACACCCAAAAAGGGTTCGACCAAATACACCAAACTTTGCAGCGTGAACGATATGACCGCACTGAGACCGACCATGTCGAGATTTGCGTCCTGAACGAAGGCACCGCACTACTAACTGCCCGTTACACGCGCTACCGGACGAACGACGAGGTCCTGACGTCAGGTGCATCAGGTTACCTGTTTGGCATGTTAGATGGACAATGGAAGATCCTAGCGATCATGGGGAATCCAGACGACAAATTAGTTGTTTGCGACTAGGCCACACCCTCAGGAGACGGAACACATGTCGACACGCATCGACCGCCGAAATTTTCTTGAAGTCGGAGCACTCTCCACACTGGGTGTCGGCGCGGACTTTTTAAGTAAGCCGATACATGCAACGCAAGCCGCACCAAGTTCCAATCAGACCAGCGGCCACGTCCAGATGTTTGGCGATGGCTTAGGTCTGTCTCCCGATGAGTTGGGCAAACTCTGGACTGACTTAGCTAGCAACGATCGAATCGAGCGAGATTCATATTCGAACGGCGGCTCGGTAGAGCAGCTCGAAACCGCCGCAGCAAAAGCTGTTGGAAAAGAACGTGCCGTTTTCATGCCCACAGGGACACTCGCGAACCATCTTGCCGTACGGGCACTCGCGGCTGGCAAGGGGACAGTAGCCGTTCAGGCTGAAAGCCATCTCTTCAACGACTCCGGAGACTGCGTGCAAAGGCTGAGCAATTTGCCACTCGTTCCTCTCGGCAACAATAAAGCTAGTTTCACCCTTGAAGAACTGGAACATGCAGCCCACCGGACCAAAAGCGGTCGAGTCCAAGGTGACATCTCCGTCATTTCGATCGAAACACCTGTACGCCGCAAATTTGGTGAAACGTTTGAGCCTGAACAACTCAATCGAGTGATCGATTTCGCCCACCGAAACAAGATTCGTCTACATTTAGACGGTGCGCGTCTCTTTCTGCAAGCGGCCTACCAAGACAGGTCCGTTGCCGAATACGCTGCTCCTTTCGACACGGTCTACGTCTCACTCTATAAATATTTCAACGCTCCATCAGGAGCGATACTCGCGGGTCCTCGTTCGTTGTTGGATAGCATGTTCCACACGAGGCGCATGTTCGGGTCAGGCCTTCCCGCTGCTTGGCCGTTTGCAGCGATCGCGAACCACTACATGCCAGGCTTTATCCAGCGCTACCAAGAAGCCATCTCAGTGTCCAAGCAATGGTTGGTTGAGGTCACGAAACACGAAGCCTTTACAGCTGAGCACATCCCAAACGGAACAAACTTGATGCGATTGCAGGTCGCGGGGAACGCCCATCAGTTCCGTCAAAATCTGCAGAACCGTGGAATTCAAATCGGGCCACCGCGTGCCAATAATCACTTCCTGATTGCGATCAATGAAACCTGGAACAGACAAACACCAAACGACCTAGTGCAGGCATTTGTGTCGTCTCTCGTGTAGGGATCGTGCTACCGCTGCAGGCCAGGACATTCAACGTTCGCAGTGATACATCGCTGAATTGGGGAGCAGGTCAGCTCCAAACTACTAAGCAGCTAGGAGGCCTTGAGAGCGCCTACCGCCAAGAGTCCCCATCCAATGATCAGGCCCAGTCCGCCAATCGGCGTTATAGCCCCAAGCCAGCGTATGCCGCTGATGGCCAAAATGTACAAGCTGCCAGAAAAAATCATAATGCCAACCAAAAAACACCACCCGGCTGCACTGATGTAGAAACCAGGCCATTTGGATGACGCCCAAGCCACAGCAAGTAACGCGAGGGAATGAATCAGATGGTAACGAACACCGGTTTCAAATACCGCGAGCATGTCGGCCGAAAGCCGATCACGCAATCCGTGGGCGCCAAAAGCACCAAAAATAACGCCCACCCCGCACAATACCGCACCCGTCGCAAACCATCCAGCCACCATGGGTCTGTATGATACCGTGGTGGTTCTTGACTGGGTAGCGTTCAGTGAGTTTATTAACGGCCGCCTACAAGAGTTGGTTAACACCGACTTCGAGCAGGTCCGCTATGCAGATACGGGCACCGCGATCCTTATTGCAATCATTGTCGCGACGGCTACGCTTCTCACGTTTGCAAGACTTGCTCTACTGCGACGACGTCACGCACGACACCATTCCGGACATGAAGTTGCCAGCCGCCACCGACAAGGACGAGTAATTTGGCTGCTCTACAACCTTCCTAAAGCCTTCCTTGCACTTGCGGTCATCGTCATATTGGTCGCGTTGTCTGACCCGTTCGTCACCTCAACAGAAGAAGTAAGTGGCAATGTCGAGTCACGCGTTCGGATCGACCTCGTCGACACCTCTCTATCAATGGCATGGGAATTCGCAAACAGCGAACGGTCAAGAGCGGAAATCGCGCGTGAGGCACATCTCCAGTTTTTAGAGATGCGCAGAGAAAAAAACGACCGGGTCTCACTTTGGATGTTTTCGTCGTACCCCTACATGGTCGACGACTTCGTCATCGACGATGAGTTGTATTTTTTCCAAGTAATGGAAGCACCGTACGTCACGGTGAAAATACTTGCCAGCGAACCCGGGCAACAACGCGACCGTCATTTTGTTCCTGAAGACAAGGTCCGCATTATCGAATCGGAGGGTACAACCAACATACAACTTGCCCTTCAGTCAGTGTTACGGCACTTCGATCGTGATGCCACGTTGTTTAACCGAGGCGCTACGGCGCATCGCGCTGTACTGATCATCACTGACGCTGATGTTGATGAAATTCCGACCGCCGAGCTCGCGGACCTAAATGCCAGAAACATCGTGCCTTACATCATTTACATCAACACGGAAAACGCGACATCGACCGAGGAGGACGCTGCGGGACCGTCACTCATCGATAGTATTCGAGACTACGGCGGTGACTATTTTGACGTGTCCACTGAAAATGGACTCCAGCGAGCCTATGAAGCAATCGACGAGCGCGAGACCGTGCGGGTTGAACTCACACATCGTGCTCTCAAAGTCCCGATTTATTCACGATTTCTGTTGATAAGTCTTGGACTCCTCGTACTCGGCATCCCAGCCGGTTTCGTTGCGGAACTCTTCTGGGGCACGCATCCTTCGTAGCGGGCAAGCGGTGACCACAGCGAATCCTCAAATCGCCAAATGGGAACAACGTTACAGCACTAACTCTCAACAAAAAGCCAGTCCGCCGTCGCCCTTGCTCCCACAAGCTATTTCAGGCATTAAACCTGGGACCGCACTCGATCTCGCGTGTGGCGTTGGCCGACACGCCTTATGGCTTGCCGCACTCGGCTGGCATGTGGATGCTGTCGACGGTTCCA
>CAZDQD010000013.1:0-36246 GCA_964507425.1 uncultured Vicinamibacteraceae bacterium
GTCGAGCGGAGAATATTTTGTTCCACCAATGTCACCAGCGTAGCTTCGCCATTCGCCATTGTCAGTGCCGTATTCTTGCCAAGGTCCGTCTGAGGTCTGCGCTTCCGCAACAACGGTTCCATACACGAGGCCCATTGTGATAAGGAGCCAACATTTTTTAGTAAATGTCATTTTGGTGTTCCTCTTCCTTGCTTGTTATCTACTGCGACGCCGACCCCATATTCAAAAAAAGACGATGCCCATGCCTTGTCGTCATTACGACTGCCCAGAGCCCGTAGAGTGCGATAACCAATGCGCCATAGTGCACGATTTGTGTCGGTGGTTTGACGTACGATATTAACAGACGAATAGACACGAAAAACACGAACAACCATGTTGTTTGGAAGGCCCAATCTTCGTGTGCGTGTAGTGTGTCTAGTGCTCCAAGGGGTATTAATTCAGAGTTAGAAGCATAGTAACCACTGAGACTCGCAATCAACGCTGCCGTTGCGCCGAGGATTTAAAGTTCGGTTGCGGTTCGGTAGATAGTCGACCGTTTTCCAGTTGAGGCACTGACGATGTCAACAAGGACAGCGGCTGCTAGCGTTGCGATAGGAAAATGGACGACCAGTGGATGGATATTGGGAGCCCAAGAAGGTGCCGGTGACATGAAATTCCCAATCTCACTCAACAACCGATGATTTTACCCCCTTTATTGGCGAGGGTTTCATGGGCCCTGCAACATTTCTATACTTAGGCCAAACGGTTAGATTTGTACTGTGACTCGAAAGATGACGCCTTCTCAGGGTTGGCATGGATGGGATACGTATGCACCTTTTTATGATTGGGAAAACGCACGCACTGTCGGTCGCCGTGATGTCAGTTTTTGGACTGATTTGGCTACGCGGGCCGACGGCGTAGTTCTTGAACTCGGTTGTGGTACCGGACGTTTGTCTGTGCCGGTAGCCCGAGTGGCAAGCCGTTTTGTTGGCATTGATCGGTCTGAGCAGATGCTTGGTCGATTGCGTGCTAGGTTCCGCCGCGCACGACTTGCGTCCAAAGCTTTTATCGTTCGTGGCGATATCAGGACGCTTCCGTTTAGGTTGCGGTGGAGATGTCGTCTTGTTATGGCTCCCTATGGAATGCTGCAGTCGTTGTTGACTGATGCAGACCTCGATACGGCACTTGCCACTGTTGCGCGTGTCGTATCTCGTGGGGGCATCCTCGGCATTGATCTCGTGCCCGACCTTCCGCGTTGGGATGAATACCAGAGACGTATCAGTCTTCGCGGCTCGATGAGTGGGGGGCGCAAAGTTACGCTGGTGGAGTCAGTTCGTCAGGACCGTCGACGTCGTTTGACGGTGTTTGACCAGGAGTTTCTTGAACGACGAGGACGCCAAAATGTTGTACGTCGATTTTCAATCGCCTTTCGAACAATAACGGTTCCTGAGATAACGGTGAAGCTTGAACGCGCTGGGTTTTCTGTAGATGCTGTTCTCGGTGATTATCAAGGCGTAGAGTGGTCGCCAGAAGCTGACGTTTGGATCATTCTTGCCAGACGAAAGTAACTCGAACAGACGTCGTCTTCTTTTCTGAGGCGATGAGTCTTTGAGATTTCACACGCAACTCACTAGATGTTTGAATCGACGCGATAAAGTGTGGCTAAAATTGACCGATTTACGAATAGATTTGCATAATAGACGGCGAACATTACAGCGGAGTACGGTTTTATGTCTGGACATTCCAAGTGGGCGTCGATCAAACACAAGAAAGGCGCTGCCGATGCGCGTCGTGGCAAGCTTTTTACCCGCATCATTAAAGAATTGACGGTCGCGGCTCGTGACGGCGGTGGGGACCCGGACACGAACCCGCGGCTACGTACCGTCATCAACGATGCGAAGGCTGCGAACATGCCAGCCGACAACATTAAGCGTGCCATTCGCAGGGGGACCGGAGAAGAACCAGGTGTTTCGTACGAAGAGGTAACGTACGAGGCGTACGGCCCTGGGGGTGCAGCGCTGCTTATTCAGTGTATGACAGACAACACGAACCGTGCCGTCGGTGAGATACGACATCTTCTATCCAAGCACAATGGGAATCTAGGGACTACTAATTCAGTGGCATGGATGTTCGAAAAGCGTGGCCATATCGTGGTTGAAAAGGCCAGTGTTGATGAAGAGACGTTAATGAACACTGCGATTGAGGCGGGAGCTGACGATTTTAAAGATGATGGCGAGCACTGGGAGATTCTTACTAGCCCGGATATGTTTAACGAGATTCGTGAAGCAATTGTGATAACTGGCGTTCAACCGGTTTCCGCTGAGATTGCGATGCTTCCCCAGAATTTGGTCAAGGTGGAGGGTAAGGCTGCCCAGCAGATTGTGAAGTTAATGGATGTTCTTGAAGATCAAGATGATGTTCAACACGTGTGGTCGAATTTTGATATCGACTTAAAGGAGATTGAGGCCTCGCTGGCGTGAGAATCTTCGGGGTCGACCCAGGCTCCGCACATACCGGTTATGGCTGCATCGATACTTCCGGCAGTCGTTACAAGGTGTTGGCTTGTGGCGCGATTAGTCCGTCTAAGAAACGTGCATTTCCAGAGAAATTGTTGGAAATCCGTGATGGCCTTATAGCGTTGCTACGTGAGTGCCAACCTGAGGTTGTTGCGATTGAGGACCTCTTCTACGCGAGAAATGCTCGAAGTGCTCTTAAACTAGGTCATGTTCGAGGTGTTGCCATGCTTGCGGCCGCAGAAGCTGCCCTTCCGGTTGTAGAGTATTCGCCAACTGAGGTGAAGCGAGCTGTTGTGGGGTACGGCCGTGCTGAAAAGAAACAGGTCCAGGACATGGTCATGCTGTTATTGGGTCTTCAGACGCCGCCGCAAAAACTTGATGTCTCCGACGCACTAGCCGTGGCGATTTGCCATGCTCATTCGTCTCGTCCGGATGATCTTGCGAAAGTAACTCTCGATAATGGTGGTGTCGGACGAAGTTGGCGACGATATCGTCCAAATCGCGAAGGCAATTAACGGTCGATTACGATGATCGCAAGACTAGAAGGAACGCTCACAGAAAAACAACCAAATCGTTTAATTGTCGACATTGGTGGTGTCGGTTTTGACATTAACGTTCCGCTTTCGACGTTTTATGCTGTCGGTGAGCCTGGTTCCAAGGTCGCTCTCCGGATTCATACTCATGTGCGAGAAGATGCTCTGGCGCTTTTTGGATTTTCCTCGAAACTTGAGCTTAATATTTTTGAACGATTGATCGGCATAAGTGGAGTTGGAACTCGTCTCGCGCTAGCAGTTTTGTCAGGACTCGAAACACAGGAACTCGTCCGTGCGATTCGAATTGCCGATGTGGCGAGACTGATTGGAATACCGGGTGTAGGGAAGAAGACTGCGGAGCGGATTATCTTGGAGCTAAAAGATAAGCTTCCAATCACATCGGAAGGCCAGGCGGAAGATACCTCACTTGGAGATGAGGCTGGCGGCCTTCGAGACGATGTGATGTCTGCGCTACTCAACCTCGGCTATCATCGAGCGCTGGTGGAGCGTGCGGTTGCTGAAGTGATGACCAAGAGTACAGGGGATTTCGAGGAAACGCTTCGCCAAGCGCTTCGTGATCTTGCCAAATAAATAGCTGCGATCAATGACGATAGAAAATGTACTGAGCAGTGTTCGTGTGGATGAAGACACCCAGTATGAGGCTGGTCTTCGCCCTCGTGTACTTGATGATTATGTCGGGCAGGACCGTGTACGAGAAAACCTAACCGTTGCAATTGCGGCAACTCTTAATCGTAAAGAAGCACTGGACCATGTATTGCTTTACGGCCCACCGGGACTTGGCAAAACTACGTTGGCTTATGTGATTGGCAATGAACTCGGGGTTCAAGTCCGGTCGACCTCTGGCCCCGTACTAGAGAAACCAGGCGATCTTGCTGCGATTTTGACGAATCTTAAAGAAAATGAAGTTTTATTTATCGATGAGATTCATCGGATGAACCCGGCGATTGAGGAGATACTGTACCCCGCGATGGAAGATTATGAGCTTGACATCGTGATCGGACAGGGACCCAGCGCGAGGTCAGTTAAAGTGCCGCTCCAGCATTTTACGTTAATTGGTGCGACGACGAGAGCGGGCCTTTTGACCGCGCCTTTGCGAGCTCGTTTCGGCCTAGTGCATCGGCTCGACTTCTATACAGAACAGGACCTAGTGGAGATTGTCTCACGGTCTGCCCGTATCCTGGATGTGCCGATTGACGATGCCGCGACCCAGGAGGTGGCTGGTCGGTCCCGCGGCACGCCTCGTGTGGCTAATCGACTGTTACGTCGTGTCCGAGACTTTGCGGAGGTTAGGGCTGACGGACGAATTACTGTGGCCGTTTCTCGTGAAGCGCTCAAGCTGCTAGAAGTTGACGACCAGGGGTTTGATGAAGCAGACAGAAGACTGTTGCATACCATTATTGATAAATTCGATGGTGGTCCGGTTGGCCTGAGTAGCTTGGCGGCTGCTATAAGCGAAGAAAAAGAAGCGATAGAAGACATTTATGAGCCATTTTTGATTCAAGCTGGTTTTCTTGACCGTACACCGAGGGGGCGGGTGGCGACGGCTCGAGCATACAAATATTTTGGTTTAAGTGCGCCTGAACGGAATCCGAGGTTGTTGTGAAGTTTATTAAGTGTTGCGTGGTATTCGACTGACCGTGTGAAGTCACGGGGGAGATAGATCGATTGAGCGAAGAAGGTATTGGAAAGTTTACGGCACGTCGTGCGATGCGGCCAGTCAAGATTGCTTCCCTAGGTACTTATGTGCCGCCGAAGCTTTTGACTAACTCTGACCTCGAAAAACTGGTCGATACAACCGATGACTGGATCCTAAAACGGACAGGGGTCCACCAACGTCATATCGTTGAAGAAGGCGTAGCATCATCTGACCTCGGAAAAGAAGCATCAGAAATTGCGCTCGCAGAAGCGGGTGTCCGTGCGGATGATATCGGCTTTATTGTTGTCGCGACGACGACGCCAGATATGTTCTTTCCGAGTACCGCTTGTTTGATCCAGCACAAGATTTCTGCATCTAGCGCATGGGGCTTTGACCTCGGTGCGGCATGCTCTGGGTTTACCTATGCCCTTACAACTGGCGCACAGATGGTAGCTAGTGGCGCGCACGACCACGCACTTGTTGTTGGCACGGACGTTATGTCATCTATCATCGACTATACCGATCGAGCGACTTGCGTGCTTTTTGGGGACGGAGCAGGTGCGGTTGTTGTTTCGCCGGCTGATGAGGACGGTCTCTCGATTCTTGATTTTGCACACGAGATTGATGGTAGTGGTGGTCCTGCGCTGCGTATGCCCGCCGGTGGCAGTTTGCGTCCCGCGAGCCGTCAGACCGTCGACGAACGCCTTCATTATGTGCATCAGGATGGTCCCACCGTTTTCAAGTTTGCTTCTAGAAAAATGGTTGAGATTTGTCAGAGACTTATGGAGCAGAACCAGCTTTGCGCTGACGACGTCGATCTTTTCGTGTCACATCAGGCAAACCGTCGAATTATTCTCAATGCTGCTAACCGACTTGGTGTTGACGAGGAAAAGATAGTCATTAATATCGATAGATATGGCAATACAACGGCTGCGACGATTCCTCTCGCCTTGGCTGATGCCCGTAAGGATGGCCGCCTAAAAAAGGGGGCACGTGTCTTACTCGTGTCGGTTGGAGCAGGATTTACGGTCGGCGCGGTGTTACTTCGTTGGGCAATTTAGGCGCTTTCACTTGATTTCGTTGCTGAACCCTGCTGTTTGGACAAAACGTTGGACATAGCGGAGTTTGACTACCACCTTCCGGATGACCTCATTGCGCAAGAGCCAGAGGAAAAGCGGGATGCAGCACGCTTGATGTGTCTCGACCGTTCAACTGGTGCCTGTAGTCATTATCGAGTTTCGGATGTGGTCGACCTGCTGGGTTCCGGTGACCTTCTCGTTGTTAACGACACGCGTGTGGTACCGGCGCGACTGTATGGGAGGCGTAATCCGACTGGGGGAGCAGTCGAGTGTCTACTGCTTTCACGAATTGATGAGAGACATTGGGAGGCTCTGGTCCACCCGGGTCAGAAGCTTAAAGTTGGAGCCCGGGTTGATTTTGAAACAGCAGGTCATCGACTACAGATGGAGGTGGTCGGTCGACACTATCACGGCCGACGAACAGTGGCGCTTTCCACAGACGATGGCGATGTTGAATCATGTATAGAAGCCATCGGTCATGTGCCCTTGCCGCCGTACATAAAAAGATCTGACTCCACGGTTGATCGGGAACGGTATCAGACGGTCTACGCACGATCACGTGGTTCTGTTGCTGCGCCGACTGCTGGGCTTCATTTTACGCAGGAGCTACTTGATCGGTTACGGGACCGTGGTGTTAGTTGCCATGCGATAACGTTGCATGTTGGTTACGGTACGTTTGAGCCTGTTCGAACTCGAGATATTACGAAACATCGAGTTGCATCCGAAGAATATGAGGTCCCGTTCGAAACGGCTGATGCAGTGAACCGTGCACTCGATGCTGGACGCCGAATCGTAGCGGTCGGGACGACGACGACTCGCACTCTAGAGGCCGTAGCGGCGGAAAATGGAGGGCGACTCATACCAGGGCGTGGACGAACGGACTTATATATCTACAGCGATTTTAAGTTTAAAGTCATAAATGGGCTGATAACGAATTTCCATTTGCCGCGTTCGTCGCTATTGTTGTTAGTGGCTGCCTTTGCGGGTCGAGAGAATGTACTCGGGGCATATGGCACGGCCGTGGCTCAACGCTATCGGTTTTACAGTTATGGCGACGCGATGTTTGTAATCTAGCACGTGTGCTCTAGCACTAACCCCCCGCCCCCTGACATAATTACCGGTCCAGTGCCGGTGTAGCTCAGCTGGTGAGAGCGAGCGGCTCATATCCGCTAGGTCCGGGGTTCAAGTCCCTGCGCCGGCACCACTTTCACACCGTTATGCAACGTTTACACAAGGTCGTCGCTCGTGCTATTCGCCGGGAGTCGCTAATTTCCTCAGACGGACGAGTAATGGTTGCCCTGTCAGGAGGAGGTGATTCTATTGCGCTTGCTTCGCTGCTGTTAGAGATTTCCAAAGACCAAGCATGGTCTGTTGCCGGCTTTCTCCATATCAATCATAAGGTTCGTGAGTCCGCGGATGAGGACGAAATATTCTGTCGGTCTTTCGCCGAAGGCCTGGGTGTTCCGATAAAGGTCGTTCATGCTGACGTGGCGGTCAGAGCCAGTGCAGAGCGGATATCTGTTGAAGAGGCAGGGCATGACCTTCGATATGAAACTTTCGACAAAATTGTTGAAGAAGGTTCTGCGACCTGTGTAGCTACGGGTCACACTCGGAATGATTTAGCCGAGACGGTGTTGTTGCGCTTGATTCGCGGTGCCGGTCCTAGTGGGTTAGCGGGCATTAGGCCTCGCCATGGTGTCGTGATTCGTCCGCTTCTCGATGTTTCAAGGTCGGCACTCCGAGAATTTCTTGAAGAAGAGCAGTTATCGTTTCGAGAGGACGAGACGAATAATGATATTCGTATAACGCGAAACCGAATACGCCACCTGCTTTTACCTTTTCTTTCTGATAAATTTTCTCCATCCATTGATGAGGTGTTAGTTCGGGAAGCCGCAATTTCTCGATCGGATGCGGAATTGATAGACAACATTGTTGACCGAGTATCCAAGTCCATCGTTACTTACTGTGACGACAGAGTGGAGTTAGACGCCAAGCGTCTTAGCATGGAACCCCTTTCTATATCTCGACGGATTGCCAAACGAGCACTTGAGTTTGATCGAAGGGGCTCCATCGGGTTTGATCAAATAGATCGGTTTTTGGCTATGGCTGCGGCGCATGGGGATGGGTTTGTAAAGCATGCGGATTTCCCAGGAAGCAGGGTGTCTCTTGAGGGAAGCAAGATAGCGGTCAAGGACCCGCTTCGTCGCAGCTCAACTGGTTCGCCTTGGACGGAATTTGATTACGAGCTGACGGTTCCTGGGGAAGTAACTATTTGGGAGGCAGGCCTTAGGGTTTTATTGAAGGAATCAGAAGTGGTTCCAGCTTTGTCTGCCAGAGGTGATATGGTTGCGATCCAGCGGGATGGCTTGGCACTTCCCCTCTCCGTTCGTAGCTGGAGAGCTGGGGATGTTGTGCGTCCTTTGGGACTCGGCGGTAGGAAAAAAGTCCAGGATCTATTTGTAGACCAGAAAATCCCTCGAAAACGTAGGAATTTAATCCCAATCGTGACTGATTCTAAAGGTGAAATCGTCTGGGTGGTCGGGCAGACAGTCGGAGACGACTTTCGCGTTACCGACGCCGACCGAGGCGTGCTAACCTTGAAAGTGATGCAGATAGGAGATCTCAGTTGAATTCGTCTGTCAGAGGTTTTGCCTTTTGGATGGCGCTAGTTGTGGCTGCCGTGCTGATCTGGAATTTTTCGACGCAATTTCAGACGGGTGACAATGTTGTTTCTTTCAGCGATTTTGTTCAGATGGTGGAGGCGGGTCAGGTTGAGACCGTCACGCTTACCGGTAACGAGGTTACCGGAACAAGGGTCGGTTCGGGAGAAACTTTTCGGACGTTTGCACCGCCACAATATGAGGGTTTAGTCAACACACTTGTCGAGCGTGATATTGCAGTAAGCGCTCAAGAAGATACAGGGAGTCCATGGGCGACTTTGCTTTATACCTGGGCGCCCATTTTGCTGATTCTTGGTTTCTGGCTGTTCTTTATGCGACAGGTTCAAAGCGGTGGTAATAAGGCCCTGTCATTTGCCAAGAGTCGCGCGAAGCTTTCATCAAGCACAGAAAAGAAAGTTACATTTAAGGACGTTGCCGGTGTTGATGAGCCTAAGGATGAGTTGCAAGAGATAATTGATTTTCTCCGTGAGCCACAAAAATTCCAGAAGCTTGGCGGGCGCATCCCAAAAGGGGTTTTGCTGATGGGTCCGCCTGGAACTGGCAAGACATTGCTGGCGCGAGCAGTTGCCGGGGAGGCCAATGTACCGTTTTTCTCCATTAGTGGCTCTGATTTCGTTGAGATGTTTGTTGGTGTCGGTGCTTCCCGAGTTCGTGACTTATTTGAACAGGGTAAGAAAAACGCCCCTTGTATTGTCTTTATCGACGAAATAGATGCCGTCGGCCGACATCGTGGCGCGGGTCTTGGCGGTGGACATGACGAACGCGAACAAACCCTTAATCAGCTGCTCGTAGAAATGGATGGTTTTGAATCGAATGAGGGTGTAATTCTCGTCGCAGCTACCAACCGTCCAGATGTGCTCGATCCGGCCTTGTTGCGGCCAGGTCGGTTTGACCGGAGGATCGTCGTCAACCGACCTGATGTTAAAGGTCGTGAAGGCATTCTCGGTGTTCACACCAGAAAAATACCGTTGTCAGACGATGTCGATGTTCATGTTGTAGCGCGTGGAACTTCTGGTTTTTCTGGGGCGGATCTGTCTAATTTGGTCAATGAAGCGGCGTTAAATGCGGCTCGGTATAACCAGAAGTTAGTGATGATGCAGGACTTTGAGTTTGCGAAGGATAAGGTCTTGATGGGGTCAGAGAGGCGTTCGCTGATCATCAACGACGAGGAGAAACAGATAACTGCCATTCATGAGGCTGGTCATGCCTTGTTGACAGTACTGCTTCCGCACGCGGATCCTATTCATAAGGTGACGATTATCCCTCGCGGGATGGCATTGGGAGTCACCCAACAGCTTCCTGAGGATGACAAGCATAACTATGATCGCGATTATCTTAACGACCAAATCGCGATACTGCTTGGTGGACGTCTTGCCGAAGAGTTAACAAATGGCAACGTTACGACGGGCGCAGGAAACGATCTTGATCGTGCCACTGATCTGGCCAGAAAGATGGTTTGTGAGTGGGGAATGAGCGAAGTCGTCGGGCCGCTGACATTCGGAAAGAAAGAAGAGCAGGTCTTTCTAGGACGTGATTTTTCGCAATCTCAAGACTACAGCGAGGGGACGGCCATAAGTATTGATGGGGAAGTTAAAAGGATTGTTACGGACAATTATGAGCGCGCGAAAAAAGAGCTCGAAGAGCATAAGAAAGAGCTTGTACGTATCGCAGAAGAATTGCTTGTCCGTGAGGTTCTAGATGGTGAGCAGGTCAGACGGATTGCCAGAGGTTTACCTCTCGACGATCCTGCAGACGATTCCACGGCGGGCTCTACCTCGCCGAGTGGTGATGTTTCGTCCGTGGACGATGACTCAGTTTCTATCGTCCCCCCGGTGCCTTCTCTCGACAAAGCGGTTCCGCAGGAATAGATAGAGAGTCTCAGGGGAACTGCACCTAGGTGCAGTGCTGGGAGTTTTTCCGCCGCAGAGGTTCACCATGATGCGACGCAAGTGTTACTCACTTTTATTGCCGGGTGGGCAGAAGCTTGTACTTGGAAGGCGGACTCTGGTGATGGGTATTGTCAATGTGACGCCAGATTCATTTGCCGATGGCGGTTGTTTCTTGGATCCTTCGCGGGCAGCTGACCATGCGCTAGCTCTTCAGGAAGCTGGTGCTGACTTGTTAGATATAGGCGGTGAATCTACTCGGCCCGGTTCGGAGGCAATGACTTCAAGTGAAGAGTTGCGTCGCATCGTTCCTGTGTTGGAGAAACTCGATGGCTTTGTTCGCGTGCCACTATCTGTGGATACCTACAAGGCGGCCGTTGCTAATGTTGCTATTGACCACGGCGTCTCAATGGTCAATGACGTGTCAGCACTAACCTATGATGCTGACTTAGCGCGAGTGGTTAGTGAACGAGGTGTACCTATTGTCCTTATGCACAACCGGGGGCACTCCCGCGAGATGTATAGGGAGGCGACCTACGGTAATGTAACAGCAACGGTTTTTAACGAGTTGCAATTAGCTATCAAACGTGCGGTTGTAGCCGGTGTGCCTAGAAGCCAAATAGTCATTGATCCTGGACTCGGTTTTGCCAAGCGCTCCCGTCACAGTATGGCGGCACTCGCGAATCTTGTCGTTTTAGCTGGACTGGATCGACCGATCCTAGTTGGCCCGTCGCGCAAATCATTCTTGACGGCGGCCATAGGTGATGTTGGTCCATCTGACAGGGAATGGGCGACTGCTGGTGCTGTTTCCTCGGCAGTACTTTCTGGCGCGCACATTGTCCGCGTGCATGCAGTTGCAGAACAAGCCGACGTTGTTCGTACGGTGGATGCGATCAGGTCATCGTCAGACGGGCCTAGTGATCCCACGGGAGTTCGTTCATGTTCGATGCACTAACTAACTTGCTTGCCGTATTTCGCTTTGGTTGGAGCGATCTTCTTGACATCGCGATCGTGTCATTTCTGATATATCAGTTTCTTAGCATCATCCGTCATACACGCGCGGTTCAAATTATTGTGGGAGGGATCTTTGTTGTTGCTTTGTACTACGCGTCAGAACTGGTGACACTGCGAACTGTTAACTGGGTCGTTGGAGAAATGTTCGGATATGCGGTATTCGCCGCTATTGTTCTGTTTCAGAATGATATTCGACGAGGATTGTCTTTGATAGGAAGGGATTCTTTTTTTCGTCTGGTCACACGTCGCGCTGTGACTGATCAAACCATCGAGGCCATCGTGAAAACGGTTTCCGCACTGTCGGCCCAAAAGCGTGGAGCTTTGGTGGCCATCGAAAGGGATATCGGACTTCGCACTTATGTAGATAGTGGTACTTCTCTGGACGCGAAGGTTAATTACGATCTGTTAGTGAGCGTGTTTCAGTCTTCATCGCCGCTGCACGATGGTGCAGTTATCGTTCAGGATAATCGTATTTGTGCTGCAGGGTGTTTACTGCCCTTAACTGTCGATACGCAGCGGGCACAGCTTGGAACAAGACATCGAGCGGCAATTGGTCTGACTGAGGAATCAGATGCCGTGGCCCTAGTTGTTTCGGAGGAAACCGGCGTGATTTCACTTGCCATCGACGGTGAAATAGAACACGGCCTTGATGACGTTCAACTCACTTTTCGTCTTGAGGCTTTGCTACAACAAACCTCGCTGATTGCCAGGGTCAGACGGAAACAGCGTGGTCAAGCATGAGCGTTCAGTTTTTTTCAGAAAATATTTGGCTCAAGGTGTTGTCGGTTGCAATTGCCTTCGGATTTTGGGTCGTAGTCGCTGGCGAGCCGGTCGTGGAACGTGGACTTGAGGTGCCTTTGGGGTTTGAGAACATCCCTGGTGCCTTGCAGGTGGCTGGTGAGCCTCCCGATACGGTTCGAATTAGGGTCAGAGGTTCACAAAGAATTATTAACGGTTTGGTCCCAGGTGACGTCGTGGCTGTATTGGATTTGGCAGGTGAACGGAGTGGCGACCGTCGCCTGTTCGATATGTACGCCGATCGTGTGAGGGTCCCGTTTGGTGTTGAGGTTACCCAAATCTCTCCTGCGACGATCACTATTTCTATTGATAGAGCTGGGGTGCCGGAGTCTGTGATTGTTGTTCCGGATATTGAAGGGCGCCCTGCGGAGGGGTTTGCAATCGGACGCATCTCGGTTTTACCGGCAGAGGTTAATGTAGTTGGTCCAGATAGTATTCTAGCGGCTCTCTCAGAAGCCCTAACGGAGCCGATAACTATTGAGGGTGCTTCTGGCCGCGTTCAACAAATAGTTACGGTTGGCGTTTCCGATCCATCTGTGCGACTGCAGACGCCGACCTCTGCCGAGGTAACTGTCGAGATCGTGCCAGCGCCCTTGGAGAGAACGTTCGACGACTTATCAGTAACCGCTCGAGAACTAGCGACTAATCGACGTGTAACCATAGAACCCGACACGGTTAGTGTCGGAATACGAGGAGGACGTGGCGAGGTTGCTGAACTCGATCCGACCTTGCTTAATACGTTTGTTTATGTTGCTGAGTTACAGCCTGGTCGATACAATCTACCGGTCACGGTTGAGTTGACTGAGGGACTCGGTGTTACAGATATCGAGCCGTCTCGTGTAACTGTGACTATTCAATAGCGACCTCCACTGCTTCTCTCGGAGCGATCCATTAGGACGACCACTGCGCCATGCCAGATTTTTTGTTCGGAACTGATGGTGTTCGCGGCAGACCAGGTTCTCCTCCGCTTGACGCTAGAACCATCAGTATGCTCGGTCAGGCGCTTATGCAGGAGCTTGGTGGTGCTGCGCGCATCGTCTGTGGTCGTGACACTCGCGAATCAGGGATCTGGATTGAGCGTTATCTGGCTGATGGCATTCGTCGCGCTGGTGGGGAACTGGTTAGTGCTGGCGTCATTCCCACCCCTGGTGTGGCTCTAGTTACGCGTCAGCATAACTTTGCCGGGGGAGTTGTAATTTCTGCCTCTCATAACCCGTTTCCTGATAATGGCATCAAGATTCTTCGGAGTACCGGAGAAAAGGTAACTCGTCAATTTGAAAGTCGTATTGAAACCAGACTCGGGAAGTTGGCGGGAACACCTGTAGTAGAAGAGCCAGCTGACGTTGAAAAGCTTGATGTTCTCAATACCTATGTCGAACATCTATTTCGTGTTGCGGGCGGTACGGATTTATCTGGAATGCGTGTTGCCATCGACTGTGCTCACGGAGCCATGAGTGAAGTCGCACCGCTGGTCTTGAAGAAATTGGGTCTAGCGATGATCGAGCTGAACGCGAAGCCAGATGGAAAAAATATCAATGCAAACAGTGGTTCCACTCATCCGGAGTCGCTGCAGAAGCGGGTGGTTGAGGCTGGATGTCATGTGGGCTTCGCTTTTGACGGTGACGGCGACCGTGTAATTCTTGTCGATCAATTCGGTCGGCTCGTAGACGGTGATGGTGTTCTGTTTTTGGTCGCGCGACATTTGAAGGCGGCTGGAAGATTGGTTGGTGACAGCATTGTCGCGACTGTGATGAGTAATCTTGGTCTAGAAGTCGCTTTATCGAAGTCCGGTATTAAACTTCATCGGTGTCCAGTTGGCGACCTTCATGTCCACGAAGCAATGTTGGACCACCGTAGCTGCTTGGGTGGTGAACAATCCGGCCACATCATATTTTCGGATTTACTTCCAACAGGAGATGGACTTGGAACGGCGTTGTCAGTATTGCGGATACTTGCCGAAAGCGGTCAAAGGCTGGATGAGCTTCTTGCCGATCTGAGTATTCTCCCTCAAGTGCTTGTCAACGTGTCCGTGTCCAGGAAACCTGAATTGTCGGAAGTGCCAGAACTACTTGAGACAATTCGGTCTGTAGAGAAATCTCTTAATGGTCGAGGCCGTGTTCTTGTTAGGTACTCGGGTACCGAGTCGATTTTTCGAATTATGCTCGAAGGTCCTGAGCAGGACATGATTGAACGAATGGCGGGAAACATTGCGGACAGTGCTCGCCTAAATCTCGGGTGACGGAACGAAGGTATTGAGTGGTGATAGCTAATTCGAAAGGGTGCCTCCATGCGTTTAGGTGTGAACATTGATCACGTTGCGACGGTGAGGCAGGCTCGGGAAGCACATGAACCGGATCCAGTTGCAGCTGCGGTGCTTGCTGAACTTGCGGGAGCAGATGGCATTACCGTCCATCTTCGAAGTGACCGTCGGCACATCCAGGTGCGGGATCTCGAACTGCTAAAGCAGGTTGTTTCCACTAAGTTGAATGTTGAGATGGCCGCGACACGAGAGATGGTAAGAATAGTTGCCAAGATTCATCCTGACCAGATAACTCTCGTTCCGGAGCGTAAGAACGAACTGACGACGACTGGCGGACTAGATGTTGTCCGTCATGCCGATGAACTGACAGAAAAGATTTCTCGCCTTCGCGGTGAAGGCATTCGCGTGAGCATATTTGTAGACACTAACAAGACTCAAATACGGAAAGCACGGATGGTAGGCGCAGATGCGATTGAGATCAATACCGGACCCTATGCGGACGCCGACGAACATGAGCAACACGAACGTCTTGAATGTGTGAAGGAAGCGGCCAAGTACGCTGGGCGGCAAAATCTTGAAGTATTAGCTGGACATGGGCTGACCTATGTGAACGTGCAACCAATTTCAGGTATTCAGGACATTGTTGAGCTGAACATTGGCCATAGTCTCGTATCGAGGGCGGTATTGGTTGGGATCGAGAGAGCCGTGCGCGAGATGAAAGAGTTGCTCGCCTAGCCATCGTTTGGTTCCAGCTCGACATCATAACGGTAGCCGGATGTATCATTTGCCTTACACTGATGCTGTTGGGATGGTTACTGCGTTTACTACTCGCCGTGCTGATCATTCGATTAGTCTGGCGATTTGTCGCTGGACTTCTCGGGCGTGGGGGAGAGAACAAAGTAAAGTCGCGTGAGCATAGCGTTGAACTTGTTCGTGATCCAGTATGCGGAACGTATCTGGAGCCAGGTCGCGCCTTGAAATTTGATGCCGGTTCGACCGTGCATTACTTTTGTTCGGAAAGTTGTCACCGAGCGTTTCTCAAAACTACTTAGAGACCTATGACAGTCGAGGAAACTTGCCGGGCTGATATTGTAGAAATTGGTCGGCGACTACACGAGCGCGCTTACGTAGCATCGAACGATGGGAATATCAGTGCGCGGCTGGACAAAGAACGTTTATTGACAACACCTAAGGGCGTCTCAAAGGGCTTCATGACAGCTGACATGTTAGTTGTTACGGACATGCAGGGAAATAAGATTTCTGGAGAGCGAGACCCTTCTTCCGAATTGCCAATGCATTTGGCCGTGTACGAACGGCGATCTGACGTTAGCGCCGTTGTGCACGCGCACCCTCCTGTGGCAACTGGTTTTGCGGTGGCTGGCATTCCACTTGACCGGGCGGTGCTGGCTGAAGTTGTCACGACACTTGGCAGTATTCCAATTGCAGATTACGGTACTCCGTCGACGGATGAGCTTGCGGCCGCAGTTGGAAAATACATTAAAGTGCACGACGGCCTGCTTCTTGCGAACCATGGAGCTATTACGGTTTCTAGTGAATTGATGAGTGCCTATTACAAGATGGAAACGGTTGAACATTTCGCTCGTATTAGTGTGGTAGCACGGTTACTGGGTCGTGAACGATTACTGTCTAGAGAAGAAGTCAACCGGTTACAAGAGCTTCGTGGAACCTACGGTATCGAAGCACCAGCACCTATCTGTCCTGAGGGTACCGATGGCATTATCGCTGGTGATGATCCTTCGTGCCAGACCCTTGAAGCTCCGCGCGCCGGCGGCGACCAGCTCGTCGACGATACACCGTTAAAACCTGGTCAAGATGACCCGAAGTTAGGCGGTGAGGGTGAAATTCGTTTAACATATCGCCAACTTGCGGACTTAATTGAAGACGCCGTCAACCATTTACGGTAGGTAGATAATCCACTCGGGGGAGAATATGGGTGAAGCGTTGGGTATGGTCGAGACAAAAGGGCTTGTCGCGATGATCGAGGCGGCTGATGCGATGGTTAAAGCTGCAAAAGTCACGCTCGTCGGATGGGAAAAAGTGGGGGCTGGCTACGTTACTGCCATCGTTCGTGGTGATGTCGCGGCCGTAAAGGCCGCGACAGATGCCGGAGCGGCTGCTGCGAGGCGAGTCGGTGAACTGGTCTCGGTGCACGTTATACCGCGTCCTCACAGCAATCTTGAGGATGCACTGCCAATTGGAAAATCCGGCAAATAGTCTGTGATTCTCTCCAAGGTTATTGGCACGGTCGTTGCAACGCGGAAGGACGAGCGGTTAGTTAGTAACAAGCTGTTGATTGTGCAGCCGTTTGATCCTTCTGGCGGGATGCGTGGTAATCAGCTTGTCGCTGTAGACACGGTTGATGCTGGTGTCGGTGAGACCGTGCTGGTTGTGACTGGAAGCTCAGCGCGCATGGCTGCCCACCTCAAGGACTCGCCGGTTGATGCCGCGATTGTGGGTGTTGTCGATTCTATTTCTCTGTCGACGGACGACGATTCTCGATAATGCAATTGGCGCGCGTCATTGGAGACGTTGTGGCAACCATAAAAGACCCTACCCTTGTTGGTCACAAGCTGCTAGTTTTGCAACCGATCAGCCCGGAGGGTGTGGTGTCTGGACGGGGACTCGTTGCGGTTGATTCTGTAGGGGCAGGCGTCGGGGAACACGTGTTTTTTGTGCGAGGGCGTGAAGCGTCCTTTCCATTCCTTCCAGACGAAGTCGTCACCGACGCGAACGTTATAGGGATTGTCGATGACTGGTCGCATGAGCGAGACGACAAGGGCGAGTGATGCAACTCGCACGGGTTACAGGCACGGTTGTTGCTACTCAGAAGCATGAAAAACTTGTTGGTGTAAAACTTTTGTTGGTGCAGCCCATGAGTGCTGATGGTGGCAACAATGGGTCCGCGTTGTTGGCGGTTGATGCGGTCCAAGCAGGAGTTGGCGATCGCGTGCTAGTAGTGCTGGAGGGGCGGGCTGCTATTTCGGTGGTTCAGCGACGCTATGCGCCCGTTGATGCGGCTGTTGTGGGTGTCGTTGACACTCTCATGTTTGAATCGGAAGATGACAGAGCAAGGACGTGAGCCCTTTTCCAGATTCCGGTAGAGTGATGGCTGCGCGCGATATCGAATCCGTTGTTCGACGAATCACTGCAAATCGTTTTGGCATACGTGCGGCAGATGAAATCGGAACACTGCCTACTCCTGTTTCCGATACTGTTGTTCCGAGCTGGAGTCGTCAATTGTTTTCCGCTGCGCGTGATCAGACCTCAGGCATTGGCCGGGATCACTGCATTCTCGAACTTGGAGTCATCTCTGAACATTATGGGTACTGTCGAACCCGTGTTTACTAGCAGTCGATAACCAATGAAGAAAAAATCGTGCGAAAGTCTGAACATCGGCAAGGTTATGAGACGTTTGGGCAAGGCGATCGTGCGAATGAACATCCCCGCCATAGAGAAACTAGCTGAGGAGCAAAAGGGCCATCCGTTTCAAGTATTGATTGCGACAATACTTTCTGCTCAAACAAAAGACGCCGTTACACACGAGGCATCGAATCGTCTTTTTCGAAGGGCGGACACTCCCGATGCGATGGTTCGACTACACATCAAGACGATTGAGCAACTGATCTACCCGGTGAGTTTTTATCGTAATAAAGCACGTCACGTAAAGGAGACATGTCGACATCTCTTGAAGCGTTTCGACGGCGTTGTGCCAACGACGATGGATGAGTTGTTATCGCTACCTGGTGTTGGTCGAAAGACTGCGAATCTGACACTCATAGTTGCGCATCGGAGTGGTGCCAATATATGTGTTGATACACACGTGCACCGCATCTCAAATCGATTTGGTTGGGTTGACACCGGTACGCCAGAACAGACTGAAGAGGCACTTTATTCTGTGTCACCGAGGCGTTGGTGGTCACGCATTAATCTCTATCTTGTGACTTGGGGGCAGAATGTCTGCCTTCCGGTCTATCCAAAATGTAACGAATGTGCCGTGAGCGAATTGTGTCCACGTCTCGGTGTGAAACGCATCGGGAAGTCACCGGTCCACTGAGCATTATTCTTAAGCGGGACGTGCGATGTGGCACCTTTCGCATTCCGTTTCGGATTGGCATGGTGATTCGTTCGAATGTTTTATTTGTGGTATGAGTTCTCGAAGACAGCAGTGAGTGCGATTGTTAAATGCCATGACCAATCAACTCTCGCAATGGCTATTCATATTGAACTAGAGCTTCTCGTAGAATGAACCAAGCCCAGATGCTGACGGTTAATGAAATATTTTTGTCGATTCAAGGGGAATCGACTTACGCAGGACTCCCTTGTGTCTTTGTGCGATTGACCGGCTGTGATCTTCGTTGTCGCTGGTGTGACACGCCTTACGCGTTCAATGAAGGAAAGTCATGGTCAATTGATGATGTGCTCACCACTGTTGACACATTTGGTTGCTCCTTGGTCGAACTTACGGGTGGTGAACCGCTTTTGCAGACGAGCGTTTATCCTTTAATGCAGCGACTGCTCGAGTCAGGCAAGACTGTGTTAGTTGAGACTGGCGGACATATAGACATCTCAAGTGTCCCCGAGCCGGTCATAAAAATAGTCGACATTAAATGTCCTGGCAGTGGCGAATCCTCTCGGAATTTGTGGACGAATCTCACGAAGCTTTCGCTACGTGATCAGGTGAAGTTTGTAATACAGGACAGGATTGATTACGAATTCGCACGCGCCGTTGTTGCTAAGCATGAACTCGGACAAAATGGTGCGACCGTGCTGTTCTCGCCGGTGCATGGAGAGCTCAGTCCGGAGGAATTGTCATCTTGGATATTGGCAGATCTAATACCGGTTCGAGTTCAAATCCAACTACACAAGTATTTATGGGGTAGTGATGCTCGTGGTGTCTAGATTGCAAATCGGTTCTTCTTATGACTTCTAGTTGGGCTAACCGAAAGGCGGTAGTTCTTTTGAGTGGAGGTCTCGATTCGTATACGGCTGCCGCGATTGCTAAGGGGGAAGGTTTTGGTCTTTACGCGCTTACCGTTGGGTATGGCCAACGGCATTCGATGGAGCTCGATGCTGCGCGCCGCGTCGCATCCGCGCTTGGGGTGGTTGTCCATCGTGAAATGAGTGTCGATCTCGCTTCGTTCGGTGGTTCGGCACTCACAGGACAGGGGGAGGTTCCCAAAGACCGGCCTATTACGCTCGAACAAGAATCTGACGAAATTCCGGTGACCTATGTGCCAGCGCGAAACACAATACTTTTGTCTTTGGCGTTGGCATGGGCCGAGACAATCGGTTCACATGACCTGGTCATTGGTGTTAACGCGCTTGATTACTCGGGCTACCCGGATTGTCGGCCGGAGTACATTGCTGCATTTGAGCAACTAGCGTCCGTTGCGACGCGCGCGGGTGTGGGTGGTAATTATTTTCGTGTACGTGCTCCCCTTCTGGAGATGAACAAGGCCGATATCGTGAGGGAGGGAGAACGGCTTGGCCTCGATTATGGTTTGACGCACAGTTGTTATGAGCCGCTTCGCGACAATTCACCTTGTGGTCGGTGTGACAGTTGCCAACTTCGTGCGAAAGGATTTGCCGAGGCAGGTGTTCGTGATCCTCTTGTAATTTGATCGTAACTAGCCATGTGGGTGGACTGGAATAGCGCGTGCTGTCTCCGAATTAATGCCGTTGAAATTCCGTTATTGTGACGATGGCATCGTCGATAGCGGTGTTAACATCTTTGCCGTATCCACCAAAGTTGTTTGCAATAAATGCGAAGGCAAAGACCTCTCCACTGGTTGTAGTAGCGTATCCGGCGAGAGACCTGACCTGTGACATTGACCCTGTTTTTGCGTGTACACGGCTCGCCGCTGGGGTGCCACGCATTCGATTACGTAATGTTCCGTCCAGTGCGGCGATTGGTAGTGTGGCAACGAACTGTTCGTGGTTGATGGGGTCGCTCGAGATGTTTGTGAGAACTGATGTCAGTGCGTTAGCGGTTAGATAGTTGTAACGGGACAAACCAGAGCCGTCAACGATCAGGGAGTGGGTTTGGTCGATACCCCAGTTGTCCAACATTGCTTTAATGGCGTTTGCACCACTTGGGTTTGCGTCGTTTGCCATTAAACCAATTCTCTGAAAAACAGATTCAGCGTACAGGTTTTGACTCTGTTTCATCATGACTATTGCTGATGTCGAAAGAGGTTCAGAGTGATGTTCAAAAAGTTTGCTGAGATTCTGTTGAACGGAGATTCGCTCTGTTGTCGCCAGTGTGTCGATGTCTATTGCTGGTCCTCGCACGTCAATTCCACTCTTCGCGAATACGTCCTTTAGTGTCTCCATGAAAAAGGTCGTAGGGTTGTAAACCGTCGTCTGAATAACCATGGCATTTGCGTCGGTTGCGATACGTCCATCTAGAACCAATTCCGCTCGCTTTTCGGTCTGACGAAGCCGGACCTGGGTTGCTTCGCCCGGTGCGCCAGTTCTGGAATTTTCAATGATCGTTAAAGAAGACCCAGGCAGTTGAAAGAACGCGTTTGTCGGGTCTCCTTGTTGAGCACCAGGTTCGACTACCAGTTCAACAACGTTTCGTTTAAATTGGAGTGGTCCGATTGGAGCAGCAAAACCGAATGTGAGATCGTCCCAAGACCAACCGAAACCAAAGCCAGGAGAGTTAACGCTGGCGGATTTATCCTTCGCTATAACGACACTATCGTCACCAATGAGGCGTCCAGTGATTGTGTGCACGCCGACTTTTTGTAGTTGCTCCGCCCAATCCCTGAAAAACTTCCTACTCTCGATAGTTGGGTCTCCACTGCCCTGAACGAGCAGGTCGCCGTTCAGCGTGCCCTCGATGAGGGGACCGTTCGCGTACAGTTTGGTTTCGAAACGATCATCCCAACCGAGCTTGCGTGCTGCTGCGGCAAGCGTGACGATTTTCATCGTAGATGCGGGCATCATCAAGGTGTTTGAGTTCTGCTGGTAGACGATGTCGCCATATTTCAACGACCGGACCTCCGCGCCCCAAAGAACGCGGTTGAGCGGTGGAGCAGAAAATATTTCGTTAAGGGTCGTTTGTAAAGAACCCCTTGAGTCAAGAACTGTTCCAGAACCATTCAGGGTTGGTGGCGTAGATGTTCGAGCTATGCAGCCACTGAACCCCACAACGGAGGCGGAGACAATGAAGACTAACGCTGAGAACCGCCATTGATTGTTATTCCACGGCACGTCCTAAATGTACATCGAGATGTCGTGCCGGGTGAAAAATCCGTTGGTGCGGGAACGGGGCGTTCTAGGGTGTAGCAGTTGACAATGCCTCAAGTGCACTGTCAATGCTGGCAGAATCGATGACGGCGGCCCCTGGTTCGCTTCCATGAATTGCGTAGGTCGTCTCACCCATGCGCCCGATGGTTACACGTTCTTCCTGCCCTTCACCAAAGCTTACGGTAACTACTGCCAACGGGGTGTCGATTCCCGTATCAACTTGAGTCGGAACGAAAGATTCAGCTCGGAGTGTTGATAGCGTGGAAAGTAGAACCTCAACAGCCGCTTGGTCTGTATCCTCAGATTCTGGCGCAACTTGTTGCCAGGTCTCGCCTGAGGATTCTTCGTCTTGGGGTGAATTCTTCTCAAAATTTGTTTCGGTGCCATCGCGTAACACAGATATCGCAGTCGCATTGAATGGTCGAAAATCGAACAACTCTTGTTTTCGATAGGCAGAAGGCTCTCGGTTAAGGTCGTCAACAAGAGCCGCATCTATGGTGAAGATGACATCACGAGATTCATCTCGACCGAACACAGTGCCGTCGGGTCCTTCCGTGCCTACTAGCAAGACATGTTTTGAATTTCCCGTATCCACCGTGACCGTCATTCCAGGATTTGCGAGGCCAAAGGGTTCGATTTCTTCATCAGTGTCATATGATTCGCGCTCAACCGAGACCATTTCAGCTGATCCGACGCGCCCAACAAGACCCTCGACAACGCCAAAGTCTGCTCTGGCGTTTAGAGGCGAAACGATACGCCAGTTCCCGTCGGTTTTTTCAAAACGGGTTTCTGCTTTATTGTTCTCAACGGAGAAGCCAATGACATCTGGTCCGATGAACTCAAGTAGTGACCGATCGCGGAGTTCGAATGAGTCTTTGTTGAAGGTCGTTTCTACAGCACTCGCGATGAGAAAAACCCGATCCGATCCGGTGAGTGTGGCGTAGCGGTCAGCGCCAGTAGGAGTTTCGTCCCCCACGGCTAGGGTTAGCGATGCTGAGTTGTTTTCGGTCGAAAACCCAATAGAAACAGTCGGTTGGACAAGTCCGAATGGAGACAAATCAGAGGGAGTCTCTTCGACAACACGCCGGATCTCAAGAGATGCGAGGCTTTCGACAATTGCCGATACTGCATTGTTATCTGCTGTAGCCATGAACGGTTCGACAACGGTCCAGTCTTCTTCGCCGTCTCGGTTCAAACTGGTGTCATCACCGTTTCGAGTCGTCACTGACAGTGACACGATTGCACTCTGCTCAACATCTAAAGCTTGCTCGTTGACATCAGTCTCGGAAGCAGGCGGACGTTCCGATTCGATGAAGTACGCATAGCTTCCAAGTGCTAGAAACAAGACGAGCATTATCCCGGTTGAACGTAATCCTCGCATTTTAAATCCTGGTTCAGATGTTGTCGTTATCTCCGGCGTGTCCACCAGGAATAAACTCCGGTTCCGAGAATTACGCCTGGAATCATTAAGAGCGATAGCCATGTGATACGAACTTGCTGATCGGCAGTTAAAGTTATTCGACGGTCCTCAGGTTCGCGTGGTCTGATTGCGATGAGGTTTTCTTGCTGCGCGAGCCAGTTGATCGAATTTAGTATTAGGTCTCGGTTTCCCTGTATTCCGACAGCCCCGTTGGTTGCAAAATCAGAGTCTCCAAATAAAACAAATCGCGCTTCAAGCGGGGTGTCAGACGTACTATTTCGTTCGACGTCTTCGCTGCCGGTTTCGTTTTCTGCGTCAGTGGTTCCCGCACGTTCGGACTCGATAGTTTGCGATACTGAAAGGGCGATCGGTATAGGTCCGGCGATGTCACCGGCGTCCTCGTTTAGTCGCACCTCTCCGGTGGCTAGTTCTGAGAAGTCCATTTCGGACCAACTGTTTGCGCCTGTTTCAATGAGTATTTCTGGCGTTCTATTTTCGACACCGCCTGCTATTGGCCGAATCGAACGAGCTAATGGGAATGCGGTAATCAGGTTAAAGTTTTCAGTTATTGGGTGAGGTGGGTACGAGGATGCAATTGGTACGGTCGCGTCAGTTCCGAGAAGTTGGCCCATGCCGCTAGCATCCACGACAATATTGTTGCCAATTTCGATTCCCCAGTTTTCTGCCAGTCCTTCAAGATTTTCTTTCGGACTTTCACCCTCCAGTTCTGGAGGATCAAGCATCAGCAGGATTTTACCACCTTGCTCTAAATACGAGTCTAGTAAGTCTGTTTCTCCAGGGAGGAAATCCGTCGTTGGACCTGCGATTACAAGAGCATTGGCGTCCTGTGGCACTTCTCCGGTTTGAGCGAGTACTACTGTTTCTACACCGAAATTGTCGAGCCTTAGTGCTTCTCGAATTGAGCCATACCCATCACGTTCACTGCTGTTCGGGTCTCGCTCGCCGTGACCCTGGACGAAATAAACAGTTTGTTCTTCGCCTTCAACCGCCTTGATCAGCGCGTTTGTCAATTCTTGTTCGCTGTTTGATACAACACGCTCGACACGGTCCTCATACTCAAAAACGATAGTTCCATAAGCTTGAACCTCATATTGACGGGCACGCACAGGATTTCTGTCGACGTCAACGTATTCAACCGTGACATTCGGTGATGCATAGCTGTACTCGTCAAGACGATCACGGAAACGAGGGAATTCTTCCTCCCTCCCGAATACCAAGATCGTGATAGGTGACTCTAGTGATTCAAGGATTCGTTGTGTTTGTTCGGATAAGGAATACTGTTGTGCGGCAGTTAAGTCCCATCTTTTGTTTTGTCTAGATAGTACGTAGTTGGCAGCAACTAGGATTCCAAGTGCAAGAACTACACCGGTTGTTGCAACGGCGCCGTACTTGGTTTGGCGGCGACTGAAAAACTCGAGAACATCACGCCATTGAGCAAGGGTATGCGCGACGACCATAGCTAATCCGAGTATGGCAAGCCACCACCACAATTCTTGTTGCTCAGGCAGAACCATTCTGGTGGCCACTGCGGCAAAAACGAGCGCGATGCCGATCCAACCGATTATGTGAAAGACCTTATTCATTTTCGTTTACCCTCTCCACCGTTCTGTATCAACGGATTTAGCTGTAAGAAAAAGCGCAAACGTAATGAAACTAAGGTAGTAGGAAACATGTGCGGTATCGATAACGCCTTTTGAGAAGTCATCAAAGTGTTCCAAGATCGAAAGATACGACAAGATGGCGGACGTCGTCGGTCCTACGGAGTCGGCTATCCAACTTAGCACCCAGAATAGCAAGAGGATTGAGAACGTCACCACTCCGGCAACGATCTGATTCCGCGTAGTACTCGACACTAATAAGCCGACTGAGATGAATGATCCTCCCATAAGAATTAGTCCCAAGTAACCGCTGAGTATTGGGCCAAGTTCGGGCTCGCCGTACCAAAATAGGATGCCCATGTGAACAGTGGTAACTGAGAGCATGGCAAGAAACAGAGTGAACGCTCCCAGGAACTTACCAAGAATGATTTCGGTATCGGTTAGTGGTGATGTCAACAGCAGTTCGATGGTTCCGGATCTTTTCTCTTCCGCATACGCGCGTGCAGTCAAAAAGGGTAGAAAGAATAGAAGGATAATCGCTGAGTTTGACAACAGGGGGCGAATCATAAATTCGTTGATGTTTATAGCCTGGGGCCCGCCACCTCCGAACATCCCGACCTGGGCACTAAATCTCACCAGGATCGTCAGGCTGGCAACGTAAAAATATCCATAAAGTACTGCAAATAAACCAATTACGACATAAGCAATAGGTGAAACAAAGTAGGAACGTATTTCCTTTTGCGCAATGCTGAAGATATTAATCATGGTTGGACCCCTGTTCTGTCTTTTGCACTTCCGGCTCAGACTCGACCGGGGTCGCTCCATCATTATTCGTAGCGGCTCCTTCGTTTTCCTCGGTAGTCAATTGCAGAAAGATGTCTTCTAGACTCAGCCGCATGGGTTTCATTTCCAATAACCCCCAGCTATTGGAGACGATGGTATTCGCAACATCTCTTCTGATATCGACACCTTCCGCAACTTGTATTTCGACGGTCCGACCGTCTTGTCCCTGTTCGCTAACGGTGACTTGGGCAACACCCGCTATGGACTGAAGAACTGGTTTGGGGTCAACTCCATTGCTGTCAACTTGCAGTTGAATCGTTTCCGACCCACGTAGTCTGCTAGTGAGATTGGTAGGGGTGTCTTCGGCGACGACACGCCCCTTACTAATGATCACGACGCGTTCACAAGTTTGCGCCACTTCGGGAAGTATGTGTGTGCTCAGTATGATCGTGTGATCTCCGGCAAGTTCCTTGATAAGTTCCCTGGTCTCAATAATTTGTTTCGGATCGAGACCTGCAGTCGGTTCATCAAGAATTAGAACTTCCGGGTTGTGAAGAATGGCTTGCGCAAGACCGACTCGTTGACGGTAACCCTTGGATAACTTGCCACAGTGCCGGTCTTGCATGTGGTCCACACTGGTGCGACCCATGGCGTACTCGACACGACGCACACGTTCCCCGGACGCGATTCCTTTGATTTGTGCGACAAAAAATAAATATTCCCGAACTGTCATATCGGGGTAAAGTGGCGGCGTTTCTGGTAGATAACCCGTGCGTCGTTTAGCCTCGATTGGTTGCTCAAAAACGTCGTACCCGGCGATAATTGCCTTGCCGTCAGTCGGCGGCATATAGCCGGTCAGTACGCGCATAGTGGTTGTTTTTCCTGCGCCGTTTGGGCCTAGAAATCCGAGGATTTGACCGGCTTCGACGCGGAAGCTAACGTCATTCACCGCAGCTACCGGCCCATAACGCTTGGTGACCCGTTGGACTTCAATCACGGATAGCTCCTAAGTAGAGTTGTCGCTCCGCCAATAGATGAACATGCAGCCTTATGAGCAACGAACCGAAATGGTAAACAGGCCTGTGAACTAGTGTCAAACCGAGGTCGAGCGTTCATGTAGAACGGTCCGGGTTTACTTGGCGGTCGACGAATGCGTCTAGCGCCGACTGTTCAGGAAAATCAGCCTGTTCAAATTGAATGCCCATTCCCATTTGGACGTTACTCCAGACCACTCGAGCGGATATTTGGAGATCATTTTCCACGCTCGGTAGTCGGAATTGAACCTGAACCTTGGTACCGATGGGGAGTGGATTGATTGTCCGCACGGCTAGCCCACCTCTACTGAGATTGAGCATACGTGTTGTTGCGATATTGTTGTCGAACCGGTACGTAACTGGTATCCCTAGTTCAATTCGAAGACTCGTTCGACGATCAAAGTTATTTGGGAAAAGATACGGCGCCAGCGATGGAAGTATCTGATGGTTAGCGCTATGTTCGTTCAAGAAACCACGAACACCGAGTTTTGTGAGGTGCTCGATTTCGTTAGCGCTCGAGATGGAACCACTGAAAATCAAAATGGGAAACCTCCCGTCATTCAGTTTGAGAATGGATTGCACACGATCGTGCCCTGTCGAATCCAACATCCGTAAATCAAGTAACAGCAGATGTACCGGTGACGCGCTTGATGTGAGATGTTCAAACAGCTGGGAAGAATTTGTGAGGCTAGCCGTTTGGTGACCTGCATCCTTTAGGATAGAGGCGAACCGTTCCTGCACGTCACGACTGCCGTTTGCTATAACAACGCGTCGAGGAGAGGATTCGGTCATGGTTGTGAGTTAAGAATAGCCTTGAAATAGTGTGTCTAATTGTCGTTCGGAGCGACTGGATTGTGAAGTTTACCGATACAAATTAGGAGCGTTATTAACATGGCGACATGTCCAGAATGCGACGTTACCATTGATGTTGATGAGTTTGATGTTGACCGTGGTGACGAGCTTAGTTGTCCTGAATGTGGTTCTAATTTGGAAGTGTCGGCCTTGGCCCCTGTCGAGTTAGTGAAAACCGTTGCGGATGGATTGCAAGAGAGTGTGGGTGAGGACGATTCCGAATTTTTAAACGGAAACGGAACATTCTCTGAGGATAGTCCCGATTGGGAGAAGTAGTCCCGCTTATACTGGTTTTTGGCGGTTAAACAAATTGACACAGCGAAATGAAACTATGTAAGCTGGCTACCTTAATTTAAATTTTTCTGTTTCCGTGGCTCTACCTGTAGTCGGGCCGTTGGGGCAGCAATGTTGAGTGCGGAGAGTCGTATCATGAGACGTGTATCGCGATACCTGACAGCCCTCGTTTTTTGTGCATCAATGGTGCTCGGAGCGGCAGCTTGTGCGGACAACCCGCCTCCAGAGCCGACGCCACCACCACCGGCGACAGCCCCAGAGCCCCCGCCGCCGCCACCGCCGCCCCCGCCACCGCCACCGCCGCCGCCTCCGCCAGGGCCGCTCAGCGAGCAGGAGCTTTTCGATCGGATGTCGCTGGATGAGCTCAACAGTACGTCGCCGTTGGACCCGGTTTTCTTTGACTACGATGCGTCCGAAATCTTGCCGGAAGCTCGGACAGCTCTGCAACGGAATGCGGAGTGGATGAGAAAGTGGCCGTCGACTCGTATCCGTGTCGGTGGGCATTGTGATGAGCGAGGTACGAACGAATATAACCTCGCGCTTGGTGATTCACGTGCTATAGCCGTTCGAGATTATCTTGTCAGCTTGGGAATCCCCGGCAATCGGGTTACAACTGTGAGTCGCGGTGAGGAATCTCCTTTCTGCACAGACTCTCACGAGGGATGCTGGTCTCGGAATCGTCGCGGTCATTTCACGGTGACGGCGAAATAGCGTTTCCGACAGTAGTCGGGTTCTGTTTGTTTGCGGGTGCGTGCTTATGGGTGCGCACCCGTTTTATTTTTGTGGCAACCGATCAAGCAGTGTCCGTCTCGTTGTTCTGACTTTTGCGATAGCCTCCTCGCCCAACAACAGCACGGGAATCTCGTTGCCAAACTGTTGTTCGAGTTCCCGGTGCCCCGTAATGTCAACCTCAACAAGTTCTACTTGGTGTTCTGGAGCTAACGTTGCAACGAGAGCTTTCATTTCATCACAAAGATGGCATCCCGGACGTGTCATCAATCTAAGTCTCGTCACGAGCCAGTCATTTGTTCGCAGATATTCTCTGCCGCGATTCGTGGGTCTGCATGTTTGATGATCGGTCGTCCAACCACGATGTAGCTAGCACCGGCCTCGATAGCTTGTTGTGCGTTTAGCGTCCGCGTCTGGTCGTCGCCGGATGGAAGGTTACGAATTCCTGGTGTTACTATCGTGAATTCTCGTCCGTGCTGTGAGCGAAGGCGCGCGAGTTCCAGTGGTGACGCGACGATACCGTCGAGCCCAGCGTCCGAAGCGAGCTTTGCCATCAAATCGACCTGTGTCGCAACTGACGTCGAGATTCCGATTTCGCCTAGGCCATCTTCGTCGAAACTAGTGAGAACTGTTACACCAACCACTTTTGTGTTCCCTTGACCAGAGTGGGCGCCTTCTTTGGCGGCTAACATCATTGCTTTTCCGCCGGAGGTGTGTACGGTTGCCATCCACACCCCAAGGGACGATGCAGAATGAAGAGCGCTCCGAACAACACTTGGGATATCGTGATACTTCAGGTCTAGGAAGACTCGATCACCATGTTCGACTAACGCACGGACAAGGGGTGGACCTTCCCTCGTGAACAGGCGGCTTCCGATTTTGTACCCGCCAACGAGATCTCGTAGGGTGCCGGCCATCTCCGTGGCCTCTTTGGCGGTATCTACGTCAAGTGCAACTAAGAGCTGGTCCACTCTGTTTTCCGTTCTGATAAATCTACTGTGCCCACGATCTCACTTACTGAAGCGTGTCCGTGCCGTTGCAGGTAGGTGACTAACCCCGCCTCCAGTTTGGGCCAAATATTGGGGTCTTCAAAGTTGGCCGTACCTATTTGCACGGCAGTTGCCCCAGCGATCAAAAATTCGACAACGTCTCTGGAGTTAACAATACCTCCCATTCCAATTATTGGAATATCAATAGCGGTTCGACACTCGTAAACCATGCGTACAGCGATCGGGCGAATGGCTGGTCCACTCAACCCGCCGACGACATTGGATAACTGGGGGCGGTGCGTCTCAATGTCGATGGCCATTGCCAGGAAGGTATTCACTAGAGAAACGGCGTCCGCCCCAGCTTCCTCGGCTGCCTTAGCTATGGTCGCAATATCGGTAACGTTGGGTGTTAATTTCGGAAAGATTGGTAATTCGGTTGATTTGCGCACGGCACGGACGACTTCATGGGTTCCGGTCGCACTGCAGCCAAAGGTGATGCCACCTTCTTTGATATTTGGACATGAAATATTTAATTCAAGCGCGGCAACGCCGTCTGCATCCGACAAGATACGGGCGAGTTCGGCGTACTCGTCGACAGTGGACCCGCAGATATTAACGATGACTACCGCGCCAGCATTTTGCAAGGCTGGCAGCTTTTCATCCACGAAACGCCGTACCCCGATTCCTTGCAATCCGATTGCATTCAGCATGCCACTTGGGGTCTCAACTATACGAGTCGGTGAATGTCCCTCCCGCGATTCCAGAAATAGCCCCTTGACAGCGATGGCGCCGAGTTTTGAAAGGTCAACGAGTTCCTCATATTCAACGCCGTAACCGAAGCATCCGCTTGCAGCGATGAGCGGATTATCGAGGTGGAGAGCGCCGATTCTGACGTTCAGATCAGGTCTGACCACGAGAGTCGATCACTCCTGAATACGGGACCTTCAAGACAGGACCGCACGAAATGGGAACCACCGTCGACGACTCGAACGACGCAACTGTAGCAGCCGCCCAAGCCACAACCCATCACTGGTTCCAATGAGACTTCCGTTTGCTGATTTACTTTGTCCGCCAATGTTGACACTGCGTGCATCATAGGTGTCGGGCCACACGCGTAGACCATTATGGAATGTGCCTCAGAATTGAGGAGCCTTTTTTCTAGCGGTTCGGTGACGCGCCCCTTGTGACCTCGTGAACCGTCTTCCGTGACTAAACTGACCTCAACACCGAGCCGTTCAAACAATTCAACATAATAGAGGTCGGATTTTGTCCGTCCTCCATAGAACAACGTGGTATCTGTTCCTCTGGTTCTTAATTGTTCTGCTAGCGTTGCAAAAGGTGCGAGACCGACTCCGCCGGCAACCAGCCACGCACGTTGTGGAGGTTCGACGATGGTGAAGGGCTTTCCTAGCGGTCCGAGACACTGCAGCCGATCTCCAGGTTCAAGTGTATAGAGCTCATCTGTAACGGTGCCAACGCGCTTACTTAAAAGTGATACGCCCGTAACTGTTCCACTGGAATCTTTCAGCACTTCAAAAACAGAGAAAGGACGTCGAAGTAGAGGGGTACGTCCGATTGCTGTCTTAACCATGACGAACTGTCCCGGTTGACTCGACTGACCGATGTCTGGTGCCGCCAATTCAACCACGTTGTACAAGTCTGACAAGCGATGGTTCGCTAGAACTTTGGAAGAAACGTCAACTGGTGCAGGCACGACCGGAGTATACCTGAGCAGTTGCCGACATCAGCGGGCTTCTTGCCCAGAACATGCCGACACCGATAAGATAAACAGACTCTTTAATAGCGCCCCAGTGAGGTCGCGAAGAGGTGCCTTGTGACGCAACGTCTATTTATATTCCTACCGAAGTTATCAGCAGAATTCTTTTCTGTCTGTAATTTGAGTTCCCAACCTGTTCGTGCCCGGAGGTGGTCGTGTCCACTGTGATGGAAACGGATCGCATCCGACGGACAGTTGCACGTATGGCTCATGAGGTAGTCGAGCGCAATCGCAATATTGATGAAATTGGTCTAATTGGGATTAGGCGAAGGGGCGTTCCTCTTGCTAAACGACTCGCCCACGTTTTGAATGAGATTACTGGCTGTCGAGTGCCGACCGGGGCACTGGATATTACGCTGTATCGGGATGACCTGATGCGTTTTCAGGTGGGTCCTCAGCCGGTGTTACGACGCACGGAGATTCCTTTCTCCATTGATGACCGGAGAATATTGCTTGTAGATGATGTGCTTTATACGGGTCGAACAATTCGAGCGGCGCTAGATGCACTCATTGATTTCGGCCGACCATTGAGTATTCAGCTTGTTGTGCTGGTTGATCGAGGACACCGCGAGTTGCCGATTAAAGCGGATTACGTCGGAAAGAATCTTCCGACGGCACCTGGTCAAAGTGTTCAGGTTCGTCTTGAGGAGCTTGATGGTGTCGATGAGGTTGTCTTGACGGAGGTCGGTGTTGAAGATGACTTGATTGATACTTCTGCTGAAGGGGGGGCGTCGTGACGACGCTTCCGGAAACGACTACTGCCTCGGCGCAGGCTTTAGACGAGGGGACAAAAGGTCTTCGTTCAAAACACCTTCTGAGTATTGAGGAACTTAGTCAGGAAGATATCGAGCTGATTCTGGATACTGCTGAGGCTATGAAGGAAATAGGGACGAGACGAATTAAGAAGGTTCCGACGTTGAGAGGTAAAACCGTTATCAATCTTTTTCTGGAGCCGAGTACACGAACTAGGACTTCGTTTGAAATTGCCGAGAAACGATTAAGTGCGGACACGCTCACCATGGCGGGCGGCAATTCAAGCATGCTCAAGGGAGAGACACTAGTTGACACAGCACGTAACCTCGAAGCGATGGCACCAGACATGATTGTGCTTCGTCATGGTGCGTCTGGCGCGTGCCATCTGCTCGCGGATGTTTGTGAGGCCAGCGTCATCAATGCTGGCGATGGGATGCACGAGCACCCGACGCAAGCGTTGCTCGACGCATTTACAATTCGCCAGCACAAAGACCGTATCAACGGACTGAAGGTTGCGATTATCGGGGACCTTTTACACAGCCGTGTTTTTCGGTCGAATATTTCCTTGCTGAAGACGATGGGTGCTGATATTTGGGTTTGCGGACCTCGTCCGTTAATACCGTTGGGTATTGATCGGTTTGGGGTGCGAGTGACTACGTCTGTCGACGAGGCTGTAGAGGACGCTGATGTTGTGATGTTACTTCGGGTGCAGCTCGAACGGATGCGAGGACATTTCTTCCCGTCGTTGCGGGAGTATTTCGCTTTATATGGAATGACAACGGATCGAATGCGACGAGCCAAGTCAGACTCGATCATTATGCACCCGGGCCCGATCAACCGCGGTGTTGAAATCGCATCTGAAGTCGCGGACGGACCGTATTCGGTCATTCTTGACCAAGTTGCCAATGGCGTTGCGATAAGAATGGCGGTCTTGTATTTGTTGGCTGGTTTGGGTGCTGACGGAGATATCCAATGAGTAGTCGAGCAGTGGTGCTGAAGGGTGGGCGCGTAATTGATCCCCGGCAAGGGATAGACAGTTGTGTCGACGTGCGTCTCGAAGACGGTCTAGTATCCGCCCTTGGTCAAGAGCTTCCCGTTGATGACGCCCTTGTCGTTACTGTTCCTTCTGGTTTTGTCCTCTGTCCTGGTTTTATAGATATGCATGTCCATTTCCGAGAGCCAGGACAGGAGTACAAGGAAACCATTGCTTCTGGTGCTGCAGCAGCGGTTGCAGGCGGCTTCGTGGCGGCTGCTTGTATGCCGAATACGGACCCCGTTAATGACCACGTTGGGGTCACGGAAGAGATTCTCAAAAGGGCCGCAGAAGCGAACCTCGCCAAGGTTTATCCAATCGGCGCTGTCTCACAGGGATCAAACGGTGAGCAAATGACAGAAATACGTGCTCTGCACTCGGCTGGTTGCGTCGGTGTGTCGGACGATGGACACCCGATCGAAAGTGCACTCATGATGCGCCGTGCACTCGAATATGTATCTATGTTCGATATTCCGGTTATTAACCATTGTGAGGAACCATCGCTTAAGGGAGATGGTGTTGCTCATGAGGGCTACCGTGCCAATGCACTTGGTCTCCGCGGTATTCCTGGTGAATGTGAATCAATCATGGTCGAACGTGATGTGAGCTTGAGCGAACTTACGGGTGGTTCGGTGCACGTGGCCCACATGAGTGCGCGTCAGTCTTTACGTGCCGTTCGTTCTGGAAAAGATCGGGATGTAAAGGTTACTTGTGAAGTAACACCTCATCATTTCATCCTAACAGACGATGATCTCGAGTACGACCCTAACCGGTTCAAGATGAATCCACCGTTGCGTGCAGTGGCCGACCGAGATGAGATGCTTAATGGGCTGGCCGACGGAAGTATCGATGCTATAGCGACGGACCATGCACCTCATCATTCAGATGAAAAAGCTAAAGAGTTTGCTGAGGCACCTTTTGGCATTATCGGACTTGAAACAGCCGTTTCGTTGTCTTTGGACCGATTGGTAAATCGTGGAGTGTTGTCTTTGGCCCGGCTTGTTGAGTTACTAGCGTCGAACCCTGCGCGTATTTTGGGGATTCCTGGCGGGAGGTTAGCACCAGGGGACGCGGCAGATATAACAGTTATTGCGCCTGACGTTACAGTTGAGGTCGCGGCCGATCGCTTTCGTTCAAAAGCACGGAACACACCTTTTGATGGCTGGCAGCTCCGAGGCGCTGTAGTGGCCACTATTGTCGATGGTCGCGTGGTCTACACCAACGAATCAATTGCTGGGGCAGCCACGTTCACCTGGCCGTCTTCGTGAAACAACGACTTCCGTCGTCTGTCGCTCCTGCGCTTGAGACGCTCTATAACCAGTTCGAGCGTCGGTATGACATCGCCGATCCTATTCAGCGGGTGCGTGATTTTACAGATCCTCGGGACCAGGAGATAGTCGGCCTTTTGTCGTCTGGCTTGGCTTTTGGTCGTGTCCGTACCATTATGCGGTCCATTGATGCGGTTCTCGATGTTGTTGGGAGTTCGCCGTCAAGTTTTGTGCGTAATTTCAAGCCAAGTGACCACCGAGACACTCTTGGTGCAATAAACCATCGTTGGATTCGTGGGCCTGACATTCTGGCGTTCGTTTGGGTAATCAGACAAATACTTGAGCGAAGCGGATCTATTCAAAATTTCTTTCTGCAAGGGTACGACTCGAATGCGGACGACGTGGGAGGTGCGATTGACTCGTTTTCCGAGCGTGCGCTTGGTTTTGATTGTGGATTGATTTACGCGTCTGGTCAGAGTCGGGGAGTGGACTATTTTTTTTCACGGCCTTCTAAGGGTAGTGCTTGTAAACGGATCAATTTGTATTTGCGGTGGATGGTGCGCCAGGACAGTTTTGATTTTGGTATCTGGCGTACGGTCAGTCCTTCGCAACTGGTTATACCACTCGACACGCACATCGTTCGGGTAGGTCGGTGCCTGGGGTTGACTGGTTATCGCACTCCAGGTTGGTCCATGGCGCGCCAAATTACTTCGTCATTACGTCGGTTCGATCCTATCGATCCGGTGAAATATGATTTTGCGCTTTGTCACCTGAGCATGGAGGCAGAGTGTGGTTTTAATGAGGCTTACGGCTCAGCTCGTTGTCCGCTTCGGAGTTGGTGTCGACCTGGGCGTGGTAGGTGGCCGCGGTCTCGTCGACCATCCGTTCCGCACTAAATAATGCGTAAGCCCTTTCTTGACCCGCACTACCGAAGGCATGTCTCTTAGAGGGATTACGCAAAAGCGTCAGTAAAGCGTCAGCAAGACTGTTTTCATCTTTGGTCGGAACAAGAAGACCCGTCTCACCATCTAGAACGGCCTCTGGAATTCCACCCGCACGAGTACCTACAACGGCTCGGCCAGCCGCCATAGCGTCAAGGATGGAGGTTCCGAGGCCTTCTGTGACGGAACTCATTGCAAATATGTCGAGGCTTTTAAGCACTGACAATACGTCAGCTCGAAAGCCGGTCAGTACGACATGTTTGCCGAGATTTAATTCTCGTATTTGACGTGTAAGCGCACCTTCAAGTTCGCCGCTCCCAATTATGAGGAAGCGGGTTTCTGGCATGTCTCGTACAACCCGTGCCGCGGCATCGACAAGGTATTTCTGACCCTTGTGTGGTGCAAGTGCGGCGATGTTTCCGACAACTGGAGACCCCTGCGGAAATTGAAATTCTTTGTGGAGGTCCAATGGCGGAGCGTGTTCTATGCGTTCCAAGGAGATCCCTTCATAGACAACTGAAGTCTGATCGTGAGGGATGCCATCGCTTGCGAGAATGTTTTGTATGGCCGATGAGGCACAGAGAAAATGTACGGCCTGCTGGTATTTCCAACGAGAGAAAACATTTTGCCCTACGGGAAAATCGACTCGACGAGATACGACCAGCGGTGGTGTGAGTGTCCGACCCGCGATAAATCGTCCAATTGATGCAATAGCGACAGCACGGGCGTCATGAGCGTGAATGAGATCTGGTTTGGATCTTCTAAGTAGTTGTGAGAACTGCCAGGCTGCGAGCAGGTCTATGTCTGAACGAGCAGCGACTGGAAATAAGTCGGGACCTGGCATTTTTTTCGAAGCTTGGCGGAACAGTTCGCCTCGTGGGTGAGCTGCCAAACCGGTGCGGTAACCACGCTTGCGGAGACCAAGCACAGTAAGCAGTACTTGGTTTTGGCCACCGCGCCAAGATTGAGCTGTATCGACGTGAATCGAAAACATCGGCTAATGTGGGTCCTCGTGATGTGCCGATGGGTCGGCAGACCGTGTTGCCCACAGTTTGGCAAATTTCAAAAATACGTAG
>CAZDQD010000014.1:0-12655 GCA_964507425.1 uncultured Vicinamibacteraceae bacterium
TGTGGGGGAGCGTGAGAGGCATCTGCTTGCGGCGGTCTCCAACCTGGGAAGCCTGCTCGCAGACCTTCGTGTTTCGTCTTTTGTTGAAACTGAACCAGAGGGCGTTGTTCGACAGCGCTCGTTTCTCAATGGTGTAGTTGATGGGAAATGCGATCTCTCTGCAGTCGAACTAATGGATGAGTTGTTAACTATTGAGGGAACACGGGGCCGAAGACGGCCGTATCCTGGTGCGCCACGAACGCTAGATCTTGACTTGATTCTATTGGGATCGTTCGTGATAGCGAATGATTATGTCCAGGTTCCACATCCACGTTTCAGAGAGCGCCGCTTTGTACTTGAACCTCTCGTCGAATTGGCGCCTGATCTGGTAGACCCAGTTAGTGGGTGTACCGTACGTGAGCTGCTCACAAAACTCAGCAGGAGCGATCGTTGACTGGCTGAGGATGTTTCAAGATCACTCGAAACGTAATGACTCGATAGGGTCCAGCTGAGCTGCTTTTCTTGCCGGATAGAACCCGAAGAAGATGCCGATCGCCGCTGAAAATCCAACTGCGATCGCAACTGCGTCAGCAGGCACTGAAGTTGGCCACCCCAAGAACCGAGTTAGGGCGTCCGAGAGACTTAAGCCGAGACTGACACCCACTAAGCCTCCGACAAGGCTTAGGACGACCGCTTCCACGAGAAACTGGAGAAGGACGTCGTAACCTTTGGCGCCAACGGCCATCCGTAGGCCGATTTCTCGTGTTCGTTCAGTGACTGATACCAACATGATATTCATGATCCCTATGCCGCCAACGAGTAGTGAGACTCCGGCGATACTCGCGAGTAGACCAGTCATTGTTTGCGTTGTCTGTGTTCGGATCCGGGCGAGGTCGTCTTGCGTTCGAACCGTGAAGTCGTCGTCTTCCCCAGGGGTCAGTTCGTGTTCTTGCCTTAATACAGCGGCAATACTTTCAGAAGTTGGTCCGATCGCGTCCGCCGAGGCCGCAGAAATATCGATATTCGAAATGTTGGTGCCATCTCGGCCACGCAGCTTTTTATTAACGGTTGTGTAGGGGATGAAAATAACGTCATCTTGGTCTTCACCAAATTGTCCGGCTCCCTTTGACGCCATTACGCCAATGACCTGAAACGACTGATTTCGAATACGTATGCGTAATCCAATAGGATCCGCGGACTCCCCAAAGAGGTTGTCGCGGACAACGGACCCAAGTATGGCAACCTTGGCTGCTCCTTGAACGTGTCTCCTGGAAAAAAAATCGCCGGACTCAATACTCCACGATCGAATTTGAGGGTATTCGATATCGGTTCCCTGAATTGTTGTGTTCCAGTTTTGGTTGGCTGCGACGATCTGATCACGGGTCCGAACTCCTGCAGCCAGGTAGCGAGCTCCAGGAACTTGTTCGCGTATCGCATCGACATCCTCTGCCTTTAACCGCGGTGATTGTCCCGCGCCCATACTGACGCCTCGACTTCGAAAATTTCCTGCCCTAACGATGATCATGTTCGTGCCTGCGGCTTGAACCTGTGTTTCGATCGCTGCTTGGGCTCCACGTCCAAGTGCGACCATTGTGATGACGGCCGCTACCCCAATGATCATTCCCAACATGGTTAGACTCGTTCGCATTTTATTGCGACCGAGAGCTTTGATAGCGACGCGCAGTACCATGAGAATTGACATTTTAAGGGCCCACTGAAATTTCTGTTCGTCCGTTTATCTCGGCTATTGGGATTCCCGGCATCTCTTTTTTGGCAATACGTTGACGAGCGTTTTTTTCGTCTGAGACCACGGTGCCATCGTGAAATCGAATTATTCTGCTGCCGTACTCGGCAATGTCGGATTCGTGAGTGATGAGCAATACGGTGATGTTATGGTCGTCGTTGAGACGCTGAAAGATATCCATTACCTCTACACTCGTTCGTGAGTCGAGATTACCCGTTGGCTCATCTGCCAGCAGAATAGATGGTTTATTGATAAGAGCTCGTGCGATCGCGACGCGTTGCTGTTGTCCACCGGAGAGCTGATTTGGCAGGTGATGCATACGGTCACTAAGACCAACGGTCGCCAACATTTCCTCTGCCTGTTTACGTCGACTAGATGCGGAAGAGTTGGCGCGGCTGTAGAGGAGAGGGAGTTCAACGTTGTCGATTGCCGAGGTTCGTGCAAGAAGATTGAAACCTTGAAAAACAAACCCGATCTTCTTGTTTCGAACTTCAGCCAACCTTTCTCGAGAAAGTTTTGAAATGTCGTGTCCATCCAATATGTATTGACCGCTAGTCGGACGGTCGAGGCACCCGAGGATGTGCATGAACGTGGATTTTCCGGAACCCGATGGGCCGGTCACCGATAGAAATTCTCCAGAATCAATATTGAGACTGACACCACGCAGGGCATGGACACTCACGTCCCCCATGTCGTAAGTCTTGGTCAAATTGTCTGCAGAGATAACTGGCATCGATTGTTTACCGAGTTTGCCGATTAGTACGCTGTGAGGATCTCCGGCCAAAGGGAAACTGTGGAATCAGAGGGGAACTTAAACCGCCATTTGCGTTAACAGTAATGTCCGGGGTTGATATGTTCGTGGCTAGTAGAGTGCCCTGCGTGATTGTCCGAGGCCGGCTCGTCTCTGTTCGCTCTTCTGATACATTTTTGTTGTCCGAGACCGGAACGTCCGCTAATTGGTTTTGAAGTTCGCGGCGAGCCGTTTCGTCCTTGATTCGACCTAGCTGTTCTTCCAGTTCACTACGAGTTGGATTCGCCGTTGCCGTGTTGTTCGAGACCGTTGTGGCTATGTCGGGAGTTAAAGAGACGAGTTCGCTGACTCGTCCGTCACTGACGCCCAATGTGATGTCGAGGCTTGATAATTGTCCGTTGTTCCATATCCAGATACGCCCAGGTCGCCTAGGGCTCTGTAAAGGAGCGAATAACGCGTCGATCGTCGCCGCACCACGTTCGACGGCTGGAACGTTGGTCCCAGCTAAAGTTGACGGCGCAGTCTGCTGTTGACGTCTTTGTCCTCTACTGAATGGAGGCCCATCACTGTTGTTTTGTCTTCGTCGAGCACGCATACGTTGAAAAAACTCTTCTCGCTCGTCTTCTGACATGGATTGGATCCGCTCGCGCATGCGTTGGCGCCGTTCTGGATCGATTCCATTTGCATTGAAATTTAAAGACGTTTGACTGGATTCGGTGTTTTCTGGATTTTGGTCCGAGGAGGCAAAATTTGAAGTTCTTGAGTTTTGTGTCGTTACGCCGGTCTCAGAACCTTGTTGGCGCCGTTGATTGGCGTCGGCGAGATTACGCGGCACTGGCTGATTCAAGGCCGCAAACATCTCCGCCGTCGGCGTGAACCTGAGCGCGGAGGTGGGGATTTGTAAGACGTCGTTGCGACGTGCGATTTCGATTTCAACCGTTGCCGTCATCCCTGGCTTGAGCTTTAACTCTGCATTTGGCGCATCAATAACCGTCGCGTATGTAACCACGTTTTGTTGAACGACCGGTTCAAGGCGGACTTGAGAGACTGTCCCCGTGAATGTTTCGTCAGGGAACGCGTCAACCGTGAACGTAACTGGCTGTTGTGGGCGGATCTGTCCGACGTCGGATTCGTCGATATTCGCAATGACCCGCATTTTGGCAAGGTCGGCTGCGATGGCGAACAGTTCTGGTGCCTGAAAACTCGCCGCTACCGTTTGGCCGATATCGACAAGTCTCGATATTACTATCCCGTCGATAGGTGCACGTATTACCGTGTGTTCGAGGTTGACTTGGTTTTGGTTCAGTGTGGCTTGAGCCTGTGTGACCTGCGCTTCCGCGGATCGTATCTGAGCCTCCGTTGATCGGACTGCTACCTGGGCCGCTTCTAACTCTATTTCGGAAATCAGTTCTCGTTCTGCAAGGTCGTCAGCACGTTTCAACTGTGCATTTGCATCATCAGCAGCAACTCGGAGACGTTCAACCTCAGCTTCTGATCGCAGCAGGTTAGCTTTTGATTGTTCAATTTGTATTTCAAACAAAGATGGGTCAAGGCGCATAATGACGTCGCCTTGTCGCACGATCGAATTAAAGTCTACGTTCAATTCTTGAATGATGCCGGACACCTGACTTCCAACCTGTACGGTCGTCACTGCTTCAAGAGTGCCTGTCGCTCCGACTGCATCGACGATGTCACCTTTAGTGACTGAGATGGTACTTACTTCGGGAATAAATTCGTCCGGGCCAGTGTCGTAGAGTAAATAGGCACCGACACATACGATTGACAGTAGTGCGATCAATGTTTTTTTCATTAATGACGCCTCTATTGGGGTGCTCCGCCGCCGACCAGTGAGATTCCGGACCGCGTCAAAGAGGTTCTCTGGACACGTTCAAATTCGATGATGGCTTTTTGGTAGTCAAGAATTGCCCGTAATTCGGTGTCTCTCGCCGCGGACAGGTCTCGTTGGGCTTGTACGACAAAGAAATTCGTTACCTGTCCAACCTCAAATTTGCTTTCCTCAGCACGTAACTGTTGTTCCGCTAGATCGCGAGCGGCCGAGGCGGCCTCGATCCGTTCTTGAATCGCATCGATCTGCAGTGCAGCGTTGGTGACTTCAGTGGCAATCTGTAGCTCAACTTGCCGAATTTGTGCTTCAGCTTGCTGAAGTTGCAGACGTGCACGAGCATATTCTGCTTTATCCGCACTTTGTCCTAGGGGATAACTCATCTGCAATTGCACATTCCAGATTGGAAAGTTGGTATCAACAATGTTGTTAATTGCATCTCCATACCCACCAGGCACTCGAACGGTCGTTGGCCCTCCCAAGCGAGAATTGATGAGTTGTGTCCCACCTTGTCCAGTTAACTGGAATTCGCTCACCACGTCTAGACTTGGGAGCGTGTTGTTACGGAGCGTGTCGACTGTTACGTCATTGATATCCCGCTGGCGTCTAATACGTGAAACGTCGGTCCGTCGATTAAGTGCATCCTGCACGGCCGTCTCTATATCGATGGGCGTTGCACTGATATAAGGCTGATCACTGGGAGTAAGTCGCGCATTCCAAAGTTCGTCCGTAGTGCTGCTCACGATTAGCGTTTTGAGTGCTAACTCGTTAGTACGTAACACCTGCTGCGCCTGCGCCAGTGATTGTCTACGTGCTGCGGCCTCGGACTGCGCCTGGACAATGTCTATCGGGGCGAGTGTTCCAATCTCGACGCGTGCTTCGTTGTCTCGGACAAGTTGCTCTGCGAGTTCCAAGGCCTCCAGCTGGACGTCTACAGTCGCTGCAGCGTATGCGAGCTCCCAGTACGCACTCCGCACGTCAGCTAGCGTATTTGCAATTGTCTCCTCGAGATCAATGTCTGAAATGTCGCGATTAATTCTGGACACGGCGAGTTGCCGACGTTGGTTGTTAGTCGTGAATCCACGGAGTAGGGGTTGTGTGTAGCCGATACTAAGATTTGCTCCGTAGCTTGGGTTGAAGCGAGAAAAACGACTTGTTGATTCGAACCTATTGCTGTCCCAGTTGAGATTGTAGTTGCCACCACCCCACTTGACTTGTTGGCCGATGCCCAGATCGTAGCTGCCACGATCTGTCACAACAGCGTCTGAACCAGCAAGATTTCCACCATCGAGTTGTGTTCGTGATGGGGTTGTTGCGCGGTTTAGACCGAATCCAGATTGAAGGATTGGTAAAAATGCAGCGTCTGCTGACGCGATACTGAGGTCCTGGACGAGAGGGTTTATGCGTTGAACGGCTATATCAAGGTTTCGTTCGAGTGCTCGTTCGACAGCATCATCAAGTGAAAGTTCGAATTTTCGTGCTTCAGTCCCGCCCGTTTGGTTTAGGAGAATGCCAGCCTGCGTAATAAGCCGGGTAATTTCGGTATTGGCTCTTTGGCCAAATGTTGGTGATACGCCAGCCAACATGAACGCTGCGACGAGCGCTGCTAGATTGACAGATTTAAGATGCACTGAGATTACCTCCTCAATCCTACGATTCGAACTCTAATTCCAATTGCGCGAGCACTTAAACCGAAAGCCTTTTCCGAGGCTAGGATCGTATGAATAGATACTATCAAACATACGTTTGAATCGATCGTATGATTTCGTATTGTTGCGTTGGTTTGGTGACGATTTTTTGGGGGTCGCTCTCTGAAACTGAGGCAAAGTTAGTTGCAAGCTTAATGGCCGGTTGAAGACTAGCTAGTCTCGTTTCCGGCGATTTGAGCTAACCGATTAACAACCTGACCAACTATGTTATCCGGTGTCGAAGCACCCGCAGTGACACCGATCGTGACTGGCCCTTCAGTCGGCAGCCACGGTTGAGTGGTTTCACTTGGCCGACCAGTTGTTTCCGATACTGGTAGGTGGACCACCCTGGAATTAGAAATGAGGCAGTCCGGTTCAGCAATGTGATAGGTGGGGACTCGTTTAGAACACATGCGAGCTAAATTTCTGGTGTTACTACTGTTATAACCACCAATGACGATTGAGAGATCCAGTTTAAAGTTGCTCAGTAAATCCTCGACTGCGTCTTGGCGATCTTGTGTTGCGCTACAGATAGTGTCAAAAGCCCGGTAATGATCGTCAATTCTATCCACACCGTAGCGTGCAATCATGGCTTCGCGAATCATTTCACCGATCGCTAGCGATTCAGACATGAGCATCGTCGTTTGGTTGGCCAAACCCACGCATTGAAGGTCGCGTGAAGGTTTGAATTCTTCAGAACAAGCGTGTTCGAAACGTGAGCGGAATTTCGCTTCCGAAACATCACCGGTTATATATCGGCACAGTTCGGCTGCCTCATCCCGATTGAGGATGATTAGGTAACGACCTTGTAAAGTTGTGCTCGCTTGCGAGGCGGTTGCTTGGGTTTCCTCGTGTTTTACTTTCCCGTGGATGATTGCCGTGTAACCGTCACGCGCGTATTGGCGCACATTTTTCCATACGTTCAACACTGAGCCACAGGTGGTGTCAACTAGTGTGCAGCCGCATTGAGTTAACTGTTCAAGTGATGCAATTGTGACCCCGAAGGCAGGGAGAATGACAACGTCCTCCTTCGTGACATCATTGATGTTTTCGTTGGCATCCGACAGGAAACGGATGCCAGCCGATCGCAATTGCTTGTTCACGTGGGGGTTGTGAATGATTTCCCCTGTTAGGTAGACTACCTTCTCAGGAAATTTTCTTTTAGTTTGGTAGGCGTAGTCCACGGCTCTATCGACTCCGTAGCAAAATCCGAATTCTCGTGCGAGTTGAACCGTAAGGCGACCACTGCGGTGCGTGTAGTCGTTAGAGCGAATGTGTTCTATTAACTTGCTGTGGTAATCCCGCGCAAGTTCCTCGGCGACGATATTTTTCAACCCAAGGCCTTTACGGAACAGTTGTGTTGGCACAGAAACCCTACTGAATATCTACCTAGTGCGACTAGGTCGTTTGTTAGCGAACAAGTCTATCGAATTGAGCGCAAGCAATTTTTCAATGGGATAAATAATACCTCGTTGGGTCGATCTGCATTTTTCTGGTTAGGCAGAACAACCTTTCAACTGAGAGAAGTGTTCGCTAGATTATGTCTGATCATGGGGTTATTCGGACAAACGTTTGTCCATCTGACGGTCAGAAAGCTCTGTCTCTGGATAATATGCGAGGAGTATTTCTTCGAAACTGTGTCCCGCGCTCGCTCTTGCCATGGCTCCAGTTTGGCAGAGTCCAGTGCCGTGTCCGTAACCGTTTCCGGTGAAATGAAATTGGTCGTTTTGTTCTGTGACGCTGAAACGAGAACTCTTAAACACGTTCCATCCGAAACTACCAGCGATCACGCTCCGTAATTGCTCTCCACGGATGATGAGCTCACGTGAGCCTGAGATCTGGACCTTCGTCACGCGCCCAGCGGTGTCATGCTGAACGATTCTGACTGTTTTAAGCTGGCCCCCGACAGAAGTTCTTGTCGTTGCGTTTAGCGTGGCGCGTAGTTCTTCGCGGGAAACCGAAAACCTCCAGCGAGAGTTGTCTGTTAGTGCACAGTAGGGGTCGTTGACGCCGCTGAGGTATGGAGGTGACTCGCCTCCCCAAACACTGCTTGAGGGACTGGTTGCACCACCACAGTGAGCGTGGAAGACGGCGTCGATTGGCCTGGCTTGGTGGGTGACGACCATATTTCGTGTTGCTTCCTGCGCACGGTCGACGACTGCCTGAATTTGGGACTGGCTGTCTAATGTTTCGCGATAGACTTGGCAGTGGGTGGTGGTACAGAGGTCGAACCCTTCGTTAGCATGTCTACCGAGATGGTTTAATGCATAGGTCCTAGCCAGTATAATCTGTACTTCCGCCATGGTCTGAGCAGCGTCCGGTGTTAATGATGCGAGGGGGACTTCTCCCAGCACTGCGTGTCTGACGTACCGTTCGAGTGGCAGTTTGCGGACGTCACCACTTGGTAATCCAATGTGAATGAACGTAGGGTCGGTTCGTATCTTGGGAGTATCGGAAACCGAATGAACAGGACGGCGAACGCAGGCGGGGAGGATTGCGGCGATGAAAATAGCGAAGATGAGGAGCTTTAGTGCTTGGATAATCTGTGTGGTGTAGCGCACATTCACATTATCTCTCGTTTTTACACAAAACCACACTATAATGTGGTCATACTTCCTTGGTGTTGCACAGATAGGGCTTAAAGGTTCATGAAAAACAATATTTCTTCAAATATGCTGCCTGAGCTTGGCGGCACACAGCTGGCACGGGTGCACTGGAATCTCGAAACCGGAGCGCTTTACGAGGAAGCGATCCGTCGCGGTGAAGGGATGGTTTCGGCGTCGGGTCCTCTGGTGTGTTTGACGGGAAGTCATACAGGACGTTCTCCCAATGACAAATTCCTTGTACGAGAATCCTCCAGCGAATCTGACGTGTGGTGGGGAAAGGTGAATTGTCCTATTGAGGCTGCACAGTTCGACTTGCTTTATGACGAGACAGTCAGGTCATTGGAGGGGAAGGAATTATTTGTGCAGGACTGTTATGCCGGTGCTGACCCCGCGCATCGTCTGCCGGTGCGAGTTATCACGGAGCACGCATGGCACAGCCTGTTTGCGCGGACGATGTTTCTTGAGAAGCCGGCGGGCGGCTCGGCCGGAGACCATGCTCCGGAGTTTACCGTGATCGATGTGCCATCGATGAAAGCTAATCCGAAACGGCACGGTACGAATTCCGATGTGTTTATTTATCTCAATTTTGACCGCAAATTGGTCCTTATTGGTGGGACGAGCTATGCGGGCGAGATCAAGAAGTCTATTTTCACGGTCATGAATTATCTCTTACCTCTCAAGAACGTCATGCCCATGCATTGTTCGGCTAATCGTGGCAAGGATGGGGACGTCGCGTTGTTTTTTGGATTGTCTGGAACCGGTAAAACGACGTTGTCGAGTGACCCTGAACGTAGCTTGATTGGTGATGATGAACATGGGTGGACAGCGCAGGGGGTGTTTAATTTTGAAGGTGGTTGTTACGCGAAGATGATTCGTCTTTCAAGTGAGGCCGAACCAGAAATTTATGCGACCACCCAAAAGTTTGGCACAGTGCTTGAGAACGTCGTTATTGATCCAGTCACGAGAGCGTTAGATTTAAATGACGACTCCTTAACGGAAAACACGCGTGGTGCCTATCCCATTTCATTTATTGATAACTGGGTTCCCTCAGGCCAAGGGGGACATCCGACCAATATCGTTATGTTGACGGCTGATGCTTTTGGGGTTCTTCCGCCGATTTCACGTTTGAGTCCGGATGGCGCCATGTACCACTTTCTTTCTGGTTATACGGCTAAGGTCGCAGGGACAGAAAAAGGCGTAACGGAACCGCAGGCTACGTTTAGTGCATGTTTTGGCGCACCATTCATGGTGCATCACCCGACGGTATACGCCAGGCTCCTTGGTGAGCAGATTTCGGCCAATAACGTCAAAGTGTGGTTGGTAAACACTGGTTGGACCGGCGGTCCCTATGGGGTGGGGCAACGGATAAAGATTCAATACACGCGGGCGATGATTACTGCTGCGTTATCTGGGGCGCTTGACGAAGTTTCGTACGACACGGACTCTGTTTTTAATGTTGAGATCCCTATGGAAGTGCCAGGCGTGCCGACGGAGGCCCTGCACCCGAGATCCACCTGGAAGGATGGTTCGGCCTATGATCGGCAGGCGCGGCGGCTTGCGGAAATGTTTGCAGAGAACTTCAAAAGCTTTGCGGCCCAGGCCACCGAGGCGGTTCGCTCCGCCGGTCCAAACGTTTAACGACTTTTCGGGGTTCGTGGAGCCATGAATTTCGAGTCGGTAATCGGCTTGGAGATACATTCCCAGCTGTGTACGGAGAGCAAGATATTTTGTGGGTGCAGTACTGTCTTTGGTGCTGCTCCGAATAGTCAAGTCTGTCCCGTGTGCCTCGGTCTACCCGGCGCGTTACCTGTATTAAATGAAAAGGCAGTTGAATATGCTGTGCGGGCCGGTCTCGCACTCGGGTGCTCTATTCATGCAAAATCGGTCTTTGCACGGAAGAATTATTTTTATCCGGACTTACCAAAGGGCTATCAAATTTCACAGTACGAAGAGCCGATAGCCACAAATGGTCTCGTTGAATATGTTGTCGATGGTCTTGTTCGAAAGGTTCGTATTACGAGAGTTCACATGGAAGAGGATGCCGGGAAATCCATCCACGCTGGTTTTCCGGATTCAAATCAGAAGACCTATGTCGATTTCAACCGCAGTGGTGTGCCACTCATCGAGATCGTGACCGAGCCTGACCTACGTGAACCAGCTGAAGCAGCGAGCTTTTTTCAATGTCTTCGAAGTGTGTTGCTCGCTATTGGTGTGAACGATGGGAATATGGAAGAGGGCAGTTTGCGATGTGACGCAAATGTGTCTGTGCGCCCGGAGGGAGAAGCCGAGCTTGGAGTGAAAGTAGAAATCAAAAACCTCAACTCTTTTCGTTTTCTTGAAAAGGCATTAAATTACGAGATCGGCCGTCAGGTTAAAGTCGTAACGCAGGGAGCTAAGGTTGCTCAGGAGACCCGATTATGGGACACCTCAACGGGGTGCACCGTAAAGATGCGGAGCAAAGAAGAGGCTCACGATTATCGTTACTTTCCTGATCCGGATTTGCCTCCGGTTATTGTTGATCAAAGGTGGTGCAAAGAATTACAGGATAAGCTGCCCGAATTGCCTGAGCAGCGCAAGCGTCGCTTTATGGCTGATTACAACCTCACGGAACAGGACGCAGGGTTGGTTTCGGGTGATCAGAAGACGGCCGATTACTACGAAAACGTTGCAGCGATTTCAAAGAACACGAAGTCTTCGGCTAACTGGATCTCAGGACCGGCTTTTCACAAGGCTAGAATTCTTGATCAAGATGTATGGCAGGTTGTGTCGGCGCAGAGTTTGGCAGAGTTGATACTGCTTGTTGATACAGGTCGCATTAGCAGTGTTGTGGCGAAAGAAGTGTTTGAGGCTGTGGTGGAGACGGGACGGTCACCAGAGAGCATTGTCGAAGAACGCGGCCTGTCTCAGATAGATGATACGGAGGCGCTTCGGATGATTGTTAGTCAAGTGCTTACGGACAATCCGGGAGCAGTCAGCAAATACAAGAATGGTAAGACTGGCACCCTTGGTTTCCTTGTCGGACAAGTGATGCGCTCGTGTAAGGGAAAAGCGAATCCGCAGGTTGTCAATGAGTTACTGAAGGAACTTTTGACTGATTAGGTTGTTGCTAAGCATTTTTTAAGGGTTTGACACCCTGCAACCCCGATGGTTAGACTGCGAATATTCGCCCTATGCCCGTCATAAACCGTTCGGCACCTTCGAGTGAAGTTAAGCTTCGGAGGGACATCGACGACAGCGGTTCGTTCCGTGCCAGTTTTTATCGTGAGGAACTTGAGAAACACTGGCGCTGTCTTGACCAGCAGCGTGAATCGTTCTCGGAAGGCGCTTTTGCAGGTTTCGAGATGGCTTATGAACGTCTCCTTTTTCGTATCAATGGAACTGCTCGGCAAAGAGTTGATGAACGTGACCTTAGTGAAATACTAAGGTCTATAGATGTTGTGACACGGCTGTCTATTGAAGCCAAACGGCGTCCTACCAATTAGCATAGACAAACTCCTGGCAATTAAAGATCTTCGTCAACACGTTCACGAAATTATTCGAGTAGGCATCGCCAGCGCGGATGCAGGTGAATTGGTCCGTCTGGCTTTGGAAAAGAAGGAATTACTGAAACTGTTCGAACGAAAGCAGCCAGTGGTTGTAGCGGCTGGAAAAGCTGCTGTAGCGATGGCCGAGGCGTTTACCAGTACTTTGGAGATGACCGCACGTGGTTTGGTGGCGTCGCCAAATCCTGGCAAGCTGGTCGACAACTTGGAATGGTTTGATGTGGGTCATCCTGTGCCGGACCATGGCAGCATGGCTGCTGGACGGCGTGCACTTGAATTAGCAGGTCTGCTGAGTGAGGACGAATTGTTGGTAGTTTTACTTTCTGGTGGGGCGTCGGCCGGTCTTTCTGTTCCGGTATCAGGCCTTACGTTGGAGGAAAAAGCTGCGACAACCGTTTCATTGCTTGAGAGCGGAATTGCGATTGATGGCTTGAACTGTGTTCGTAAACATTTGTCGGCGATAAAGGGAGGACGTTTAGGTATTGCAGCTGATGGTCGCGTG
>CAZDQD010000015.1:0-70851 GCA_964507425.1 uncultured Vicinamibacteraceae bacterium
CCCTCGTGACACGCGTATTCAAACAATGGGGTCTCTGTTCGCCGAAGTGGAATCGAGGCGGTCCAGCTACTAGACCATGTCTCGGGGTCTGTTACCGTGTACTCGTACTCAAGAGTGTCTGCATCAATGCGCGTGAACCGCTCAACCAGTTTTACGGATCCAGTCGCATTTCGCCATCGTCGTTCTTCATCAAATCCGGTGGTCTCAACGACCAAGGTGTCACCGTCCCAATAACCGCGAGCATCTCCCGACCATTGCTGGATGTCGTTCTTGAGTGGCGGCCTTCCATCGAGAGGTACTACACGAACCGTATGGACCATTTCTGTCATCAAGGCAACGTGATCCGGCGTTTGAAAGATCTGTAGATTTTGGTTGTAGCCGCCAGGATTAAGGGGTGGTCCCGCGTTAAATCCCAGCAGGCAACGGTCGGCCGCCGTGCGGTCCACATAAGAATCGGCAGGGTGCGCCTCGCGATACGCACGGTTGTCGTTGGCTCTCTGCTGACCACGAGTCGTGAGCGCCGGCAATTTACCATTCGGCGGATCAATTATCAGTGAGGTGCGTCTAGTTTCTACAGCTGTGGTGCCTTGGTCGAGCCAGAAATTGTTGTAGAAGCCTGGGGAACCGTCTGCCCGTCGATCGACTTGGTTAGCGCTTGTTGTGCGTTCGGCGGCACGAATCAGTAGCCGCTCGTTGCGATCGACCACTTCTTGTTCAAGATTTGCCGCTTCCTCCTCTGTTAAGAACGCCTGATCACCTAAGTCGTCGGGCCGCTCGAAAGGGGTGATCGTTCGGAAATCCCAAATTCCTTGGATATCCGGCTGTCCCCAGGCAGTGCGTTGAGAGACGGAGGTGTTCTGTGCCTGTGCGTTGGAACTTAGCGTTACTGTCGTAGCGAGTGCGATAGCTGTCACAACGGTTCGAATCTGTTGATGGCGCATCTGTTCCTCCAAGTTTTTTTGTGTGGAGTCTGTACCGCTATCATACTGGCTCCCCACCACATGAAGTGCAAGATATATCGATTGCGACACGCTCGAAGAGTGCATTGGTACCCAGCCGTGCCACGGAGTTAGATTGCCAAATGGTGTCGGGGGGGGAGTGGTGGTCGTGACCGACGTTAGTTCGTTGAACCATGGCTGTGGCGTGTGACACACTCTTCCCATTAACTTTCCGATAGGGGATTTCATGCGGCGACAATATCTGGTTTCGTTGGCGGTGATTACATTAGTGGGAGTCTTTAACCCGGTCGTGGGTGTCAACGCGCAGGACGAAGACTGGAGTGGTTATCCAGCGACGGAATGGCCACTCGCGGGTGGGCACTTTGGTCAGACTCGTCACTCAACGTTGGATCAGATTACGCCAGACAACCTAGAGCGGTTAGGCGGTGCGTGGGTGACTGAACTCGACGGTGGTGAAGTGACGCGGTCAACTGCTGTCGTGCAAGACGGTTTGTTATTCCTCAGCACCGGGTTGGGACATCGAGCGTTCGATGCAACAACTGGGGAAGAGCGATGGCGCCACGATGCGCCGGTTGGTCGAATGAACAAGGGCGTTGCACTCGGTTCAGGTTTAGTGTTTGCCGGATTGGGCGACGCCCGTTTGGTTGCGCTGGACCAGCAGACAGGCGAACGGGTTTGGGAACATTTGGTCGGTGTGGAAGGACAGGTCGGGCAGTGGATCCCGGCGCCACCTACCTATGCTGATGGGTTGGTGATTACGGGCATGGCTAATGGTGACAGTTACCTGCGTGGTCGTGTTGTGGCTCTTGATGCGCTTACAGGTGAGCGCCGTTGGCTTTTTGAAGTCATTCCTCCGCCCGGCGCGTTTGGGTCGGAAACATGGCCCACCGATAGTGACGTTTGGAGGTGGGGTGGAGGTGGAGTCTGGATGACTCCAACCGTAGACGTTGAGTTAGGCATGTTCTTTGTGGGAACGGGAAACGCGGTCCCCATGTGGGGCGGAGAACTGCGCCCTGGCGATAACCTCTTTACAGCCTCGGTGGTGGCTCTTGACCTTTATACGGGTGAGTACAAGTGGCACCAGCAACTTGTGCATCACGAAATGTGGGAGCATGACCTCGCCACGCCATTGATTGTCTACGATGCGACAGTAGAGGGAGACACGCGGAAAGCTGTGGCCGCGATGCGGACGGACGGCTATCTTTTCATGCTTGATGCGGAAACAGGTGAACCTATTTATCCGATTGAGGAGCGTGAGGTTCCTCAAAATGATTTCTTGAATACGTCGCTGACGCAGCCGTTTCCCGTTGGGGCGGACAAGATTGGGCCTTACTGTGTGGATCCAGCAATGATTCCGGAAGGTTTTGAGGCCGGTTGTTACTACGACCCGATCGGACCGGATCAGCCGAACGTGTTTATTCCGTACATGAATATGCGGTTTGCACCGATGTCCTATAGCCCGGTTACCGAATATTTTTATGGAACCTCCTGTGTATACCCACGATGGATTAAGCGCCCAGAAAATCCTTGGTTTTTTAGCAGTACGGCCGTTCGTGCGCCAGGATTGAGGCAATACGGCCTCCACGTGGCTATTGACAGCCGCACGAATCGAATTGCGTGGCAGCACCGTGTGCCTTATTCAGATTGCAATGGAAGCGGTGCTATGACGACGGCGAGTGGGTTGATGTTTCACACCGATGCGGATGGGAACTTTGGCGCGTTCGATCAGCGAACTGGTGAGCGACTCTGGCAGTTTCAGACTGGCCAGATTGGCGTACCAGGGAGTAATGGATTGGGAGGCGGACCGGTGGTGACGTACGAGGTCGCGGGCGAACAATATTTGGCACTAACGATGAATCGTTTGGTGTGGGCATTCAAATTAGATGGGACGGTGCCGCCCCGGCCTGCACCGGAACGGCCGATCACGGTGTTACCGTTTCAAGGGCCGATTGTCGACACCGATACGATTGAGTTGAAGCGCGTAATCGTGCAGGACAATCAGAATATGCAATGGCGCGACGAGTGGCACGACGAGTATGGTTTGACGCCGACACGAGCTTCCGTCACTTCAGGAACGCGGGTAACGTGGACGAATCCGACAGAACTTACCCATACCATTGCTGCCCGGGATGGCTCCTGGGCAACTGGACCTATCGCTCCTGGTGATTCGGATTCTGTGGTAATCGATGTGGTGGGGGAACACGAGTATGTGTGTACTGACCATATGTGGACTATCGGGCAGCTCATCGTTGAATGAATGATTGATGTGAGTCTCTCATCCTTATGCGAATACGAGATATTTGGCCGGTCGTAGTGGTGTCATTGGTTCTGACACCGGTTGGGATGAGTGGTGATGAACTTCCCGCCGGTATTGTTGGTGTTTGGGATACGGGAGATGGTGCGCACGTAGAAATTTATCAACGAGATGGCAAATATCACGGCAAGTTTGTCCACTTTTATGATGAGCCACCGGCTGGCGGTGTCGATGCGAAGAATCCGAATCCCGCGTTACGGGGACGGTCGCTGGTTGGTACTGACTTCATCCTCAACTTTGATTTTGTGGACAACAAGTGGAAGAACGGCCGTATCTATAATCCTGAAAATGGCAAACAATATAAGGCTGATCTAGAACTAACGGATGGAGTCTTACATGTCAGAGGTTGGGTCCTGTTTCGTTTGCTAGGTCGGACCGTGAGGTGGGTACGGCTCGATAAGGCGACGAGTCAACAATTTAAAGATGTTCCGCGTAGGTCGGTTTCCTTTAGTCAGCTTGTACGGCGTTTAGTAGCCACCCACACGGGCTGTAGTACTTAGGAATCGTTTTATAGAGGTATTCCATGCGACGAGTGTTACTTTCTGTGTTGGCAATAGCTTTCTTTTCGACTTTCAGTTCCGAAGCTCAGACTGTTCCGGTGGGTGAGTGGCACGCGTATGGTGCCGACGGTGCGAACAACAAATACTCACCACTTGATCAAATCACAGTGACTAATTTTACGGACCTCGAAATTGCCTGGCGGTGGTCGTCAATCACGACGGAGGTGACCGAGGAGCGTACAAACATCAATGCGGGTCTTTTTAAGGCAACACCTTTGATGGTTGGCGGGTTGGTTTATGTGAGCACCGCGCTAGGGCAGGTGGCCGCATTATCCGCCGGTACAGGCGACCCAGTGTGGACATACGACCCGAGAAGTTACGATCGGCTTGAGAAGCCGGCAAACATTGGTTGGCAGCATCGGGGCGTGTCCTATTGGCGAGACAGTGAGGGAGATGACGCCAGGATTTTTATTGCGACTCACGATCAACGACTGATTGCCCTTGACGCAGACACCGGTGTTCCGAGTGCGGGGTTCGGTGCGAACGGAATTGTTGACTTGAGTGGCAGTCTTGGACGCCCGACGGATCGTGCACGTCTTACCCATTCATCGCCGGTCGCGATCGTGCGGAATACCGTGGTCGTTGGTAGTTCCCTTACCGACCAGACGACAACGCGAGAGGCTCCGCCTGGACATGTGCGGGCATTTGATGCCCGTACCGGTGCGATGAAGTGGATCTTTCACACGATTCCACAAGGTGATGAGTTCGGTGCTGATTCGTGGCAGAACGAGTCATGGCGTTACAGCGGTCATACCAATGTCTGGGGCAACATGGCAGTCGATGAAGAACTCGGGTATGTGTATCTTCCAATCAGTACGCCGACCAACGATTGGTATGGGGGAATGCGACCAGGCGACAATTTATTTGCTGAAAGTATCGTTTGTGTTGACGCTGAAACTGGTGAACGCGTGTGGCATTTTCAGGCTGTGCATCACGGCCTTTGGGATTATGACTTTCCGACAGCTGGGAACCTCCTCGACATCACGGTTGATGGTCGGACTATCAAAGCGATTGCTCAGCCAAGTAAACAGGCTTTCACGTACGTATTTAATCGAGCGACTGGTGAGCCCGTGTGGCCGATCGAGGAGCGTCCGGTGCCTTCGGGAAACGTTCCTGGCGAGTGGTATGCGCCAACCCAGCCGTTTCCGACGAAGCCACCTCCATTCGATCTTCAGGGTATTGAGATCGACGACCTGGTTGATTTCACGCCGGAGCTTCGTGAGGAGGCGATAAGAATTGCGAGCCGTGCGCAGTTGGTTCCAATGTTTTATCCGCCAGATGTGCGTGGGGAGGCTAAACCCATCATCCAGTCACCCGGTCCAGGTGGAGGTGTTAATTGGCCTGGTGCAGCGGCTGACCCGGAAACAGGGTTGTTATTCGTCCCGTCGCAAACACGTCTGAGAGCGGTAGAACTTGTGAAATATGAAGCGCCAGCCACGGTCGGTTATTTTACGGATCCGTGGGCTGTTCCAGTTCCGGGTCCGCAAGGCCTTCCGTTGGTCAAGCCGCCCTACAAACGGGTGACGGCTATTGACTTGAATACCGGTACGCATGCGTGGATGAGTCCGCACGGCGATGGACCGAGAAACCATCCTGCGTTGAGGCACCTCAATCTTCCAGCATTGGGCGGTCACAGTGGTATGCATGGTGGAGGTGCACTCGTAACCAAAACCCTTCTAATCGTGAATTCAGGTGGGCGCTACATGGTCGACGAGGCGGAGGGCGCGCGGACAATGTCTGCGTATCACAAAGCGAATGGCGAGTATCTGGGCTCCGTGATGTTACCGTCCGTCCCGAACGGCAATCCGATGACATATCTTCACGAGGGGCGTCAGTACGTTGTGGTGGCCGTCGGTGGCGGAGGTGGTAGTGCTGCGCCGGAATTGATTGCGCTGGCGTTACCGGAACAATAGTACTTACAGTCTGATTTCTTTGGTCGTAAAGCTTGTAGGAGGCCGTGAATGAAACGCCGTCGAGCACCCGCCAAACCCCAGACCGATGGTATTTCAGAGGGTTCCATTCAGTTGCCTTCTTCAGAGTTGTTGGCAGGGGGCGGCGACACAGCCGAACACGGGAAGGTTGACCGGCGTACGTTTCTGACGGCAGTGGGCGCCGGCATTGCGACAACAGCATCATCATCAAGTCAGGCGTTCTCGGTGCAGACGCGTCGACCGGTGGATGTGGTCGTTGTGGGTGCCGGAACCTTTGGGATGTGGACCGCACTGCACCTCCAACGGTTAGGGGCACGGGTTACGGTTGTTGATGCGTATGGTGCTGCCAATTCACGCCAAACGTCCGGTGGTGAAACTCGTGGCGTGAGGACTTCCTATGGGGACCGTCCGCATGGGCGTCAATGGACTGGCTGGGCCGTTCGGGCGATTGACCGTTGGAAGTTGTGGGATGAGGAAGCTCGTGAACGTCTACTGCCACAGCTATTTTTTCAAACGGGCGATTTGATTCTTCGAGAAGAGGTGAGCTCATACATTACAGACACGCGCGCCAACTGGGGCGAATTGCAAATTCCCTATGAGACGCTGTCACCGGCCGAGGTGGCGTCGCGCTGGCCGTGGATTCGGTATGACAACTTGGGGGTCGCGTTGTACGAACCTGGTGCGGGGGTTGTTCGCGCGCGTCGCGCGATCGAGTCCGTGGCAAGAGTGTTTCGAGATGAAGGTGGTCAGATTCTCGTTGACCGTGCAACATTGGGACGACGTCGGGGGGCAACACTCGAAAATATTCTGTTGAGTTCCCGTGATGCGCTGGAGGCAGGTATGTTTGTGTTCGCCTGCGGGCCATGGTTTCCAAAAGTCTTTCCTGCGTTGATGGGAAGACGGCTACGGATTTCAATGGGTCATGTGTTTTACTTTGCAGTTCCAGCTGGTGACTCCCGGTTTGCCTATCCCAACATGCCGAGCTTCGGCGTTCCAGGTTGTACCGGATGGCCGGCGCTGCCATTGGACCATCGTGGCTTTCGGGTGCGTACCGGAGGGCGACCGCCAGATGACCCCGACACCTCAGACCGGTGGGTTGCGCAGGAGTATCATGAGCGTCCGCGCGAGGTTCTTCAGCAACATTTTCCAGATCTTGTGGGCGCCCCGATCAACGAAACTCGTGCGTGTCACTACGAGAGCAGCGTTGACAGCAATTTTTTTATCGACACTCATCCGGAGTTGAGTAATGTCTGGTTGGCTGGTGGTGGATCGGCTGAAGGGTTTAAGTTTGGCCCAGTTTTGGGTGAATACATTGCGAATCGACTCGTTGGTGGTGATCAGGAACCAGAATTGGCCGAGGCCTTTCGTCTGAAGCCTGAGCAGTTTGGCGATGGTGGTACGAGATAGGCAGCGCTGTTGTTGCAGTTGACTGCTTTCGGATGTTCGGTTGGTAGTTCTTAGTGGTTGCTCGATGAGAAACAAAGCTATTCCAATTCTGTTGGCTGTTCTCGTGTTTCCCGTGGCGGCACAAGATGACCGTTCCTACGATGTGATTGTGTCTGGTGGACGGGTCGTTGATGGGACTGGAAACCCCTGGATGTTTGCTGACCTGGGTATCCGAGAAGACCGCATTGCCTTTATTGGTGATCTTTCTGATGCTGTAGCGCGCAGAGTGATTCGCGCAGACGGGCTAGTCGTCGCACCGGGGTTTATCGATCCACATACGCATGCGGTCCGCGGTATTTTTGATGTGCCGACGGCGGATAATTATTTACTTCAAGGCGTCACCACGATCACGGAAGGAAACGACGGTAGCTCTCCGTATCCAATTGGGAAACATTTGGAAGAGATAGAGCGACTGCGAATCAGCCCGAACTGGGCAGTCTTTGTGGGGCAGGGAACGATCCGTCGGGAGGTCCTCGATCTGGATGACCGAGTGCCGACGAATGGCGAACTAGACCAAATGCGAAAACTTGTTGCTGAGGCTATGGAGCAAGGAGCCCTGGGTGTTTCAACAGGCTTGTTCTATGTGCCAGGAAGCTTTACGTCGACTGAAGAAATAATAGCGCTGTCTGTAGTCGCAGCGGATTATCAGGGGATCTACATCTCGCACATGCGCGATGAGGCGCAACGGTTACTCGAGTCCGTCCGTGAGACCATTCAAATTGGTGAGGAGGCAGGTCTGCCCGTTCAGATGACGCACCACAAGGCCATTAGTCGGGATATGTGGGGAGCGAGTATTGATAGCCTTCGCCTGGTCGACATGGCACGTGCTCGTGGTGTCGACGTCACGATTGACCAATATCCCTATACAGCCTCACAAACATCACTGGCTGCATTAATTCCCCAATGGGCACAAGCTGGGGGAGATAGCGAACTGTTTGCTCGCCTAACGGATCCTGAAACGCGACGGCGCATCAAGAGTGAAATCGTTTACCGCATCGAACATGATCGAGGTGGCGGACATCCACAGAATGTCGTGATTAGCCTGTGTGATTGGGACCGAGGTTTAGAGGGAAAGAGCTTGGCGGACATTCTTGAAGATCGGTCTGTTGACGTAACATTTTCAAATGCTGCCGAGTTAGTGATGACGATTGTTGAGTCAGGAGGCGCGCGGGCGATTTACCATGCCATGGACGAAGCGGATGTGGCGCGTATTATGCAGCATCCCGTCACAGTCATTGGTTCGGATGGTGGTGTGTCAGTGTTCGGCCAAGGCGTGCCGCATCCGCGTGAGTATGGGACATTTCCCCGTGTGCTTGGTCGGTATGTGCGGGAACAAGGCTTGCTGACGATCGAAGAAGCGGTACGGAAGATGAGCGGAGCGACGGCGGCGAGACTCGGCATCAAAGACCGCGGTTTGTTGAGGGAAGGATTTGTTGCTGATATTACTGTCTTTGATCCAGTACGTATCGAAGACCGTGCGACATTTTTAGAGCCGCACCAATATTCTGAGGGCGTCGAATTTGTGTTTGTGAATGGAGTGCTTGTTGTGGACGGTGGAAGCCACACTGGAGCCCGCCCAGGGCATGTTTTGTACGGGCCAGGGCGCTAGCTGTGGCTGGCTGTTGCACTACCGTGGACATTGGAAATTTGCACGTGCTTATTTAGTGATCTGCGGTACAGCCAACGATTGTGGCGTCAGTGTGTAAAACTAGACAGGTGAAATATTTGACCGGAAAGGGAACTGTCGAAGTATTAGTCACGTTTCTGGCGATGACTATGTGGGTGCCAGCTGTGGGTGCACAGAGTCTTGCGCCACTCGAATATACGGTTCGCTTTCCTAGTCCTTCAAATCATTACGCCGAAATTGAGATGGTGGTGCCTACCGACGGGCAGTCGACCGTGGAACTCATGATGGCGGTCTGGACACCGGGTTCGTATCTTGTCCGGGAGTATGCTCAGCACGTTGAAGCGGTTACAGCCGTCACACCTGATGGGCGTACGCTGGCTGTCGAGAAATCTCGGAAGAATCGTTGGCGGGTTGAGTCGCCTGGACTCGATCGGTTTACGGTCAACTATCGGGTGTACTGCCGAGACATGAGCGTACGGACGAACTGGGTAGAGTCTGATTTTGCGATGCTCAACGGTGCTCCAACGTTTTTAACGATAGCCGACTCTCAACCACGGCCTCACGATATTCGGTTAGAACTCGCTCCCGGTTGGACGGAGAGCGTGACCGGCCTTCCTCGCGGTGAGCGCGGGCTAAGTCACACGTATCGTGCCTCGGATTTTGATACGTTGGTCGACTCGCCCATAGTTTTGGGAAATCCGGCGACTTATGAGTTTGCGGTCGAAGGTGTCCAGCACCAACTGGTCAACATAGGGGAGGGTGGCATTTGGGATGGGTCGATGTCAGCTGCCCATATTGAGGATATTGTGCGTGAGGGTTACGAGACCTGGAGGTTTTTTCCTTACGAGCGGTTTCTATTCATCAACATGCTGACCGAAGCTGGCGGGGGTCTTGAACACAAGAATTCCACGTTGCTGATGGGCAGCCGTTGGACGACCCGAGACCGTCGGCGTTATCTCCGCTGGTTAGAGACGGCAAGTCATGAGTTGTTTCACGCCTGGAACGTTAAACAGTTACGACCGATCGCCTTAGGTCCGTTTGACTATGAACAAGAGGCGTTAACCCCGAGTTTGTGGATGGTGGAAGGACTCACCTCGTATTACGGTATGTTGATGGTTCACCGAGCTGGTATATCGACACGAGAGGAATTTTTTGACTCGCTTTCGGGAAATATTGAAGAACTGCAGACGACGCCAGGACGACTCTCGCAGTCAGCAGCCGAATCATCCTTCGATGCGTGGATTAAATACTACCGGCGCAACGAAAACAGCTTGAACAGCTCGATTAGTTACTACACAAAAGGTGCGGTCATTGGGTTCTTACTTGATGCGCGGATTCGACAAGCAACACAGGGACGTCGGAGTCTCGACGACGCGATGAGAAACGCCTACGAGCAATATTCAGACGACCAAGGTTTTCGACCTGAAGAATTTGAAGCCGTTGCAGCTGAGGTGGCTGGGATAGAGCTTCTTAATTGGTTTGATCGCGCGGTGCGGTCAACAGACGAGTTGGACTATGAGGACGCGCTCGGCTGGTATGGACTTGCGTTTCAAGTAGATGAACGGGAGGACGTTCCTGCTTGGGTCGGGTTGAACACACGGATAGATCGTACGGGACGTCTTATCGTGACACGTGTACCTCGTGAGACTCCAGGATATGACGCGGGGTTTAACGTCGATGATGAAATCGTTGGAATTGACGAGTATCGCGTGAATTCAGAGGACTGGTCGCAGCGACTCGGCTTGTATAAACCCGGTGACACGGTCCGCGTGCTTATTGCTCGTCGCGAACAGCTCATGGAGCTCGATGTTCAGTTGGGCGAAGAGCCAGCAGATGAGTGGAAGTTGGTTCCAGTGGAAGAGGCGTCTGCAGAACAGAACCGAAACCTGGATGCGTGGCTTGGAAGCGGCCCTGATGTGCCGTAGACGGCAATTTGTGGTTGGGATCTAACGAGCAGTGAACTGGGCAGGGCGAAACCGTGTGTCGGCTGTGGCAGTCGTGTTGTGGATGCTGACAGTGTGTGGTGGGATATCCTGGCATCTTAGTGAGTCGATGCCGGTCGTTGCAAATGTTCAACTCCAAGGCGACCGCGGAGAAGAACGGCAGCAGATGGTAGAGCAACAATTACGTGCTCGTGGTATTGCTGACCAAGCTGTACTGACTGCAATCGGGTCGGTACTGCGCCATCGATTTGTTCCAGAGGAGCTATCGAGTAACGCGTATGACGATCGACCACTGCCCATCGGTTTCGATCAAACCATTTCGCAGCCTTATATTGTCGCCTACATGACCGAGGCTCTCGGTTTGTCCTCAGAGGCGAGGGTGCTCGAAATTGGTTCTGGGTCGGGCTATCAGACTGCTGTTCTTGCCGAGCTGGTTAGGGAAGTTTATTCGATCGAGATCGTGCCCGAGCTTGCGGCGAGATCGCGGGACTTGCTGTCGGAACTTGGTTACGAGAACGTGGATATACGAGAAGGTGACGGTTACGCGGGCTGGCCAGAAAAAGCCCCCTTCGATGCGATTATTGTGACGGCGTCTCCGGATCACGTTCCGCAGCCCCTAATTGATCAAATCGCGGTCGGTGGACGTCTCGTCATCCCTGTGGGACGGGTCATCCAGAACATGATGATCCTGACCAGAACCCCTAATCAGTTGGTTGAAGAAATCACTTTGCCAGTGCGGTTTGTGCCGATGACTGGGGAAGCGCTGAATCGAAATCGATAGCAATGCGTTCGTTGGTAGTTAAAGTTCAAACGAAGCAATTGATGAGCAACGTCTTGTGTCGTCGCGTTCTCTGGAGGGAAGCGTTTGTTTTCGGCCTCTTGGCGATTGTGACTGGTGTAGAAGTGTACGGACAGCCGCCAAGAGTTCAAGCGTTTGTGCCGACAGTAAATTCTACGGGCCAGCATGGGCCATCGACTAGCTCATTTACCGCAATTGATAATTATTCGATCCGTTACTGGGATAGTCTCGTAGACTCGTTATCGCGTCGTGGCAACCTCGTTGTCGACGATGTGATGCCGGATACAGTGATACCCGACCGCACGCATGAAAGATTAACCCAATACCACGAGGGTGTGCGTGTATACGGCAGTGAAATTACGCGAGAACTCAAGGGTGGCGTCACGTTGTCTGTGGGTGGTGTGCTGCGCAATGACATTGATATTTCTACGAGGCCAACGTTATCTCAAGCTGAGATAACGAACCATTTCACACTAATCAGCTTACGCATGTTCTCTCAGCCCGAGCTGGTTGTTTACCCTGTAGATGATGGGACCTACCATTTGGCTTATGTGGCAGATGTTGCAGACGGCGAGGGGATGTTTAGATACGTCGTCGACGCACATTCAGGAGATCAGATCGCTAAATGGACTCTACTTTTCCAGCAAGGTGGAGGTGTGTCGGCGGTCGGGACGGGTATTTTAGGTGATACAAAGAAAGTAAGTGTGACCAACAAACCTGCGTGGGGTGTGCACTTGGCACGGGATACCCAACGTCCGGCCGAGTTACAAACAATTGACCTTGGTTTTGACCTTCAACGCGGCTATGAAAACTTATTTCTTGGTGTAGACACGGGGGAATTAGACATTGCATCAGACAGTGACAATGTTTGGACGGACCCCATTGTCGTAGACATGCAGGCCTACTTGGGTTGGACATACGACTATCTTTATGAGCGGTTCGGCCGAAACGGGATCGACGACCAGAACTCGACAATCCGTGCTTTTGTGCATTGGTTTCGGCCAGAGGACTACGATTCCGTTCCAGATGTGTTTCGAAAATTTATGTGTAACGCGTTTTACGCGCCGCAATTGGATGTGATTTTTGTGGGAGATGGACTGCCTGCTCATGTAGATGACTGTAAATCTTTAGCGGCTAGCCTTGATGTTGTGGCGCACGAGTTAGCGCACGGCGTGACTAGTTGGACATCAAATTTGGTCTACGAAAATGAATCGGGTGCATTGAATGAGGCCTTTTCAGACATTTTAGGTGTCAGCGCAGATTTTTTTCATGCTGAATACAACAATGGGCTGCCGTACGAGGCCAACTATCGCGTTGGGGAAACGTCTATCGCTGGTGGTATTCGGGATTTGTCAGATCCAGGATTGTTTGTCGACCCTGACCACTACGGGGCGCGTCAGATGCCCGTTTATAGCGACTCACGTGACGACTATGGGTTTGTGCATACGAACTCCATGATTGCTGGTCATGCATTTTATCTAGCAGTGGAGGGCGGCAGAAACCGTACGTCGAACCAGGTTGTAAATGGTGTCGGCTCGGCCAAGCGAGCGGATATCGAAAAATCTTTCTACCGCGCGTTTGCTTACAAACTAACGCCTTATGCGACCATGCGCGACGCGAGAATGTGGACAATTGATCAGGCGGTGACACCAGCAGCCCGTCAGGCGATTCGGGAGGCGTGGGATGCGGTTGGTGTGTTCGAAAATCAAGAGGTTCGGATCGTGATTAAGGACTTGAAACGCTCTTCGAGTTGCGCATCTGGTTATGACATGCAGTGGAATGAAGAAATTACAACTGGTCCCTCTTCATTCAATGTCACTAATTGGGAGGCGCGTATTTATACGCGCCAGCAAGCATTAAACAAAAATGTAAATGGCACGGATCAGATATCAAAGTCGAACGCCGAGGAGTTCGAAAACTTTTTCGGTTTGTCAGATATTCCGCCGAGAACTACCGTTACGGCGAGTGTCTGTTGGTCATCGTGGGGAGGCTCACGAATCTGGCTGCACTCAGAGATAACCGGTGCCCATGACGATGGTGTCCAGGCTACGCATTACGCCGGACGTTACTATCTTCGCTGATGCTGCGCTCGAGTTGGTGGTCCCTATGGTCATGACTGTGTCCCGGCAGATTATCGAAGGGTGTTATTTTGTTGTTCGTAGTGCTATGGTGGGATCGGTCTTTCTATCGCTCGGGCCAGCCGTTGTTCTTGTGGGACAGTAAAACAGTTAAGATGAATATGGACCGTATGTTGATTGGTTAACAGAACGATATGACGACTTTCTTTTTGAACTTGTGGGAGCTCATGCTGGAACTCGCCCCTTGGCTGTTTGCCGGCACCGCACTGGCGAGTCTTCTCCACGTATGGTTACCGAAGGATTTTGTGAGCCGCCGATTGGGTGGTGGTGGAATGGGGGAGGTTACACGTGCAGTAGCGCTGGGTGTACCACTACCACTCTGTTCTTGTGGCGTTATTCCTGCAGCGATGTCTCTCAAAAAAGAGGGCGCTAGCGACGGGGCATCCACCGGCTTTTTGATTTCCACACCGCAGACGGGTGTGGATTCTATTTTTGTGACTTCTTCGATGCTTGGGTTTCCGTTTGCGCTGTTCAAGGTGTTTGCAGCTCTTGTGACGGGAGTAATCGGTGGATATTTTGTGGAGCGTCTCAAATCCAAGGCTGTGCAGCAAAGAGACGACAGAGTGGATTTTCATGGTCATCAGGTCAATAGTAATGCTTGGCGCGAAGCGTTTCGGTACGGCCTTGACGAGTTGATTTATCCCATCTGGGGTTGGTTAGTTGTGGGAATGTTGGTTTCAGCTGTGGTGACAACGTGGATACCGCAAGATCAATTTTCTGCGCTTGCGACAGGTGGAGTTTTGACGCTTCTGTTAACGGTCGCAATTTCTGTGCCCCTGTATGTTTGTGCGACGGCTTCTGTTCCGGTTGCCGCATCGTTAGTTGCGTCAGGCTTTCCGGAAGGTGCTGCCCTTGTTTTTCTGATGGCAGGGCCCGCAACCAATGTTGCGACTATCGGCGCGGTAACCCGCGTTTTTGGCAAGCGAGTGATGGCTGTGTATTTGTCGACGGTGATTGTCGGGAGCATAGGATTTGGTTTGGCTTTTGATACCTTTTTTGGACTTGAATCGAACCAGGTGGCGATGCCTCATGCGCACGAATCACTACTTACTCAGGGTAGCGCTGTTGCGTTGATAGGTTTGCTGTTTTGGTTTGCTGTACAAGACCTAAATCAGAGGTTCGGAATAAAGGGGGCACGCGAAGGGGAAGAAACCGTAGAGTTGACGGTATCCGGCCTTAGTTGCGGAGGGTGCGTAAAGACGCTTACGTCCGGTTTAGAGTCGGTCTCCGGAGTGGACAGGGTTGAAGTCATTTTAGATACGGGCCATACGTCTATTCACGGCATGGACCTGGATCGTGAAGTTCTGGAAAGCGCTGTTCGGAAAGTTGGATTTTCCGTGTGAGCGGTTTTATTCCCAATCGGTTGGTTTATTCTCACCTCGAGTTCTGAGTTGGTAACGTGCTCCCATCTGGCACGTGCTAGCTTGGTGAGTTGGATGTTGACTCTCCCGCACAGTTGTTTCTTCCTGCGAGACGATCTCTGTGTCCTACGATAGGGTGACGTCGTGCCGGGCGTTCACGCCCGAACACATCGAAAAACTATTTTGGTTGGTTGAGCTGACCTGAAGCTTGAGGGGGTTCAGTCGGTTTGGGCGTAGAGCGCCACCACGACTTCAGACGACGCACTGCCGCAGGACCCGCAAGTGCCGCACCACACCAAAAAAGAACCTCAGCCAGGATAATAAGGCCGCCAGCAAAAGTTGCGCGCTCTTCGACGCTTAGCGGTAGGAACGGGATTATTGGCAACACCACCCAGAGTGGCAAAGACACTACCATCAATACGATTCCTGAGGAGGTCATCCACTGCTTTCGGCGGACGGTTGTCTTTGGTGACTCTTCTATGTTGCGCATTACTGTTAATGTCCGGCTAACTAGACGGAGTTCTCGTAAACGGCGACTAATTTTAGTCAATATAGAGTTCACGAGTTCAATGAAGTGGAGGTCTAGAGATTTTCTTCGAGATGGTAAATTAAATCGAATTTGTGATTGAGGGAGAGTATGGACAGTAAAAAAGTAGGTTTTATAGGACTTGGGCGTATGGGTCTCGGTATGGCGAATAATTTGTTAAGGGCAAGGGTGCCGCTAGTCGTCTATGACGTGAGTGAGCAACCGCTCCAGCAATTAGTTGCGGATGGTGTGTCCGTTGCATCCGATCCCGCAGACCTTGCCAGTCGTGTCGACTTGCTGTTTGTATGTGTCCCATCGGATACGGAATCGGCCAGCGTGTTGTTTGGAAACCGTGGTGTCGCCACTACAAAAGAGGGACTTCCGGTCGTCGACACGACGACGATGAATCATGGTGCCGCGCTGCACCTCGCTGAGCGCTCCCGTGGTGCGGGACTGAACTATGCGGATTGTCCGATATCGGGGATGCCGTTTCGGGCAGAAGACGGAACACTCACCATGATGTTTGGTGGCACGGATGAACAGTTTTTAGAGGCGAAGCCGTTTCTCAACATCATGGGAGAATTTATTGTTCATTGCGGAGATGTTGGAATGGGACAATTGATGAAGGCGGTGAACAACATTATTTACGACGTCAATATTGCAGCTCTGTCTGAAGTGATGCCGATTGCCGTAAGAGCGGGTCTTAGTGTCGAGACACTCGCGGAGGTCTTAACGACTGCAAGTTCTCGTAGTTTCGCAAGCGAATACTTTGTTCCCAAGATGTTACGGGGAGAATTTGAGGGCGATTTTTCGTTATCTGCTGCCTATAAGGATATCGTCAACATGAAAGAGGTTGCATCGAAGATGCAGGTGTCGCTTCCGGTGGTTGACGCGATGGTTTCCAGTTACGACGCAGCTATTGAAATGGGTAATGGACACCAGTCCAAAAGCGCTATGCTCAAGGTGTACGAAGAACGTTTTCAACAAAAGGTCCGCCTTGCGAAAGAGTCGAGTTCAGCGTCGATGGAGTAACTGTTGTCGGCACGAGGGCGCCAGAAGAGCGTGGGTTTGAAGGAGGGGTATGATGCGAAACGACCGATTGCAGCGGTGCGTAGGCGTTTGTGTGACTGCGTTCCTCACATTAACTGTCTCAGCTGTAAATGCTCCAGCTCAATCGTCGGTCCCTGACGGTGAATGGCACGCGTTTGGCCGTGATGGTGCGAACACTAAGTATTCTCCGCTGGGGCAAATTACGGCTGAGAACTTTGTAGACCTTGAGATTGCGTGGCGTTGGACATCATTATCCAAGTCGGTTGTTGATAGCGACGAACGCATCCGCCCACGTGGCTTTGTTGCAACACCACTGATGGTTGATGGCGTGGTCTATACGGTAACGGCGTTGGGTCAGGTGGCTGCACTCGACGCAGGTACTGGAGAACAGGTCTGGGAATACGATCCTCGTATTTACGATTATCTCGATCGACCACCGAACATGGGTTGGCATCACCGAGGTGTGTCGTATTGGAACGACAACGACAGCGATGATGCGCGGATTTTCATTGCGAGTCACGATCTTCGTCTCGTCGCCTTGAACGCGAACACTGGTCGGATGTATCCGGATTTTGGCTTGGATGGGTACGTCGACCTGGGTACCGGCTTTGAACGGGAAATCGATCGTTCTCGGATGACGTACTCCTCGCCAGTGGCAATCGTCGGAGACACCGTCATCGTAGGCAGCATCATCCAAGACACACGATTAACATTGCGGGAAGCGAACCCTGGACACGTGCGCGCTTATGATGCCAGAACCGGTGAAATGAAGTGGATTTTTAGAACGATTCCGCAGGGTGATGACTTTGGTGTCGATAGCTGGGGTAATGAGTCGTGGCGATACAGTGGGCATTCGAATGTATGGTCCTACATGGCAGTCGACGAGGAATTGGGACATGTCTATTTGCCGACTGGCACCCCCTCAAATGACTGGTATGGCGGCATGCGGCCTGGTAACAATCTCTTTGCAGAGAGCATTGTCGCGGTTGACGTTGAAACTGGTCAGCGCGTTTGGCATTTTCAAGCGATACACCACGGTCTTTGGGATTGGGATTTTCCGACCGGTCCCAATTTGCTTGATATCACGGTAGATGGCCGAGAGATTAAGGCTTTGGCTCAGGTGAGTAAGCAGGGGTTTACTTACGTGTTTGATCGTGTGACCGGTGAGCCGGTGTGGCCGATCGAGGAGCGACCAGTACCGCAAGGCAATGTGCCCGGTGAGTGGTATTCTGCAACACAACCGTTTCCGACCAAACCACCACCCTTTACTCGGCAGGGTAGCCAGCTCGATGATCTAATCGATTTCACACCGGAGTTACGGGCTGAGGCAATTGAAATTGCGAGTCGTGCACAGTTTGGGCCGATATTTTCACCGCCGGTGCTGCGTGGAACCCAAAAACCTTACATACAAGTGCCAGGGGCAGGGGGTGGTGCCAACTGGCAGGGTGCTGCAGTCGATCCAGAGACGGGTCAGTTGTTTATTTCGTCGTCGAACACGCTTATTGTTGTTGAGGTGGTGAAGTACGATCCGCCGGCGACGGTCGGTTATTTTACCGATCCGTGGGGTGTTGGTCTGCAGGGACCGGAGGGGCTGCCCTTGTTTAAACCTCCATACAAGACAATCACGTCGTTTGATTTAAACACGGGAGACAAAGTATGGGTTCAGCCGCACGGTGACGGACCGAGAAATCATCCAGCTATTACACATCTTAATCTTCCACCGCTGGGCGGTGGTGGAGGCATCAGTTCGGGGCCCTTGGTTACGCCTACTTTGTTGATCATGAATCACGGTGGTCGCGATTACGAAGAACTAACGGCGGGGGCACAAACTCTTAGTGCTTACGACAAAACAACCGGAGAGCATCTCGGCTCAGTTGACTTGCCAGCGGTACCTGGTGGTAATCCGATCAGCTATATGCATCACGGTAACCAGTACATAGCGTTGGCGGTGGGCAGTGCGAGTGGTGACAATAGACCCGAATTGGTTGCGCTTCGATTGCCGTAACTTGCTTACCAGTCAACGGTTACAGTCTGATATGTGTTGACTTGCACGGCTATTGGGAATAGGCTCATACTGGCCGATGGGTCTATCTTTCCGGTAGTTGGCGTATAAGGATGAGCCTAGTAAATTTTGTTGCTACCACGTGTCGTCGCCGTCTGATTCTTACTAGTGTTCTGTCTGCCTGTTTTCTGTTTCTTGCTGCTGACGTACTGGCGGAACAGTCTCCCACGGCGGCGCAGGAACATCGTCAGTTACTCGACCGTTACTGCGTAACCTGCCATAACGATCGACTCGAAACTGCTGGGTTAAGTCTGGAGGCTGTAGACCTCGACCAGGTGGGAGTACACGCTGAACTCCTTGAAAAGGTGGTTCGGAAATTGCGGACCGGTACGATGCCACCGTCAAATCGACCCCAGCCTGAGAAGATGCAACGCCAGGGGATGGTGGACTGGTTAGAAGGCAGTCTCGATGCGGTTGCTGAAACCCGACCAAATCCGGGGCGTACGGACACGCTTCGTCGTCTCAATCGGACGGAGTATGCAAACGCGGTAAGGGATCTTCTAGATCTAGAGATAGATGCGACCGAACTTCTTCCACCTGATGAGAGTGGTTACGGGTTCGACAATGTAACGGTCGGCGATCTGTCGCCGATGTTGCTCGACAGATACATTTCAGCAGCGCAACGCATTAGCCGACTAGCAATTGGGACAACGCAGACGTCACTGCAGAGTGAAGTGGTTCGAATTGCTCAGGATGTCACTCAGGAGAAACATGTAGTCGGGTTGCCGATTGGGACGCGTGGCGGTGCGTCCATCCCGTTTAATTTTGTGCAGGACGGTCAGTATGACATCGAGATTCGACTTGCTCGGAATCGGGAAGGATTAGTTGGGGGCTTACGTCAAGCGGGCAGTCACACCTTGGAGCTGCTTCTTGATCGGGAACACTTGACCTCCTTTGTTATTGAACAACCGCCCGATGGGGACGATCATTCCCGTCTAGATGAGCACCTAAAGGCGCGTGTGGCTGTGACAGCTGGTCCCCATGACATTGGAGTAACTTTTATCGAAAGTTGGTCCTCGTTGCTTGAAACGGAGCGCCAACCTGGGCAATCGCAGTTTAACGAAACGAGGCATCCTCGGATTACACCGGCCGTATATGAGGTGTCGATTACTGGCCCGTACGAGGCATTCGGCGCATCGGCTACTCCGGCGCGGGAACGTCTTTTCGTTTGTGAACCAGGTATGACGGATGAAGAGGAAACGTGTGCCCAGTCGATATTGTCGACGGTGATGCAACGAGCCTACCGTCGACCGGTTACACAGGACGACATAGCTGGAGCGATGGCGTTTTACCGCGAGGGGCGAGCGGAGGGTGGTTTTGATGCGGGTATAGGCAATGCGTTAAGTTCGGTTTTGGTTAATCCTTCGTTCCTGTTTCGTGTTGAATTTGATCCGACGGATGTTGACCCAGATGCGGTCTATGAAATTACAGACCTTGAACTAGCTTCCCGACTGTCCTTCTTTTTGTGGAGCAGTATTCCGGATGATGAACTGCTTGCGACGGCGATAAGTGGTGAGCTGAGTGACCCGGAAGAACTCGAGCGTCAAACGCTTCGACTTTTGCGTGATCCGCGTTCTTACAACCTTGCAAGCAACTTTGCTGGCCAGTGGTTACGCCTACGCAATTTAGAGGCTGTGAGTCCAAACCCAAGGATGTTTCCTGATTTTGATGACAACTTACGACAGGCCTTTCGACAGGAAACAGAGTTGTTTATCGACAGTGTGCTTAAAGAAGACCGGAGTGTGTTGGATCTCCTTGATGCCAAATACACTTTCCTGAACGAACGGCTGGCCAAGCATTATGGGATAGCCGGCATTTATGGCAGTCGGTTCCGGCGAGTGGAACTTGGTCTGGACAGTAAACGCGGAGGGCTGTTACGGCACGGCAGTGTCCTCTCCGTGACGTCATATGCGACGAGGACGTCACCGGTGATTCGTGGCGTATGGGTGCTTGATAATATTTATGGTGCCCCGCCTCCGCCGCCTTTACCGAATGTTCCGGCGTTGGAAGAGAATTCGGTGGCGGCTAACCTGACGATGCGAGATCGACTTGCTCAGCATAGGAATAATGCTGTTTGCGCAAGCTGCCATCGAACGATTGATCCCGTTGGATTTTCGATGGAGAACTTTGATGCTATCGGGCGGTGGCGTGAAAGCGACGGCGACAACGGTCCTATTGATGCTTCTGGAGGGCTGCCTGGTGTTGGGGATTTTTCTGGTGTCGCTGGTCTTGAGACTGGCTTATTAAGCCGACCAGAGATGTTTGCGAACGCTTTAACTGAAAAATTGATGGTTTTTGGACTCGGTCGAGGTTTAGATTATTACGACGCACCGGCGGTGCGGAAAATATTGCGCGAAGCAGAGGTAGAGGGTTATCGTTTCTCGTCACTCATACTGGGTATTGTTAAGAGCATTCCGTTTCAGATGAGGAAATCGACATGATTATTACAAAGAGAGCGCTTCCAAGACGAACCTTCCTTAGAGGTCTTCAAGCCACGTTGGCGTTGCCACTACTGGATGCGATGATACCAGCGGCTACGGCTCTGGCGAATACAGCGGCGAAACCCGTGTCTAGGTTGGGTTTTGTGTTTGTCCCGATGGGTTGTAACCATGCGAAATGGACACCGGAAGGCGAGGGCAGACTGGAAAGTCTTTCTCCTATTCTTAGTCCACTTGCTCCGGTGAAGGATCAGCTTACGGTAGTGACTAATCTGGAACTTGAAAATTCCTATCCGGGCACACACGACACATCAAATTCGGGGTTTCTGAGTGCGGCTTTTGCAAAGCACACGGAGAGTTCAGATTACCACTTGGGAACGACTGTTGATCAGCTTGCCGTCAAACAGATTGGCCAAGAAACCCAGTTGCCGTCGTTAGAGTTGTCGATGGATCTCGATCCTCTAGCTGGTGTCTGTAATAACGGTTATGCGTGTGTCTATCAGAACTGTTTGTCGTGGTCGTCTCCGACCACGCCACTGCCATCGGAGGCGCATCCCCGTATTGTTTTTGAACGGCTCTTCGGAGAGGGAGGGAGTCCGGAGGAACGGGAGGCTAACCTTCAGAGTCGGGCGAGCTTACTCGACGCTTTCAGTGACGACATTTCACGTTTGAAGGGTATGTTGGGTACAAGTGACCGTGCGAGGATTGATCAATATTTGAATAGCATTCGTGAGGTGGAGCGCCAAATACAGCGTGCTGAGGCGGCTGTTAGAAATAATCCTGATCCGGATATAGATCGGCCGTTAGGAGTGCCGGTTGCATTCGAGGACCACGCGCGTTTGATGTTTGACTTGCAAGCATTGGCCTTTCAGGGAGACATCACCAGAATCGCAACGTTCCAACTGACACGGGAGCTCAACAACCGTACGTATCCAGAGATAGGCGTTCCGGACCCGCATCATCCCACGAGCCATCACGGAAATGACCCCGAAAAACTGGAGAAGATAGCCAAGATCAACACGTATCACGTCTCGTTGTTCTCGGAGTTTTTACAGAAATTGCACGATACGCCAGATGGCGATGGTTCGCTATTGGATCACACGGTGTACATGTATGGCAGTGGCATTGGTAATCCAAGTCTGCACGACCATCAGAACCTTCCGATTCTGGTTGCTGGTGGCGCCGCGTCCGGTATGAATGGTGGCCAGCATATTCGCTACAAGGAAGAAACGCCGCTGGCGAATTTGCATTTAACATTGCTTGATCGTGTGGGCGTGCATCTTGATTCTTTCGAGGATAGCTCCGGAAAAATCGAGAACTTGTTTGATGAGGTTGGCGTTTAGTTCGCGTTTGTGTATCTGGCAGAACACAGAGCGGGAGAAGCAGATTATGGCAATGAGGAAAGTGTGTGGGCTGGTTCTTATGGTGCTTGTTGCAACAGGTGCTGTAGGGTTGGCGGAAGAAGCTGAGCTTGCCGACGCGGGCGAGGCTCAGCAAGATCACCTCATCCGTTCGCTGCTTGCCGAAGGGCAGGATCTAAACGTAACGCAGGTGGATGGTATGGCAGCAATTCATTGGGCTGCCTATCATGATGACGTCGAAACGACGAGACTATTGATTGATGCCGGTGCGCAGGTTGATGTAGTAAATCGTTACGGCGTGACACCACTATCCCTGGCTGCAGAAAACGGGAACGGCACGCTTATTGAGGCGTTACTCGAAGCGGGAGCGGACCCGAACGCAATACTTAGAGGGGGCGAAACTGTGTTGATGACGGCCTCTCGAACTGGAGGTCTTGAAGGGGTCAAGGCCCTTTTGGCCAAGGGAGCGAATCCTAATGTCGTAGAGGCCCGTAATCAGACTGCGCTTATGTGGGCAGCTGCTGAAGGTCACGCTGACGTTGTGCAGGAGTTAGTGGCTGCTGGTGCGGATGTTGAGGCGAAACTGGGATCGGGGTATACCCCAGTTTTCTTTGCCGCTCGCGAGGGTCACATGGCAGTGATCCAAGTTTTACTTGCAGCAGGTGTGGATATTAATGGTGGTCTCGAGCGGCCCAAAGAGGGTTCGGCGACGTTTGTCGAAAATCCCCGCGATAAGCCGATTGACGATGGGATGAGTCCCCTTCTGCTCGCTGTGAGAAATGGTCATTTTGAGGTTGCACTTGAGTTAGTTGAGGCCGGTGCAGACCCGAATGACATGAGGACTGGGTTTACGCCGTTGCATACGGTGAGTTGGGTCAGAAAGCCAGATGCGAGCGATACGGGCGATCCCGCCCCTGTTGGGTCCGGCAATGTCACAAGCCTAGAGTTTGTGAGTGAAATGGTGTCGTTAGGTGCGGACGTTAATGCGGTGCTGGCTTCAGAGACGGGACGTCCTCCCCATACGGCCTCGCGTTTAGCGCGAGAAGGTTCGACGCCGTTTTTAATGGCAGCGGATCGGGCAGATGCCGCGCTGATGCAGACGTTTGTCGACCTTGGTGCTGATCCGTTTTTAGCAAATGCAGAATTATCGACCCCGCTCATGGCGGCGGCTGGCCTTGGGACGACTGCCCCTCTTGAGGAGGCCGGCACCGAACTCGACGCCCAACAGGCGGTTACATTGCTGCTCGATTTGGGAGCCGATATTGACGCGGTTGATTCGAACGGGGATACACCAATGCACGGTGCGACATACGCGCACTTTCCATCCATTGTGAATTTGCTCTCCGATCACGGCGCCGATATTGAGGTCTGGACTAGGCAGAACGAGCGCGGGCTGAGTCCTCTCTTCATTGCCGAGGGACATCGAGGCGGTGGGTTTAAACCCTCGCGGCCAACGATTGACGCGGTAATGGCGCTTATGCTTGGTGCGGGTGTGTCGACTGACGGACCTCGACCAAGAATTCGTGATATCTACGAAAAAAAACCGGAACCGCCGGCTGGTGGTGTCAGGTAGCGGCACACTGTGCTGCAAACAAATTGTCTGTATGTTGAGGTCTGACGGATAGCTGACTACTTACGGGTGAATCCTTAATCCTGACAAGACACGGGCTGTTCATGGCTACGTCGTGTGGTCAAGTGCCAGTAATATTCGATCTTAACGTGAGTGGTAATAGCTTTTGTTACTCGCTGATTGAGGATGATGACTAGTGTTGTGTCGCCAGACACATTGGTCCTAGTACCGACAGAGTTGGAGCGCGGTCTTTTAGATAAGATACCTGGCTTTGATTGGAAAGGCCGTTCGGAACTGTGTGGCTTTGGTCCCATCGGTGCCGGTGTAAGGACGGCCACTCTAATCGCCCAGCTTCGGCCAAAAAGAATTCTACTGGTTGGCTTGGCTGGCACGTACGACCCGGTGAGTGTGCCCATCGGAACAGCGGTTCTCTTTAACCGCGTCGCTATGTATGGCGTTGGAAGCGGCAACGGGCCGGGGTTTGTGTCTGCTGCATCCATGGGGTTTACAGAATTCGTGGGTTGTCGCAACATGGAAAGAGGTCGTGAACTGCAGTTGCAAACATTGGGCACAGTGGCACGCGGCACACTTCTCACATGTACAACTGCGTCGGCAACGTCAGAGGATGTTGCACAGCGGCAGTCTATCGTGCCGGATGCCGTAGCAGAGGATATGGAAGGTTTCGCCGTGGCGTTGGCGTGCCAATATGCCGGTGTAGAAGTGGCAATTGTGCGGGGAATTTGCAATCAGGCTGGTGATAGAGATCGGTCACATTGGAAGACTACGCAGGCAATGCGTCTGGCGTGGGACCTTGCGGATGGCATTCTAAATTGTGCATCTTGGAATCCGGACAAATGATGCGCATTCACTTGGGAATCTCAACCTGTCCGAATGACACATTTGCGTTTCACGGCATTCTTAAGAAGTGTGTGAACCTTCGAGGACTTGAGTTTGCGATTGAACTACTTGACGTAGAAGAACTAAATCGGCGGCTGTTGGCGGGAGAGTTTGATGTTGCCAAGGCGAGTTTTCATGCTGCCCTTTATATGACTGAGCAACTCGGCGTGTTGCCAGTTGGCTCGGCTTTAGGATTTGGGGTTGGGCCGATACTTCTTGGCGCTAGCCCTAATACTCGGCCCGGGGACCGATTGAGGGCTTCAGCCGGTGGAGACCTCCCGCATGTACTTTGTCCGGGGGAGCACACGACGGCGACGCTGCTGTATCGACTGTTTCATGCTGATGAAGGACTTGAGAAACAAGTTGTCTTTTCCAACATTATGCCGGCTCTACAGGAGAAGAAAGCAGATTTTGGTGTGTGTATTCACGAGGGACGATTTACTTGGAAGAACTACGGTCTTTCGTTTGTAGAGGACTTGGGTTCTACGTGGGAAGCCGATACCTCTTCGCCGCTTCCATTAGGGGGCATTTTAGCCCGTCACCGGTTGGGTGAAGAGTGTATGGCAACTTTGACGGCTGTTATCAGAGATTCGCTCAGCTATGCTGAGGCCCACAGAGAAGAGGTCGTGTCGACGATGCGTCAGTACGCGCAAGAATTATCTGAAGGAGTGATGTTTCAACACGTCGATTTGTATGTAAATGAGTGGACATACGACCTCGGAGATGTAGGTAGATCGGCATTGTTTACATTGCATGAGAGGGCGACAGACATCGGATTGTTGCCCCCCACCGTACCTCGATTAACCGTTTACTGATGTTACCGGGTACGGTTGTGCGTCGTCCTGCGACCGCCATCCAGCGAGCATGTCCGGCAGGCCGTAGTTGCATTCATGGAATGCGCATTCATACACGGGACCATGACGCTGTGTCACCGGAAGTGACTCCCTCTAGGACGCAGTCTAAGCATTCACGGGTAAGTAACCGTTGCGCAAGAACGAGGGACGTGATTAATCTGCTAGTGCGAATGACCAGAACCCAAGGCCTGAGGCGATTGCTACATATTGGCGACCACCGACCATATATGTCATGGGTGAGGCTTTCCAGTCTTGGTTTAAGTGGAGATGCCAGAGCGGTTCGCCTGTCGTGGCATCAAGGGCAGCAAAGGCTCCACTATCATCGCCAAAGAAGACAAGGCCTCCACTGGTGGATAAGACGCCCGAATACGTTTGCGCCTTTCCAGTTTGTGCGTAACTCCACGCGACATCGCCGGTTTGAATATCAATGGCTCGGATAAATTTTTGGTTCGGTGAATTTTCGGCGAGTCTGGCTGTGCCGCCTAACCAGCTACGACCACGCTGCCAGTCTCTATCGTTTTTCGTATAAGTCATACATGATTCATGGGCCAATAGATAGAACAGTTGTGTCCCTGGGTTATAGCTCGTAGCCCACCAGTTAGTGGCGCCTCGAATGGCGGGACATACGTCGTTTCCGTCCTCGGTGGGTTCTGTATTTGGTCGGACAATGGGGCGGCCTGAATCATCGAGTCCATCAGCCCACGTTTGATGGACGAACGGTTCACCAAGGAGAAATTGGCCGTTTGTTCGGTCTAGTACGTAAAAGAATCCATTTCTGTTTCCCTGCAGAAGGAGCTTTCGGGGTTGTCCTCGATACACTTCGTCTACAAGTAAGAGCGGTTCTTGTGCGTCCCAATCGTGTGTGTCGTGCGGTGTGAACTGAAAATACCACTCGAGTGTGCCAGTCTGGGGCCGTAACGCGAGAACAGAATTTGTATAGAGGTTGTCCCCTGGACGACGGTCTCCGTTGAGATCTGGACAGGGATTCCCAGTGGCCCAGTAAAGAAGGTTGAGCTCCTCATCGTAACTTCCCGTTAACCACGTTGCACCGCATCCACGCTTGAGTACTTCTGGGTCTCCCCATGTTTCTGAGCCGGCTTCACCTGGAGCCGGGATAGTCCAGAAACGCCAGACACGTTCGCCGGTTTCAGCAGAATAGGCATCCAGGAATCCTCGGAGGCCAGTATCACCTGCGCTGATCCCCGCGATTACAAGTCCATCGACAACGAAAGGGGCCGCGACGGCGCCGTAATGATCGCGATAATCGGCCATTTCGGCGTCCCAGACGAGTTCGCCGTTATACCGGTTGATCGCGATTACGTGCGCGTGGTCGGTTACGGTAAATAACAGGTCTTCGCGTATCGCAACGCCCCGGTTGAGTCCGATGGCTGGGTCACCAACGAGGCCCATGGTGCGTGGTTGGGAGTAGCGCCACAGTTCTCGTCCAGTCGTGCTATCAAGTGCATACACCTGATTCGGCCCCGTAACATACATAACACCTTCGATCACTACAGGTGTGCCTTCAATCATGGGAAGGTCAGGAATCGGAAAGAACCACTGGAGGGCCAGTTCGTCAATGGTATCGCGGTTGATTTGGTTCATCGTGCTGTAACGATTGGCGGTGTCACTCCCGTCGTACGAAGGCCAATCAACAAACGGTTCCGCCTGTTGTTCTCGAAGTTCTCCGTCATTACGACTCAAAAGGTGGAAGGCTCCGTCGGGCGTGCGGAGTTGCGCGTCAAAGCCACTTTCGTTCACGATCGTCCCGGTAAGAGTTCTTCTGTCACTGAGGTCAAGCGTGTCGTTGTACGGTTCGGGTGCGCGGGGATCCCTTGCCGCCGGAGCAACCATGGTGGCTAGCTCCTTGAGATAAATGATTAGAGCATCAAGTTCGTCGACTTCAATGTTAAATGAGGGCATTCCCTTCGAGAGCACGCCCTGGGTGATGATGCGTGTGAGGCTTTCGGTATTCAGCTGGTACAACTGCGGCAATATTGAACGGGCTCTGTCGGTACCAGCGGCGTCGCCACCATGGCAGAGTGCACACCGACTTTGGTAGGAATCCGCACCCTGTCCGGTAGCATGTGTTGGGAGTAGCGCGAACAAACCGGCTGTTAAGACGATTGTTAGTAGGGATTTTCCGCGCACTACGTTAATCTTTGTCTGTGGTTGTACGCACTGGACTTTACAACGGTTCCATTGTGACATGGCCACTATTTTACGTTGTACGGAGAGTATTGAGGGTGCTGAAAACAGCATGGTCATGCTTGGATGTGGAGGGGATAGTAATGCCGAGGTTTTTACTGGTGGTGTGGGTGTTAATGGCTGTCGTGGTGACAGGAGTTGCACCCGTCGATGCTCAAACGGACATTCCTAAGACCCCATGGGGGCAGCCCGACTTGCAGGGTGTTTGGGACTTTCGGACGATTACACCCATGCAACGTCCTGAGCAATACGGGGACAGAGAGTTTTTGACTGAAGAGGAGGCCGCAGATCTCGATCAAGCGGCAATTGATAGAGAAGAACGGTTATGGAACCAAGCTGCCGAGCGCACTGAGGCGGGAGGCAACGTTGATAGGCGCGGCGCCGGTCAGGCACCGGGCTCATATAATCAGTTTTGGATCGATGTCGGTACGAATACGGTCGACACAAGGAGAACTTCGTTGATTGTCGACCCACTCAATGGTCGCTATCCGTCGTTAACCCCCGCGGGCCAGCGTCGTGCGGCGGAGGGAAGCGCGAGACGCGATCGGGCAGATTCGTTTACAGACTTTAGTGCCGGTGTGCGCTGTATTTTAGGCTTCAATGCGGGTCCTCCTTTTACTCCGAGCGCATATAACAACAACATGCAATTGTTTCAGACCCCAGACACCGTCGCGATTATGACGGAAATGGTGAATACATCTCGAGTTATCCCCCTTGACGGAAGACCTCATTTAGACGCGGATGTATTGCAGTGGTCGGGTGATTCGAGAGGTTATTGGGAGGGCGATACGCTAGTTGTCGAAACGAGAAACTTTGATGCTAAGCGTCGGTGGAGGAATTCAAGTCAACAAATGAGGTTGGTAGAAAAATTCACTCGTGTTGACGCTGATACCTTAGAGTATGAATTCACGATTGCCGACCCTGATACTTGGGTTTCAGCGTGGACTGCCAATGTGCCTTTACGATTGAATCCCGATCCCGTTTTTGAATTTGCCTGCCATGAAGGAAATTATTCGATGCCGGTCATGTTGGGAGGGGCTCGGCTGGAGGAGCAAGAGGCCGCCGGGAGATAGCATCTGATGAAAGTGAGGAGAATGGCGATGATGGACACGCGAAACGAACTATCTCGTGCCGCCCGGTTGCTGATTGTTCTTTTGGTGGTTGTGGTTGGCGTATTGGGGCGTGTCGACGTTGATGCCCAAACTACGCAGTTTGTACCGGTTACGGATGCGATGCTGCAAGATCCAGAGCCAGAGAACTGGCTGATGTGGCGGCGAACGCTTGACAGTTGGGGGTACTCACCGCTCAACCAGATTACGACGGACAATGTGGACACGATACGAATGGTCTGGTCGCGGGCGCTGGCCCCGGGTATGCAGCAGGGGACACCGCTGGTCTACAACGGTGTCATGTACATGCCAAATCCCCGCGATGTTATCCAGGCGATTGATGCCGTCACGGGAGATCTGATCTGGGAGTATCGACGAGATCGGCCAGATGATCTCGGCGAGTACATGATTACCGGTCTCATCGACACGAATCGAAATCTGGCTATCTTCGACGGTCTGATTATCGATACAAGTGGTGATGACTACGTGTTTGCACTTGATGCCGTGACAGGTGAGTTAGTGTGGGAAACGGAGATCTTGGATTACAAAGTGAATCCTGCCAATCAAACCTCTGGCCCGATCATCGCCAATGGGAAAGTGGTTTCTGGGCGGAGTTGTACGCCGCCACGAAGGCGCGGTGGCAGTTCGCCGGCACGAGGATTGGCCGGAGGACCGGCAGCTTGTGTAATTGTTGCGCACGACGGACTGACGGGTGAGGAGCTTTGGCGGCGTCGACTGATTCCGGCACCGGGAGAGCCCGGAAATGAGACATGGGGAGATGTGCCGTTTGAGGAGCGTGGCCACGTCGGGTCTTGGATGGTTCCAAGTTTTGACCCCGAGTTAAACCTCCTGTATATCGGAACTTCAGTGACCTCGCCAGCTCCCAAATTCTTTTTGGGTGGCGTCGACAACACGCATCTCTACCACAACTCAACGCTAGCGTTAGACGCTGATACGGGTGAAATTGTTTGGCATTACCAGCATCTGAATGATCACTGGGATCTTGATCATCCGTTTGAACGTCTCTTGATCGACACGGCTGTGCGCCCTGATCCATCTCTCGTAAGTTGGATTAACCCGAGGCTTCAGCCTGGTCAAGAGCGACGTGTGGTGACAGGTATTCCTGGAAAAACCGGCATCGTGTACACACTAGACCGCGAGACGGGCGAGTTTCTTTGGGCGACTGAAACTACAACACAAAATGTGGTCAGCGGTATCGACGGGGCAACGGGAGCTGTGACGGAGAACGCAGAGCTCGTGTTTACGCGAGAAGGACAAGAAAATCTCATCTGTCCGTCCTATGTGACGGGTGGAAAAGATTGGGAGGCTGGAGCATATAGTCCGTTGACTGGGTTGATGTATTTTCCGCTTCGCAATACGTGCTCTCGTATGATGGCGCTTGATGATGGTTCTCTGTACAACTTACCGAAACGAGACCAGATTGCCCCGGGGACAGACCAGGTCGGAACGGTCCAGGCTATTTCTGTTGAAACCGGTGAAATCGTGTGGGTTTATGAGCAACGCGCGGGCACCACTTCTCTAGTCGCCACTGGCGGGGGACTGGTGTTTGGAGGCGACGGAAACGGTCGGTTCCGTGCGCTCGATCAAGGGACCGGTGATGTGTTGTGGGAAATCAATCTGGGTTCTATGGTCACGGGTTTCCCAATCACATATTCCGTTGATGGGAAGCAGTATGTAGCTACGAGTACCGGTTCTTCGTTGAGTTCTCGGGACAATATGCGGTTGACGACCGAACTACAGCCGAGTCGTGGGAACAACCTGTTTATTTTTGCACTGCCATGATCGAGATATGGTGCTTGCACAGTTGGTTTGTCTATTTACTGCATCGTGGTAATCGGACGTACGGCCCGTTATAGTTGGTAGGAATTCGGTTTAAGTGCTCGGGAGGAAAGTAGAATGAGGAAGTTGTTCACGGCGGTGTGCGTAAGTGTTCTGGCGTCTGCTGCGGCCCAGTGTGGCGGTGGTGCTTCAAGTAGTGATACCAGTGCAGATGTTGATGCAAGTTTTGCAGAAGCCTGTGAGCGTCTCGTGTCCTTCGCGCTTCCCAATGTGCAAATCACATCGGCAACGGCGATTGTCTCAGGGACGTTCAGTCCACCGATGGCGCCGGGTGCTCGGCCGCTGTCTGATGCGGCAGTTTCTCAATATGCCGCGCTACCATCGTTCTGTCGGGTAACAGCGACCCTGACGCCATCAGATGACTCTGATATTAAGGCGGAGGTGTGGCTCCCGGAACCAGAAAGTTGGAATGGAAAATTACAGGCTGTGGGGAACGGGGCCTTTACGGGTAGTCACCGCTATGGAAGCGGCCGTTCGCTATCGTCGGGACTGTCATTGGGTTATGCGACGGCGTCAAGTGATACCGGGCATGTTGGCGGGAGTGCAAGTTTTGGGCTTGGACACCCCGAAAAGGTAATTGATTTTGGATGGCGGTCAACCCATGAGATGACCGTTACGGCGAAAGCGGTTATTGAAGAATATTATGGGAATCCTCCAGATTATTCCTATTGGTTTGGGTGTTCGGCTGGTGGCCGGCAAGCTTTGAAGCAGGCTCAGCGTTTTCCTGGAGATTACGATGGCATTATTGCTGGCGCACCGGGGAACGACTGGATCGGTCGAGCGGTGGGAGCCCTGAAAGTTGCAAAGGTGCTTGAGGGTAACGAGTCTGCGCAGTTGCTGGAAGATGACCGGTTGCTCGTGCATGAGGCGGTACTTGCGGCCTGTGATGCGAGCGATGGCGTTACCGACCGTGTTGTCGGGGACCCCGAACGTTGCGACTTCGACCCTGGTTCGCTTCTGTGTGAGGGTGAAAACACAACGACGTGCTTGACGGCAGCTCAGGTTGAGACCGCGAGGATGCTCTATTCGTCGCCCAAAAATCCGAAGAGTGGTCGTGAGATAACCGGATTGCTTCCAGGTAGTGAGACGAATTGGACGGATCTTGGCTGGACACGGTCTGCTCGAAATACGGGTGTTGAGCAATTCAAGTATTTGATCGACGAGGATCCTGAGTGGACAATCGACCGGTTTGATTTTGATAGAGATATTGTGAGGGCGGAAGAGATCGATGACGACACGCTGAACGCGTTGGACCCTGATCTGACGCCGTTTTTTAGCCGTGGCGGAAAAATACTGGCTTACCACGGTTGGAGTGATGCGCAGATTTCTCCCAAGAATGCGACGCAGTACTACGAACGGATGAAGGATGCGGTGGGTGACGACCAGTTGGTGCATGATAGCTACCGGCTTTTTATGGCGCCGGGAATGGGGCATTGTGCTGGCGGTGAGGGCCCGAACAGTTTCGATGCACTTACGGTGATGGAAGAATGGGTGGAAGGCGGTCAAGTGCCAGACAGCATAGTGGCTTCTCGCACTCGAGATGGGGTTGTCGACCGCACCCGTCCGCTCTGTCCGTATCCTCAGTTGGCTGTTTATAACGGGAATGGAAGCACGGACGATGCCGCGAACTTTACCTGTCAGATGCCGTAAGCGGGAGAGCAGCTGTATGCATAAGAGAGTGTTGAAACTTACGTACACGACATCGGTGATCTTATTTGCGTTGACGGCTACGCCGGCAACGGTTGCAGCTGAAAGTATTCACCATGTGCATGTGACATCTTCTAATGCCACTGAGGCGGTCCGTTGGTACGCTCGACACCTGCCTTGCGAGCCTCTGGTGGACAGGACCGATGGTGTTGACTGTGGTGGCACGGAAGTAATCTTTGACGCGCGGCCAAGTCGGGGGACGAGTCAGCGAACTGGCATCGACCACCTCTCGTTTTCATTTACGAATGTAACGGAAAAAATGGCCGAACTTGAATCGGTTGGTGTTGGCGGTGCTGGGGTTCGACTGCAACGGTTTGAGGGAGGAGACACAGTTCGCGAAACCGAAACTTTTAGCAAACAAGCCTTTATTTTTGATCCGTGGGGAACACGGATCGAGTTGGTTGAAGATGCACAGCAGTTAGGGTTTCATCATGTGCATCTAAGCGCAACGGACCCAAAGGCAACGTTGGAGTGGTATGCCGACCGCTTTGGTGGAGAAGCCGGCGCGTATGATGATGTGTTGGAGGGTGTCAAATTTGATGACCTCTGGTTGTTAGTAGATCTCCACACGGAAGGTGTGCCGGCATCCACAGCCGGACGATCTATAGACCATATTGCTTTTCAGGCTGATGAAATCGACGAACGATTAGATCGGCTTCGAAGTGATGGCATTGAGATCCTTGAGGAACTCATAGTTCCTGAGGGTGCTCGCACTTCTGCCCGGAGGGCTTTTGTTGGTGGACCCAATAATGTACGCCTTGCAGTTGTCGAACCTGGTTTCGCGGGTGTTGATGTGGTGACGTTTGTCGCTGCTGCAGATACGGGAGGGGAGTCTTATGCCGTGGTTCGGACTCCATGGGGCGATCCTGATTTTCAGGGTGTGTGGACCGGTGATGCAGCACATGGTATTCCGCTGGAGCGACCAGCAGACGCTGTAGCGACGGAAGAGCTAACTCCGGAAGAAGCTCTTGCGCGTCGTGAACGGGGAACGCTTGGCAGTATCTGGGGCTATGAGTCTGAGTGGCGGGATACGACACTTGGGTATACGAGAGCCGGAGTTTCACAACAGGTTGCGATGGTAGTCGACCCTCCGAGTGGCAAACTGCCTGCGTTAACGACGTCGGCAGAACGACGTATGGCTGAGGCTCCTGGAGGTCGGCGAATTCCTGCCGGCCCTGAGGACAATAGTCCGTGGGTGAGGTGCATCACCCGTGGTCCGATCCCAATGCCACAGGTCTACAACAATGGTCTTCAAATCGTACAGGGGCCAGGTTTCGTCTCAGTGCAACGAGAGATGGTGCACGAAACACGGCTTATACCGACAGATGGACGTCCACACTCAGATTCGCGTTTAACCTCGTATCTTGGCGATGCGGTCGGTCAGTGGGAGGGCGACACGCTGGTTGTGGAGATTACGAACTTTAACGGGAAAGCGCCCTTTCCGTCCGAGCGATTTGCGGGATTGCTGGGCTCTGGTTATGGGGCCAGTAAAGAGCTCACGCTCACCGAACGCTATACACGCACGGGCCCTGAGACGTTGCTCTACGAATTCACTTTTGATGACCCATCCACGTGGGATCGTCCTTGGACGGGTAGATATACGTTTGTTCGCGACGACAGCCAGTATGAGCTTGTTGAATACGCATGTCACGAAGGTAACTACGGAATGTTTAACATTTTGAGTGGTGCTCGTTCTCGTGATCGTGAATCCACAGAGACGGGTCGTTGAATTAGCGAAACCTGTTCTTCTTTCGACGAAATCCAGGAGAAATCTGTGCGGCGATCAGTAGCTGTCGTAGTTTTACTTTGCGGAGCCCCGCTCACTTTTGCGCAGGAGACTGCCACCGATATGGTCGAGTGGCGTTACGTTGGTTCAGATCAAGGCGCATCGAAGTACTCCCCCCTTACGGACATTAATCGTTCGAATATTGATCGCTTGGAGGTGGCGTGGACCTGGGAACCTAACGAATTGCCGAACATGGAATATCAAACGCGGCCGGGAAGTTTTGAAGCCATGCCGTTAATGATCGAAAACGTGCTCTATTTGTCCACGATGTACACAAAGGTGGTCGCGCTCGACGCGGATACAGGGGAACAATTGTGGATGTTTGACCCGGAGGCTTATCGTACGGGTCCGTTGGGGGCTGGTGTTGGCGGGTATAAACATCGTGGGGTTGCTACTTGGTCTGACGGGAACTCGATGAAAGTGTTTCTTAATAGCCGAGACTCGTTGTACGCGCTCGATGCGACAAGCGGTGCGCTGATTCCCACGTTTGGTGTTCAGGGAAAGGTCAAATTGACTGATGGTTTTGACCGTGAGGTGACCTACGACGAATTTGATCAAACATCTCCTCCGGTCGTGTACGAGGATTTAGTGATTGTTGGGAGCCGAGTGCCAGATCAGCTCCAACATCGGTTTGACACTCCTGGTTCGGTGCAGGCGTTTGATGTGCATACCGGAGAACGGCGATGGGTGTTTTATACGATTCCTCAAACCAATGATGAATATGGCGCCGATACGTGGGAGGATGGCTCGTGGCGGTATACGGGACACGCTAATGTCTGGGGGCTAATGTCGTTGGATGAAGAGCGGGGCTTGTTGTATTTACCGACGAGCACTCCGAGTAGCGACTACTATGGCGGTCGTCGACTCGGTGCGAATTTGTTCGCCGAGTCGATTGTATGTCTAGATGCGAGCACTGGGGAGCGTCTGTGGCATTTTCAGGGCGTTCATCATGGGCTTTGGGATTATGACTTTACCGCTGCTCCGAACCTGATGACGTTGGCGGTTGATGGTCGTCAAATCGATGCTGTTGCAGAGGTGTCGAAGCAAGGGTTTACCTATGTGTTTGATCGCGTGACAGGTGAACCAGTGTGGCCAATTGAAGAACGCCCGGTCGATACAGAGACAGACGTTCCAGGAGAGATTCCCTACCCGACCCAACCTTTTCCGACAAAACCACCACCGTTTGCTGTTCAGGGAATATCGCTAGATGATGCGAATGACTTAACACCGGAGATCCATCGGTTGGCTCTTGAGGAAATGCAGACATACAGGCTCGGCCCATTGTTTACGCCTCCGAGTCTCCGTGGCACGTTACAGCGACCATCGGCGGGTGGAGGGGCAAATTGGGGTGGAGCAGCTCTCGATCCGGAGACCAACTATCTGTACGTAAGGTCTTCAGAACGTTTGACGCCGAACCAAATTTGTAAGACGCCTGAAGGGACAACGGGGGTTGACCTGGAGTACACGAACAACTGTCCACGTGGAGGTTCGCAAGGGATATTTACAATGTTGCCTGGTTATGTGGCCGCTGAACGTAGACAATTGGGCCCCATTCCCCTAATAAAGCCGCCGTATGCGTTTCTAGTGGCAATTGACCTGAACGTGGGGGAAATTGCGTGGAAGGTTCCTTTTGGTGAAGGGAGCCGCCTCGTAAGAAACCATCCGCTCTTACGTGGCACAACCGGCTTGCCTGAACGCTTAGGCACCGTTGGTAACAATGGACCGATGGTCACGGGGGGTGGATTAGTGTTTATGGGAGGCGGCGACCCTTATCTTTATGCGTTTGATGCCGAAACAGGTCAAGAGCTTGGTCGGCATGCGACGGAGTTTAGGACCACGGGAAATCCGATGACCTATAGGTCACGTGGCGGACGACAGTTTATTGTGATTGCGACAGGAGCTGGACCTGATGCTTCACTTGTTGCGTTTGCCTTGCCCAACGAGTGATTCGCGTTGTTTTTGGAAAAGAATGATTTAAAACGCTAGGTGTATAGTAGTCGTATGACAAGCGCGCGGTTCGGAAGGTCGTTGGGCTTTGTTTTGATCTTGGTGTTCTGCCTCGGCGGTATTGAGTTGTCACTTGGTGGAGAAGGGTTTTCCGGGACTGTTGTGGGCAGGGCGCAGACAGACACCGTTGCTGCTGGCGGCCGACTTTACCGCCAAAAGGCGGACTGTCAGGCGTGTCACGGATGGGCTGGTGATGGTCGAAAGATGGACAGCCAGATGCCGGACGGTGCGAACCTCCGTGAAAGCACACTAGAGCGCGAGCAACTCGTTTTCGTCATCAAGTGTGGTTTACCGGGACGTGGCATGCCTGCTTTTGATCGGCGTGCCTATGCCGATGAACGATGCCTTGGACGAACACATGATGACCTTGAGCGGATGGGGTTAGAGTTATTCGATCCAGCGGCGACGTTACAGAATAGGGAAGTTGAACGTCTAGCCGATTTTTTGTACGAGAAAGTTATCGGTCAAGGTCCGATGGACAACCAGAAGTGTATTGAGTTCTGGGGTGAAGAGGTGGACGCTTGCCGAGAATTTCCAAACTAGTCGAGTCGTCTACTTTTCTGCTGTCGTAAGCGTCTTCGGAAGTCCACGACTATTCATCGAGTGCGAAGACGAATAGGTAGCTTGAGTTTTCGAGTTGATCCCAGTTCACGGGGTGCAGGTGTCTGCCGCTCGTCTGGACCGCTATGTACTGCTTAGGTCCGATTGCGTACGTGACGGGGGCTCCCTTGAGAGGTGTTCCGACATTGAACCGCCAGAGTTCCTGCAGTGTCTCGTCGTTGTAGGCGACCACCCAGCCATCCTGAAGCGCGCTGAAGACTAGTCCCCCCGCCGTTACTGTCGCGCCGGAACGAACCTCAATGTCAGTGACGACCTTTGCAAGTACCTCATGGTCGACTGCGTCGACTGCTGTGATGGAGCCGTAGTACAGCTCACTTGTGTACTCACGCCGTTCACTCGCCTGATTGTCGACGTTGCCCTCTGGTCCAACCGACGCAACAGCCGCTCCATTTTGCGAGAAACACCCTTCTGTGCCAACGCCATAAGCAATTCCCTTGTCAGGGTTAAAAGCTGTCGGTTGGTGAGCCACGCCTCCGTGCCAGGTCGGACACGCGCGCTTCATGGTGTCTCGGTCAGCCCGCAACGCACGCGCTTCTTCGTTGTAAATCTGTACATCAAGATTTGCGTCGTACTCGAGTGGCATACCTGTTTGTGGGTTGATGCCAGCGGTCCAATTGAGTTCGTTGACGTACTGACCAGCTCTGATGAACGAACCGTCGTTTCGATCGACGGTATAAAAAAAGCCGTTACGAGCATAATGCGACACCACGTTTCGCAATTGACCCTCGATGGTGAGGTCATAAAGCAGATGGATCCCAACTTCGTCGTAGTCCCATGAATCATTTGGCGTGTATTGGAAATGCCATCTACGCTCACCAGTTTCGATGTCTAGTGCGACTGCGGAGTTTGTGTATAGGTTGTCGCCGGGACGAAATTCTGGGTCATAGATTGGGTACGGATTTCCCGTACCGAAAATGTACAGCTTATTAACTGGGTCGTACGAGCCGGTTTGCCAGACGCCGCCACCGCCGGTTTTCCACGCGTTGTGGTCGTCTCTCCAGGTCTCGCTTCCTGGCTGGCCGGGCTCTGGAACGGTATACCAGCGCCAGAGTTCATTTCCATTTTCGATGTCGAGTGCTGCGACCCATCCACGTGTGCCACCGTCACCAGCACCGTTCTGGACAAGAACTTTTCCATCGGCGACCAGTGGTGCAGTTAGAAAACGCTCTCGACGTCCGAACTCAGTTACGCCTGCCACCTCGACATCCCAAATGATTTCGCCGTCGTCTCGATCAATGGCAACCACGCGACCGTCTGGAAGATTCGAGATTACCTTGTCTTCCCAAAGTGCAATTCCTCTTGACCTGGACGTATTACCTTCATGGTCAACACCGGGATCGGCTATCCACACAAATTTCGCGTGGTCTGGGGCACGAGCGTCAATCTTGTAGACAGTTCCCCAGCCGTCAGCCGTGTACATGAAACCATTGTCGATTAACGGATTGAGTTCAGCTTCAGGACCGTTCTGACCGGTGTCTTGCATGCCGCCAATAGCAAGTGCCCACACCATTCGAAGGTTGCTGACGTTGTCTCGATTGATCTGGGTTAACCGCGAATATCTGTTTGAGCCGTAGTCACCGTTCATGAGGAGCCAGTTTTGAGGCTCGTTCGCGGCGTTTTCTAGGCGTTCTTTATTTACGGTTAGCGAGTACTGACCAGTAAGAACTATTGTCGATGCAGCCAGAATGGCAGCAATGAGAAATGTGCTGATTTCGCCGTGAGAACGGTAATGCTGACGCATGCCTGTTTCCTCCGTAGAACTGTTGGTCGGTATAGCTTATAACGGTTTAAGGCTTGACCTCGGTATACTAATTCTCGTGCTCGAGATGGAGGTCGAGAAAGTATGCGTTTAACTTGGATTTCTGCAGTTATCTGCTTGTTCATGTCTGTGTTGTTGGTCCAGTGCGGTGGTGGATCGGAAATAATGGAGAGTGAGACCCCTAGCACGGTCGTGGAGCATACCGACTGGCCTATGTATCGAGGTAATTATTCGGGTACGGGATATTCAGAGCTTTCTGATGTCTCAATTTTGAACGTCGGCACGCTATCACGTGCGTGGGTTTACGATTTGAATCGAAGGAATCCTGGTTCCGAGGATCGCGGACCAAACTCCCAGGTAACACCCATAGTTGTGGACGGTGTCATGTATTTGCCTGCAGCTGATCGAGTTGTCGCAATTGATCCTGATTCTGGGCAGGAGATCTGGGCGCACCTGTTAGATGACGCAATGGGGGCGCCGTCGCGTCGTGGTGTTGCCTACTGGCCAGGGGATGGTGATTTCGATGCGCGCATCATATTTGTAACGGGATCACATCTTCGTGCATTGGACGCAAGTACGGGGGACCCTGTCGTTGAATTTGGCGACGACGGAGCGATTGCACTCGGCGTGCCATATAACTCTGTTCCACTCGTTTATCGTCATGTTGCAGTGGTTGGAGCGAACACTCCACGCGGTGAGATTGGCGGTATTGGTAATGCGCGTGCCTACGACGTTCGGACAGGTGAAATGCTCTGGGAATTCGACTCGGTCGCTCAGCCAGGTGACGTGGGACACGACACGTGGGACGGAGACAGTTGGCGGGATCGGCTGGGGGCGAATGCCTGGCCATTTTATTTTACGTTGGATGAAGCGCGAGGTGTTCTGTACCTCCCGTTGGCCTCACCAATTCCTGGTTATTACGGTGGTGACCGTGCTGGGGCGAACCTTTATGGAAATTCTGTGGTGGCAGTGACTGCGGAGACGGGTGAGTACCTGTGGCATTTCCAGACGATCCACCATGATTTATGGGATGCGGACCCACCGGCTCCGCCGGTTCTGTTTGATATGGAACGTGACGGGGCGACGGTTCCAGCGCTCGGTGTGACGACGAAATCTGGATACCTCTATATCCTGAATCGAGAAACAGGTGCGGTGCTCTATGACGTAGAAGAACGGCCGGTCAGCGCGAGTGATGTTCCGGGTGAAGTCACATACCCAACCCAACCGATTCCGGCTGTTACACCGTCGATGGGTCGCGTCTCCTATAGTGCAGAGGACTTGGTTACAGCAAATGAGACTACGGACGAGCACGCTGCGGCCTGTTCCGCACTGGTAGAGAGTTTAGGTGAGGTCGTTAATGCAGGTCCCTTTACACCGTGGGCATATCGCCGTGAGAATGGTAATCCCCGGACAACATTGAACTTTCCTGGAGGCGTTGGTGGCCCAAACTGGGGTGGGGCAGCGTTCGACCCGACGTCTGGGTATATTTTCGTGATGTCTATGGATGTCGGTGCATTGGGTTGGATGGTTGATGCGGATGACGAGACCGCCGGCCCATATCGCAAGGAAACACCGAGACCGGCTAGCTTTGAAGTAGACATTGCTGGTACTCGCATGCCGTGCCAAAAACCACCATGGGGCCAATTAACGGCGGGTGACAGTGCAACGGGAGGTATTGCCTGGCGTGTTCCATTGGGTATCACTGACTGGCTGCCTGATGGCAAACAAGGCACGGGTCGCCCGGGCCGGGCGGCTGCGGTCGTTACAGGCGGCGACTTACTTTTTATTGCTTCGACAGACGATAATCGTTTCCGTGCTGTCCAGGCGACTACTGGGCAGGAACTGTGGGTTGATCAGCTGGACGGCCGGGGCAATGCAAATCCGATGACGTATCGAGGAAACGACGGCCGTCAATACATTGTCATCACTGCGACGGATACGGTTGTTGCGTATGCGCTACCCGATTAGCGGGTTTGGGGACGTTTATCCGAGCGCGCCTGTTACGAGGGCAAGCAATACGCCTCCTGCTATCACGGAACCGAGCTGGCCTGCGGTGTTGGCCCCCATCGCATGCATAAGTACGTGATTCGTAAAATCTTCTTCTTGAGCGACTCTTTGTACAAGTCGACCACTCATCGGAAATGCACTAATGCCTGCCGCTCCGACGAGTGGATTGACTTTGCCGCGCGTTGCGAGACATAAGAGCTTGCCAAAAAAGATTCCGGCGACAGTATCAAGGGCGAACGCCGCAAGTCCAAGTAACAGAATGTAGAGCGTTTGGACCTGAAGAAATATTTCTGCTTGCATAAGACTTCCAATAGTTAAGCCAAGGAACAGTGTAGAGATGTTGGCGAGTTCGTTCTGGGCAGAATTTGCGAGTTGTTGAACGACACCAGATTCCTTGAGAAGACTTCCAAGCATCAATGTCGCAACCAATGGCGCGGATTCAGGGACCAAAAGTCCGACGACAACGGTGACGACAATCGGGAACACAATCACAGCTACTCGCGGCACAGGTCTTGGCGCGTAAGGCATCCGTATGCGACGTTCTTCACGTGTGGTTAGCAACCGCATAATGGGGGGCTGGATAATTGGAACCAAACTCATATACGAGTATGCCGTTATGGCAATTGGTGCGAGTAGTTCTGGTGCCAGAAGGGATGAGACGTAAATGCTCGTTGGGCCGTCGATGGCACCAATCACAGCGATCGACGCTGCTTGGTTCAAAGGGAAGCCGAGAAGTGTTGCCAAAATGAGGGTAGCAAAAATACCAAGCTGGCCGGCCGCACCAAGGAGAGCGAACAGCGGTTGAGACAACAGTGGGCGAAAGTCCATCATCGCCCCTATTCCGATGAAGACGAATAACGGAAAAAGTTCTGTTTGTATACCGAACTCGTTCAGGATGTAGAGCATGCCTCCTTCGTGATTGAGGGGTGAGTTTGGGAGGTTTCCCAAAAGCACACCGAAGCCAATCGGCAATAGTAGGGTCGGCTCGCACTTCTTAGCGATTGCGAGATAGATCAGCACTCCTCCAACGGCAAACATGAGCAGGACAGCTGGTGTTAGGGATAGCATGCTTTAGGGAAACTTATACGTTACTCGTTAGGGCGCGAAACTAACGAGGGGTTGTCCTTGAACAATATTGTCACCGTCTTTAACGTGAACGGTAGCAACGGTTCCAGTCGACGGCGAGCGCATGACATTGAACATTTTCATAGCCTCGATTGTTAATAGCTCGTCTCCATGTTCCACGGCTTGGCCAGCAAGAACCGTTACTTTTGAAACGACTCCCGGGATTGGTGCGGTCATCGTGGTTGGACCCGCATTAGTTGCTGTAGACGCCGGAGATGCTACAGGGGCTGAGGCGGCTTGCGATATACCCGTACTAGGTGGTTCCTTAGAGGCTGGTGCTTCTGGAAGAGGATCTTGCCGATTCGGATGAGGAAGGTTTGTTGATTCAATGTCGACCGAATAGGCCGTGCCCGAAAGCCTGGCGGTAACTGGCCTCGCTCGCGGATCGTCGATCTCGACATCGTAGACTCGGCCGTCAATGGTGACACGATATAACTTCATGCGCGGCCTCCTTGACGCCGGACCGCTTGTGCGAAACGTCGAGTTCGGTGAAGTTGTCTCCACTCAGAGGGGTTTTCGGTTATGTGGCTTGCGGACTGTCCCACTATTTCGCAGGCGGTGGCGACTGCCAGTGCGACAGCACGCCGTTGACGATCTGCTTCGGCTTCGGCTTCGTGTTTTGCCTCTGAGGCAGCACGGTCTGCACGAGAGGCCATGTCTGCCTCAGCATTCGCGTCCTCATCGTCGTTTAAATTCAGTTTGTCTGAAAGACGGGGTGACGTGACCGCGTACATCAGACCGACAAGCCCTGCAAGCGCGAGAAACAGTAGAACTGTGCCGATGCCGGCGATTTCAAGGACGGTCTGGAGGCCAGTAGACATGAATCAGAGGGGGATATTCCCATGCTTTTTCGGTAGCGTACTGGGTTGTTTATCTTTCAGGAATTCGAGCGTTGCTATGAGCCGGTCTCTGGTTTCGCGCGGATGGATGATGTCGTCAATATGACCAGAAGCAGCTGCAACGAAGGGAGAGTTGAACTCCTCTTGAAATTGCTCTTCCAACTCTGTCCGTTTCGCATCTCGGCTGGCTGGGTCTGCGGCTTTCAGTTGACGAGCGTAAAGGATGCTGACGGCTCCTTTTGCGCCCATCACCGCGATTTCGGCGCTAGGCCATGCGAGGCAGACATCTGTGCGAATCATTTTACTGCTCATAACGATGTACGCACCGCCATAGGCTTTACGAAGCACAATTGATATTTTCGGTACCGTGGCTTCCGAGTAGGCGTAAACGATTTTTGCCCCGTGTCGAATAATTCCCTGATGTTCTTGCCCGGCGCCTGGTAAAAACCCAGGACAGTCGATCAAGGTGATGAGTGGCACATTGAACGCGTCGGAAAAACGGATAAAGCGCGCGATTTTATCAGAGGCGTTGATGTCTAAAACACCGGCAAGGTGTGAGGGCTGGTTAGCCACGAATCCGACGACATTACCATTTAGACGTGCAAATCCGACGATCGCATTTGGCGCAAAATCCTTATGAACTTCTAAAAATGTGTTGGTGTCAGCAATTAGAGCAATGACCTCGCGAACGTCGTAGGCTTCTTCAGACGTTTCTGGCATCAACGTGTCAAGAGCTGCTGTATTTGGAGCGACATCTTCATCATTGGCGATGTCTAATCTCGGCGGATCTTCGGCGTTGTTTGACGGCAAGTAGCCCACGAGGCGTCGAGTTAAGTCGAGCGCCTCGTCCTCTGCCTCCGCTACAAAGTGCGCCACGCCGGACGTGGCGGCATGAGTCTCAGCACCGCCGAGGGTGTCAACGTCAACCTCTTCTCCGGTAACCGTTCGTATAACGTCTGGCCCCGTGATAAACATGTAGCTTGAGCTTCGTGACATGATGACAAAGTCGGTCAGTCCGGGTGAATAGACTGCGCCACCGGCGCATGGTCCAAGCATCACGCTGATTTGTGGCACAACACCACTTGCCTGAGTATTACGCCAGAATAAGTCGCCGAATCCGGCAAGACTCCAGACGCCTTCTTGGATTCTGGCGCCAACAGAGTCTAGCAGTGCGATTATGGGTAGGCCTCCAGAAGTAGCGGCTTCGAGCAGGCGACCAACCTTTATGGCTTGCGTTTCGGAAAAGGAGCCTCCCAGAATTGTAAAATCCTGCGCGAAAATAGCCACACGGCGGCCGTCGATGCGCCCAAAACCGGTTACCACGCCATCGCCAGGATGCCGTTGACGATCAAGCCCGAATGTGCTGTGCCGGTGCTCGATGTACGGGCCAAGCTCTTCGAACGAATTTGCGTCAAGAGTTCGTGTGATTCGTTCTCTGGCCGTAAATTTTCCGCGCGCATGTTGCGCATCGACGCGAGCCTGCCCACCGCCAAGTAACAGAGCTTCGCGCCGGTCGGCGAGTGAAGCGCTTTGTTTCACCGGCGTTGCGCTTTCTGTTTGTGCGGTTGGTTCTGACACCGGTTGAACCTCGTCACGTTTGTTTGGCGACGATTTCTTTCCGCGGCGAGTCAATGCACGTACCGCGGCAAACATGGCAGCGCCAGCCACAGTTGTTGTGACTGCCCTGGCTTCAGAGGACAACTTAAAGGAGCCACCCAGCCACTTTGCGAAAGTGTCCAATGGCGCAGAGTTAGACGAGTCTGCCGAGGGTTTGTCCTCAGGGGTACGGGACGTTTCAGGCTTGTCCGGTTGCTCGTTCTTCGCATCATTTGCCATTGAACTGGTCGGTGTGAGGTTAACAATGTTAGCAGATTGCTCTCATGAGAAACCGCTCGCTGCTGGTTCGGTTGTTACAGTTGAGTAGGCTTGAATCTGTCAGCGACACTACCTTAGTTGTTCGTTGGTGGATGTTTGATTTTCCAAAGGCGAGCGAGCCGGTTTGCCTCTGCAATTTGATGGCGAAACATTTCCCCATCCAGTAGCTGCTGCATGCGTTGTGCTTGGAAACGTTTTTCGGAGTTAAGAAATTCGGCCGCGAGACCGAACCACTTATAGGCGAGAACGTTATCGCGAGATACACCGTCACCATTCGCGTATCTAGTGCCGAGTTCAAACAGCATGTTAAGGTCGCCGCTATTGACGCGTGTGAGTAATTCTTCAACGGTCGGAGTTGAATCGTTAGAATCAGTGGTCGCCTGACACCCAAGTGCCATAGTGAGAGATAAAACCAGTGGGGCGATTAATGTCTTATGTCCCATTAACGAGTAGGGCCTTTCTTGTTGAACTGTAATAACCACCACGTGTCAGCGCCGAACGATACAGTTAGTAGGAAAAGAGCAGTTGCTGCGGCCCCTGTACTTACGACTACTGGTATAACCGGACCAAGACAAACCAGCAGCACCACGCCTTGGACAACACAGACACCCTTTCGACGTTTGCTGTCGGGGAGTTCCCGAGTCAATGCTGGCCATAGCCATCCAGCGCCCACAAAAATGTATCTCGCGATTCCAATTAGCAGAATCCATGCTCCAATGTTCCCATTACGCCAAATTAAAACTGACAATACAAACATTAGAAATGCATCGACCTCCATGTCGAATCTGGCTCCATAAGATGTGGCTGTGTTACTACGACGAGCAACCTGGCCATCGACTCCATCGAGGATGAGCGCGATGGTGGATATTCCGATGATCCACCAGAGGGTTGTTTCCGGCAGCACACTGGAGAGCATTACGAGCGTAGTAACCGAAATAACAAGTATGCCGCGAAAAAGCGTGATTCGATTGGGAACCCCCAATCCGGGGGTTGGTAAATTATTTGGTAATGTGATGATGAGTACAGCGCACAGAAGTAGATAGAGCGCGAGGTTTCCACTGCTGTATAGAAGTAGATAGAGCGTGAGGTTTTCAATGCTGTCTGACGTTTGCGGTAAGCCTAAGAAAAACTGGGTCGACACGGTCACAGCCGCTAGAGGCAGGCAGCCGACAAGGAGATCTTTTATTGCCCGGTGCCGTACATTTTTACGTGTGACTATTTCGCCGGGTTGCATCGTTTGCGACATATCACTAGTGTCGTAGGAGTTTTATCAATTTAATCCTACGTCATCATCGGGGACTGTATGCGCATTGCTAAACAGTTTTGGATTGTTGAACCAGGCCGGGCGGAGATATTAAGCAAGGATCTTGTTCCTAGGTTAGACACTGAGGTGCTCGTCGCTGCTGCGTTTGGTGCTGTAAGTCGAGGAACAGAATCGCTCGTATTTCGAGGCGAGGTGCCGGTTTCTCAGTACGAAATTATGAAGGCGCCATTCCAAGACGGACAATTTCCTGGCCCTGTCAAATATGGCTATTCCAGTGTTGGTGAGGTGGTAGAGGGGCCAGCAGAACTCGTTGGACGTATGGTCTTTTGTCTTTACCCGCATCAGGATGTTTATTGTGTCCCGTCCGGATCCGTGACACTGCTGCCCACTGGTGTTCCTCCGGAACGGGCAATCTTGGCGGCCAATATGGAAACAGCGGTCAATGTTGTGTGGGATGCCGGTTTGAGCGTAGGCGACACGGTTGTTGTTATAGGAGCCGGTGTTATCGGCTTGCTAGCAGCGACACTGTGCCGAAATATTCCTGGTGTGACAGTCGAGGTGGTTGATCCGAACGAATCCAGAAAAGATGTATGTACCACCCTTGGTATGAATTATCACCGCGAAGTCCCGAAGGGGTTAGTGGCAGACGCTGTGTTGCACGTCAGCGGATCTCCGGAAGGGTTACGTGCCGCGCTCGCGGTGGCTGGGCTAGAGGCCACAATTGTTGAGGCAAGTTGGTATGGAACTCGGAACGTGTCGTTGCCACTTGGAGAATTTTTCCATGCTCGTCGTTTGACACTGCGAAGTAGTCAAGTTGGCCGTCTTCCGATGAATCGATTGCCTCGATGGACGCACCGTAAACGTTTAGAACTCGCCTTAGAACTCTTGCGGGATAGTTGTTTTGATGTTTTGATCAATTCTGAAAGCTCGTTTGACGACTTACCGGATGTTCTTCCTCAATTAAGCCACGATCCAGGAAGCGTCCTATGTCATCGTGTTCGATATGGTTCGTGAAGAAGACGGAGTAGCGTGAATTATGTACAGCGTGAACGTTCGAGATCATTTCATGGTCGCCCATAGTTTCGTTGGTGACGTGTTTGGACCTGCACAACGGTTACACGGAGCGACTTATGTGGTTGATGCGACATTTAGCCGCCCAGAGTTAGACGGTGATCAGGTGGTTGTAGATATTGGACGTGCGGCAGACTGCCTCAAAACTGTGTTGTCTGACTTTAACTATAAGAATCTCGATGAGCTGGAAACGTTTAGTGGTGTCAACACGACAACGGAATATCTTGCGCGTGAAATATTCAATCGGCTTGTTTCGGCAATACAAGCTGGCGAGATTGGCGAAGGCGCGCGCGGTGTAACTACCCTTGAGGTCACACTCAACGAATCTCATGCCGCTTGGGGGAGGTATCAAGGGGATTTGTGATGAGGCGTGCACTGCATGTCGTAGTCCCTGGTCCGTTAGAACAGCGGACAGGTGGTTATCTTTACGATGCCCGGATGGTGGAGGGGTTGCGCGCAGCGGGATGGCAAGTTGTTGTGCACAATCTTGATGGTTTGTTTCCACGGGGCGACGAAGTCGCCTCTCGGAGTGCTGAATGTGTTTTCACCTCGATTTTAGATGGTAGTGTTGTTCTTATTGACGGACTCGCACTTGTCGCCTCTGCAAAAGCAGTAGAGCGTCATGCGCAGCGACTGATGTTGTTGGCATTAGTTCATCATCCACTGAGTGATGAAAGGGGGCTGACAACTGACGAATCGTCTCTGTTTCTCACAAAAGAGACACGGGTGTTACGTTTAATGCGTGGTGTAATTGTCACGAGCCAGTTTACGTCTCGCCGACTGCAGCGCATTGGTCTCGAACGAAACCGCATTCGAGTCGTCCTCCCCGGAACCGACCCGGTTGTCCAGCGTGCAAACCAGTTGTCCACGGAGCTTCCCAGGTTGCTGGTAGTCGGCTCGCTTATTCCGAGAAACGGACACGATGTACTGATACGGGCGTTAGGTACGCTCGGGATGGAGTCTTGGCACTGTGTTTGTGCGGGAAGCCTTGATCGTGACCGACGCTTTGCCGAGGAGGTAATGACTCAGGCGGGAGAGGCGGGTATAGGTGAACGGGTCGAGTTTGTTGGCGAATGCAACCGTTCTACATTGGAGCAACTCTATGCAGGAGCATCAATTTTTGTGCTCCCGTCATACTACGAAGGATATGGCATGGTGCTTGCGGAGGCCTTAGCGTACGGGCTGCCGATTGTGTCAACGACGGGGGGCGCGATTCCAGAGACGGTGCCTGCGGGAGCTGGCATTTTAGTGGCACCCGGTGATCACCTGGCACTAGCGAATGCGTTGGGCAGGCTTCTTGATGGAGAAACAGGCTCAGCGCTTCGAGGGCGCTATGCAAGGACTGCACACGAATACGGGAACAAGCTTCCATCTTGGAATGTGGCTGTTGGGAATTTTGAGAAATCACTGTTTGAGTTCAAATCGCTAAATGCGAGCATGTCCGGAGATGATCAATGACGTGGATAAGATTTATTCAGGAAAATGTTGAAAAATTTGGTTCGTTAGAGAGCGGAATTATTACGACGTACTCTGGAGACATGTTTGATTCACCAACTTCTACTGGCGAGACTATTGCAGTCGATGCCGTCCAACTTATTGCGCCGGTACAACCGGGCAAAATTATTGGTATGGCCAATAACTACCATGCATTAATTCAGAAAGTTGAGGGAACGGTCCCAGAGGAACCACTGTACTTCATAAAAGCGAACACCTCGCTACACTCTCATGGGAGACCTATTAGGCGTCCCAGGGCCTATGCCGGAAAAATCATCTTTGAGGGGGAACTTGGACTTGTAATTGGGCGACGGTGTCACGACGTGGCTGAGTCAGCCGCTTTGGACTATCTGTTTGGTTGCACCTGTGTTAATGATGTCACAGCAATAGGCCTCTTAAAGAAAGATCCCAGCTTTCCGCAGTGGACCCGTTCAAAGGCGGCAGATACGTTCGGTGTTATTGGACCTAGTATTGTTACTGGGCTCGATCCGTCGAAACTTCGCGTGACGACGACACTCAACGATCAGGAGCGACAGAACTACCCGGTCGGCGATATGGTGTTTACACCCGCTGAGCTTATCAGTCGTTTGTCGCATGACATGACTTTAGAAGCCGGTGACGTTATTGCCTGTGGCACTTCGGTAGGTGTCGGGTCGATGCGCCATGGTGATGTCGTCACTGTACGCATTCAAGGGGTTGGAGCGATATCTAATACGTTTGAGGATTAGTGAAGGCGTGATGGTTGAAACCTTTGAGTCCGGCTGGTTGAACTGTCGGGAATCCGTGGATCATCGGTCTCGCTCGACGATGTCGGTTGCGATGGTTGTTCGCGCCTGGAGTGAGAGCCACTGGACGCGAGTGCTAGACATCGGTGCTGGTACGGGTTCAAACATGCGGTACTTAGCTCCTCGCTTACCGAAACCGCAGCGTTGGACACTCGTGGACTCTGACAAAGGTCTGTTAAACGAGGCGGCCGCTGCACCAGCGGGGGATGTGGGCGTCACAACGTTAGTTGCTGACGTGTCAGTTTCGGTGCCAGCGCTCATTGAAGAAACTAATCCCGATTTAGTGACGGCATCAGCATTTTTGGATTTGGTCTCTGAAAAATGGTTGAGGTCTATGGTGAATGCGTGTCGTGCAGGTCGACGAGGAGCGCTGTTCTCTCTGACCTACGATGGTTCGATACAGTGGCATAGCAGTGTAACCGACCCAACACCGGCCGAAGATACTGATGATGCGCTGGTTCGCCGTGCAGTCAATAATCATCAACGGAGAAATAAAGGGTTCGGTCCGGCAACGGGCCCGATGTCGAGTCTTAAGACAGAGACGGCTTTTCGTGAGGTGGGCTATTCGGTATGGCTTTTTCAGAGTCGGTGGCTTCTCGGTGCGAACGATGGACCGGTTGTGAGTTACTTGATTGACGGGTGGGCAGCAGCTGCCGTGGAAGAGTGTCCTGGGGAAACTGCTCGGATAACGGCGTGGGCGGACCGTCGTCGAGAGACACTTGCAAGTGGCGAGTTTGCTGTAAGTGTCGGACATCTTGATCTCGTTGCGCTTCCAGGACCAGTATGAAATTAGGTCCGATATCTTGGTGGCGCGTTGCTGTGAGTGTGGCTCTGTTGGGCGGACTCGGATATTGGCTTGATGGACGCACTATCCTAGGACGACTGGCCCAGCTGAAGCTTGGTTGGGTCGCCGCGGCTATCGTGTTATCAGTTTTCCAAGTCACTTTGTCCGCGTGGCGATGGCGTTTTACCGCAGCACGGCTTGGTCTAGTGCTGCCGCTGCGTAGGGCGATCCGAGAGTACTACCTTGGTATATTCATTAACCAATTGTTACCAGGCGGTGTCGTCGGTGATGTTTCTCGTGCGTGGCGTCACAGCAAGACCGACCGCATGGGGCCCGCGATCAAAGGCGTAATTTTAGAACGGGCCTCCGGGCAGATTGTGATGACGGTCGTTGCATTGTGTTCGTGTCTCGCACTTCCGGATGAGGTCCGTCGAACGCTACTATCTGCGTTGGGCTCAGTCGCAGCATTGGTTGTTGCTCTGGCTGTTGCCGTAGTTGTCTTTTTTCAACGGATTCGTCCTTCGCGTCCTGTAATCAAGGCGTGGTTTGACGATATTGCTTCAACTCTGTTGTTGAAGAAGGCCTTGGTTGTTCAGCTCAGTGTGTCATTACTGATTGTGAGCAGTTACCTCGCAGTGTTTGTTATGGCAGCGCGCGGGCTAGGCGTAATCACACCAGCGACCGTTTTGCTTCCACTTATCGGACCGGTATTAGTGACGATGTTGATTCCAGTAACGATTGCCGGATGGGGAGTGCGTGAAGGAGCGGCGGCGCTTCTGTGGGCCGCGGTTGGTCTTTCTGCTGCCGATGGTGTGGCGATTTCTGCAGCCTATGGGTTGATTGTGTTGGTGTCGAGCTTGCCTGGTGCGGTTGTGCTGGTTTCGTTGCTCCAGTCGGAACGGCGCCTTTAGTCTTTATTCGTGGGCGTTAGGGATAGGTCAAATAAGACGTCTTTATCGAGGTGGAATATTCTACATGGTGGCTGGAGAGCTTGAGTAAGTGAGGTGATGGGAGTCAGATTGAATGCGGACGTTCCCGAACCGATCAACATCGGGGCCACAGATACGTGAAGTCGGTCGAGAGCACCGCTATCGATAAAATGAGAAATTGTCGTGCCGCCTCCCTCGATGAGTACCCGCCTGAGACCACGTTTACGGAGGGCGCGTAAGATATCTCCAGGCGCGAGTCGGCCGGATGAATTGGGTTTGCAGACGATCGTGTTGCTGTTGGCGGGTTCGTTCTCGGATTCTAATGTGCCTCCTACAACGAGCAAGGTTGCAGCGGCTCCGTCTGTGAATATCCGTCGGTCTCGCTTAAGTCGCGTGTTTGGGTCGATAACTACACGGGTTGGGTTCTGTCCTTCGACTTCTCGAACGGTGAGTTGCGGGTCATCAAGCTCCACAGTTCGCGCGCCCACGATCACGGCGTCTACGAGTGTACGAAGCCTGTGTACCCGTCTTATATCGCTGGGGCCTGTAATATAGTGAGAGTGGCCGTTAGGCGTAGCAATGCGACCATCGAGGCTTTGTCCAAGTTGCGCGATGGTGAGGGACGCCCCGGTCGTAAGAGGTGCGTACAGGTTCAAGAGTTCCCGAGCGGAATGTGTCGGTTGAGAGGAGCTTTTCCAATCGCCTGAGGGGAAAACTTGCAACCAGGTATCGGGATTGCGATCATGGTGTACGACCGGTGCAGTGTTTTGCGCAAGAGTGGGCGCTTTAAGAACTTGTCGTAGAAGTGCCCAAGCTACTGCGTCGGTGATGAGAGCATTGTTGGTAAGGGCCATTGTTGCCTATAACAGTAGCAACGTTGGCAGTAAGACGGAACAAGATATGTACAACGTTGAACGTAGCCTTTTTGATCTTCGACAGGGGAGACCTGTGTATATCGTTGGCCCAGATCGTTCTGGAGCACTAGTAGCGAGTGTCGATGGGTTAGAGGGCACGGCTTTAAAGACGTTACGTGGAGTTGGCGCGCTCCGGCTTACCGTGACCAGCCACAGAGCGAAATCGATGGGGTTATCGATTTTAGTTAACGATAAGACCAAGGGTTTGAGCTTGTGTCTTAATGGAGAGGGGCCAGAACAGATATTTAAACTCGCGAGTGCGAGTGGCGTAGATGGAACGAAACATGATGCGCATCCGGCGTCCGATGCTGAATTTGCTGGGCTCAGACTTGCGAGACTGGGTCGACTGCTACCTGCCGTTGTCGGGGCTTCAGTTAATTACGTTCATTCGGAGTCCATCGTGGACACTCTCAATCGAGCGGGCACGTTGTCCGTAACCACTGCGCAAGTAGATGAAATGGTAGCGGACACAGGTGTTCGTATAACCCATATCAGCGAGGGCGTGGTTCCCCTGGCGCACGCGGAGGAAGCACGGTTTATCGCGTTTCGTGAGACGAGTGGTTTGTTGGAACATGTCGCAGTCTTGATTGGAAGTGAGTCTACATGGCCGGACCCAGTTCCCGTACGAATACATTCTGCGTGTCTGACAGGTGATTTATTCGGCAGCCTTCGTTGTGACTGTGGTGAACAACTACGAGGTAGTCTGCGGCTCTTTCAGGAACGTGGAGGCGGTGTGTTGCTTTACATGTCGCAAGAAGGACGTGACATTGGTCTAGGCAATAAGTTGCGAGCGTACGCTTTGCAGGAGGAAGGGTTCGATACAGTAGACGCTGATGGAACGCTCGGGTTTGGTGCTGATGAACGCAGCTATGGTGCCGCAGTTGAGATGTTGAAGAATCTTGGGATCAAACGCGTCGAGCTGGTTACCAACAATCCGGAAAAAGTTCGTGCTGTAAAAGAGGCTGGAATTGATGTTGTGGAGCGACGCCCGATGTACGGCACCCTTAATCGTCACAACCTACCGTACGTTAGAGCAAAGGTTCGACGAGCTGGGCATTGGTTGGAAGACATGCTCGCGGGAAAAACAGAGGAACGATAGTTCTACGATTTGAGCAGTTGGCCAATGGGAAACCTATGGGCGTCGCGAATTACGGTTGCTAAGAAGCGACCGTAATAGGATGTTAGCTGTCTCCCCAGCTCGACATCGGCAAGTGTTGCGTCGCCGATGGCTCCGCTTCTGTTGAGGTCCCCGGATAACCATGCGAAGGCCGCTGGGCCAGTCGGACTAATAAGAAACCCTGCTTCTTCAAGTTGTTCCCCAAATGATGTGAAATTCTGAAGGCGTTTAAGTTGCACCGCGTTTGGGCAAAGGTGCAACATCAGTGCAGTTTCTACTGCGCCACCGTGTATGCCGTGAAGCCACTCGTGTGCTGGAAGTGTGATGTCCTGTGGTACAGGGAACTCGTAGTAGTGTGCTTTAACGACAAGTAGATTCTGTTCTAGGCGTAATTTGAGCGCTGCCGTATCGACCGCTGCGTGATTCCCGCCATGACTGTTGCTGATCACCAGTCGCCTTACGCCTGTTTGGGCGACTTTGGATCCGAGTTGGTAAATGGTTTCAACCATTTCGTCTGCACTCACAGTCTTGGTGCCATCGAATCGTGAGTGTTCGAGGCTTACACCGACTGATTGCATCGGTAGAGACCAAACTGGAAAGTCTGGTTGGAGCACTTTAAATGCCTCGTTGAGTAAGCCATGTCCAATCTCAACATCCGTTGTAAACGGTAGGTGGGGGCCGTGTTGTTCGGTCGCAGCAACTGGAAGGATGACGACAGGGTCGCCGGTAAGGTCAGCAAAGTTCCAATATCGGATTGCGTCGTGTGACATGCGTCACTCATTTCGTTCGACGAAAGAAGGTGAGATCGTAACCGATCCAGCCATTCTGTAGGCACGTGTGTAGCGCACTTCCGCCCAGCAAATGACCGATTGTATTATCGAGCGGAAGCCAGCTCACCAATGCTGTAAGAACAGCTAGAAGTCTGTCTCGTGGGCGGCCGAGTCTAAGGTAAGGGGTCAGGTCGTAAGTTGAGTCATGTTGGAATCCAGTGGATTTCGCAAGTGCGATCAGTTCGGTTTGAGTTAATAGCGTGTGTACCCGCCAGCCGCGGCTGAATTGCCTGATCCTCTTTTTCGCGCGTGGCGACACATCATTCCTGAGCATGTCGTCGCATATTGCAAGAATTCCGCCTGGTCGAATACGTGTTGCACAATGGGAAAAGAATTTCGAAGGGTCGTCAGTGTGGGCGAAGGATTCGATGGCGTATGCCATATCGATAGGAGGAATCTGAAGATTTGAGTCGAGGTAGTCGCCTTGAATGCAAGTAACTTGATTTTGAAGCTGGGAGTCATAAATATGTTTCTTCGCTAGCTGGACTTGAACTGGACTGAGCGTTATCCCAACGCCCTGTACAGGTAGTCGCTGTGTCAGATAACAGAGACTTCCAGCAATTCCGCAACCAAGATCTAAAATGGTTTGGTTAGGGGTGGTTTGTACGAGAGTTCGAAATGCTTCAGCTAGACGGTCCTCGACAAAGAAAAAAGCTTGCTTGCGTGTATTGACCCCTGGTCCCCACACGGCGCGGTGAATGGTGCCAGACCCGCGGCCTTCACCGTAAGCCATGAACTGTTTAGTGTGTCTGTCGTAGTAACTCTGAACGTCGTGTTCGTTCGACTTCAACATGTTTCTCGCTACTTTATTAGTTGGGCGTATACATCGCCGGAACGGCTTTTCGCTTCCGATGAATTAAGGGCTGCTAATAGTTGTGAATCCGTGAGCCATGTTTTTTCGGCCAACGTAAATGTTTCAGCTTTTGACCAGTTGAATTGATACGGACCGAGGGTATTAAGACGAGTGATGCACTTCTTGGTCTCATCTACACAGCTTGGTAGATATTCAATTGATACTGTTTGGATTGGGTGACTTAAACCTGAGAGTATCGTTAGTTCTGAACCTTCAACATCGATCTTGACGAAGGATGGAGTGCCGTACTGTTCAATGAGTCGGTCAAGAGTCGTGGCTCTTACGGAAATCGAAGAATCCCATCGGATGCCCTTGAATAATGGGTCGCGTTCCCTGTCTTCTCGCCATCCACGTTTCGTTGTCGTTAAAGTTGGATGTCTTTCGCTGATGGCTAGTTGTACTTGTTCGCTAGTGTCTGATACTGCCGCCTCAACCACATCGACCTGTCTGTTCTTTCTGTAGAGCAGGCGGAGTGTGTCTGCGCAAGCCGGCTGTGGGTCTATCGCTACGACGTGGCAGCCAAGTGATACAAGTGCTCGCGTATGGTTCCCGACGTGGGCGCCAAGGTCAAAGACGAGGTCACCAGAGTTGACAAATTTCCGATAGAGGCGGCGTAATCGTATTTGTCGACCTGGAACTGTGTGGTAAATGAGTAACGATCGGATGAGGCCCAGAGTTCGCTGAAAATGACTCATAACGCTGTAGTCTATTTTGCTGTGGAACACTGATCGTTAACAATGGGGGAACCTATATTGACGAGGAAAAACCGATGATGACGGGAACTCCGGCTGCGGCCGTCGTGGGATTACGGGTGCTCACCTTATTTATGGGAATATTCTTGTTACTCATGGGGATGAATAAACTCTCATGGCTTAACGACAGTAGTGAACTGGTGTGGCAGTTAGAGCAATGGCAGGAACTTACTAGTGGGTTGAGCCGGCGTTACATTGATGCTGTAGCGCTTCCGGGTGCTTTTGTGTTTGCACGTCTTGTTCCACTTGGTGAGTTGGCAGCGGGTGTGGCTCTAATGATTGGTTTTCGCGTTCGACTTGTGGCGTTCGTGACAATGCTCATGGTCTGCAATTTTCACTTCGCTAGCGGCATTGTTTTTACGACTGGCTATCTCACTAATGGCTATGGCCCTCCCGTTATTGGAGCTCTTCTAGCGCTCGCGTTCGGTGGACGCCACCTGCCGTGGAGTCTACGAGGATAAGTCTTCGGCGATGAATAAAGAACGAGACTGGAGTGTGCTGGCTTCGCGTGTATACGAGTGGCTGGGGTTTGCGGTTGCCTTGTCGGCACTTCACCTTTCACTAACTTTTATGAATGTCTGGCCGACGCTCAAAGTGCGTGCTGGAGACGAATTTTCTGTTGAGGTAGCCGTTGCGGTGTTGTCGCTTGTGTGTGTGGCCTCGTGGCGCCGAAAGACCGCCGAGTTTCGATTTCATTGGTTGTCTGGTATCTGGGTCCTGTTGGTTTTGGGGCGGTACATCGATGTTACAACGCGGTCTCTCTATGGTCGAGATGTCAACCTTTATTGGGACCTCCGTCATGTTCCTAAAGTAGGTGCGATGTTTACGACCGTTGCTTCAGTCTGGGAGACGCTGCTCGTGGTATTCGCGGCGATTATGGTGCCTGTAGTGATCTACCTTTCGGCTTATTGGTGCTTTACGAGAATATTTAGTGTGTTGAGGAATGTTCACATTAGAAGATCTCTTGGCGTCGCTGCTTCCGCTATTTGCTTGCTATACGTTTTAGACCGCGTTGGTGTCGGTTCTCCGCTCGAAGCAGAGTTTTCAGATCCAGTTTCAATAGCCGGTGTCGAGGAGGTGTATGAATATATCTATGAAATGACAGGTGCTGGTGTGGCAGCTTTGGGTCCGCCTCAGCTACTTTCATCAGATTTTGAACATGTACAAGGTGCAGACGTGGTTCTTGTTTTCATGGAATCCTACGGCGCTGTTAGCTGGGAAGCCGAACATTTGGCTGCTGATCTAGCACCAAGTCGGTCGAAGTTTGAAGAAGACGTTGTCGAAACAGGTCGTAACGTTGTATCGGCGTTAGTGGAATCAACTACGTTTGGTGGAGAATCATGGCTGGCGCACATCAGTTTGCTTTCTGGGATCGAAATACGAGATGACCGCGCGAACGCTCGGTTGATGGCGCAAGACAGGGACACGTTGGTGAAACTGTTTGGTCGACAGGGGTACCGGACGGTGGCAATTATGCCTGGGCACCTCCAAGCGTGGCCTGAAGGAGCGTTTTACGGTTTCGATGAAATTTATGATCACGGCAAGCTCGATTATGAAGGCCCGCCTTTCGGTTGGTGGAGTGTAACGGACCAGTATGCCCTCGCCCGTGTGGACAGCGAGGAGATGGAACCGAAGGGAGTCGACCCTCGTTTTGTTGTATTTACGACGCTTAGTACTCACGCGCCGTTTACGCCGGCACCCCCGTACCAGCCGGATTGGTCCCGTGTCCTGACGGACCAGCCGTACGATTCAGAGTCATTAGACCGTGCGTGGTCTGATTGGCCTGATTGGTTTAACCTGGGACCAAGTTACGTTAAGGCGCTTGGCTATGCCTATCAAACGTTTGGTGGGTATCTCAGATTTCGTGCCGAGCGAGACCTCGTAATGATCTTGATTGGTGACCATCAGCCCCCGGCTTTGGTCAGCGGTGAAGAGGCCTCTTGGAATGTGCCAATTCACGTGGTGACAAATCGGCAACGGCTACTCGAAAAGCTCCAAGACCGACACTTTGTGGAGGGTTTAGATCCGAGAGGTCCTGTTGTCGCTAGGATGGATACGCTACTGCCCATTTTACTTGAGGCGTTTGGTAACAATGCGGGCATTTCCAGAGCGTCTAACTAGATCGGTATGTCGTCAATAAAGTTGAGTCCGGACGTTAGCAATAATTTCTAGGCACATCGATTAACACACATTGCCACAATAGTTGTTTCAAGTGTTCTCCGACCGAAGCCGGGTTGATTCGTCCGCGGAGGTCACCGTCTACGATTATTCGATCTGGAAGATAGTGTTTGGATTCGGAATATTCCAACTCGTAATGCTCGTTTGGAAATTGTCTAGTGAGGGAAGAGCGTCCGTCTTGGTAGTCGACATGGTAGAGCGGGTTGATGACGAGTTCACTGTCTAAGCTGCTGGCGAACGGCACTCCGATGTGTTCAAAATGTATGCGTTGTTGGCTGGCAATTAAGGTTAGTGAAGAGGTTGTCCCGATTTCCGACGGTGATAGATGTTTTGTAAGGTCAACATGTCGGTGCGCCAAGAGATCGTTAAACAAATGTGTATCATCGAAAAGTTTTGGATATTTTGACTTAAAAAGTCCGGAGTAGGCCTCTGCTGTAAGGGTGTCGCCGGCTGAAATGTTCTCGCCACGAGCGTTATGAAGATGAGGCATGACGATGATTCCGTCGGCACTGGCAATCCGTATCATTTCACCGGCGCACAGTCGTTTGTTCCAGATATAAGGAAAGGCGTCGGAAAGTAGGACTGTTGAAAAAAGACCGTCGATAAACGGGAGAGGGTTATTCGCATCGCAGCATACCGGCACAGCGCGACGGGCGACTATGCGAGAGGCGAGCCACAGCTTCCAAAAATGAAGATCAACGAGTACAGTTTGGTGCGATGGACGGCACTTCATCAGCGTATGCGTGAGATGCCCAGAGCCTCCACAGAGGTCAAGAATACGCGCGTTATCTTCATGCTGTGCTAGAACTGCCTGCACGGTTGCCGCAGAGACTCTGTACGTTGGATCTGAAAAACGGTATAGGAAATATTCTGTTTCCGCGTCTTGGTTTAAAAGGGGCAGTAGTTCTCGGAACGTTGTCGGACTATTTGATAACTGTTTAGAGAGTTCAGTGGCACCGTTCTCGTCCAAGTTGAGCAAAATATTTCTGGCTGCATCGCGGGTGCCGGTCTCAAGCGCGCGTATTGCTTCACGTGAAGCGTCATTGGCAATGAGTACAGGAATACCATCTACAATTGGAAAGGCGCAACACTCACAGCCGAGGACACCGAAGTTGACTTCCGTTTCAGTTGCTTCCAGCGCATTGTTGTTAACAATCGATAGGTTGGTACCACAAAACGGGCACCGTAGCCATGCGAGAGTATCTCGAAGCATTAATCCTCCGGTTGAACGAGGTCTTCGATAAAGGCGACTGCTTGGTTGCCGACCTGCGCTCGCCGATAATGTTCTTTGTTGAGGAGCTTTGGTGCGTCTTTCAGGGCGACATATGCTAGCGCACTGTGTTGAAATTGGGAACGGTGGCAGGCGAGTGCCTCAAGTTTGGTGATGCCATAAGCCTTTGCGTCTACAACAAATGTTGGAGGTAAGTTCTCGCAGCCCCAGGCATCTGGATCGTCAATTCCAAGTATTGATTGCGGAGGTTTATGAAGGCCTTTATGTGTTTGCCACGCATCCCTGACATGCTCGACGAGCGTCCGCATTGTTCCAGACGGGATACTCGCATAATAAAGTGCCGGGGGGTTGTCTTGTATTTGATTCACGACGGTAGTGGTTCTCTCATGCACGGCAATATGGTCAGGGTGTCCATAGACACCATCGCTATCAAAGGTAATAACAACATCTGGTTTAGCTTGTTTAATTATTGTCGCGATATCGTTTTCAAGACGTTCTGGATCGATCCATGGCAACATCCCGTCTTCGTGAGCGAGTATTGTTGTAGCGTGGATGCCGAGTAATTTTGCTGCGGCGTTAAGTTCTAGCTCCCTACCGGTAACGACGGATGGTTTGCCCTGACCGTGTTCGCCTTTCGTTAGGCAGAGTAGGCTGACTCTCGCACCTAAGTCTGCGCACCATGCTAGTAATCCTCCACATAGGATAGCTTCGTCGTCTGGATGAGCGGTGACGGCGAGCAGGGAGTGTCCCGTGAATTGTTTGGTTTGCCTCATGATGGTTCTATTTCTGAGGCAACGGTGGGAGTCAACTCTCTTGCCAGCTTACGGTAGATGGAAAGGTACTCATCTACCATCTTGTCTGGAGAAAAGCGGGAAACAGCGTGGGTCCGAACAGCTACTCTGTCTAATGTCGTGACTCGATGTAGCCCATTGACTAAATCCTCCATCGTATCGAAGATGCCGCCAGAGTATCCGTCTTGAATGAGTTCAGAGACGGCACCGCGGTTTAGCGCGGCAACGGGGGTTCCACATGACATCGACTCGGCCATGACGAGACCGAACGGTTCGTCAGCTTGTACGGGGTAGAGGAGAGCTCGTGCTTTTCCCAGAAGCTCTATTTTTCTTTCGAGATCAAGTTCTCCTTCGTAGATGATGTTTTTTCCATCAACGAGTGGTGCTACTTCATGGAGGTAGTAGCTATTTTTCGCAGCAGCAAGTACGAGTCGAAGTTTGAGCTTCTTCGCAGCCTGAATGGCCTCAATTACTCCTTTTTCTTTTGTGAAACGTCCCAGAAAGAGCAAATAATCATCTGGGTGTGGGTTGAACCGAAATTGTGTAATGTCAACGGCGTGGTGCACCGTTCCGACGACACGAAGTTCAGCAAGCTTTTGAGCTTGGCTGTTTGATATCGCAATGAAAGGTGCTTCTGGATAGCGTCGCCATAGTAATACTTCTGGTGGCGTTGGACTGTGATGTACGGTGTGCACCAAAGGTGTTTGCGACATTCTCTGAAATGCGAGTGAGAAAGGTGCATATTCAGCATGGCAGTGGATGACGTCGAAAAAGGACGAACGTTCAACTGCGTTGGACACGTTTAAGACTTCACAGAATTCCCAAGGCCAAAGCGAGTCATCTTCGTTGTAACCGGACATGAATGTTGATTCCAGTTTGCCAGTCGTCTGCGATGAGGCTGTGGCAAACAACGTGACTTGATGCCCTTTTCTGACAAGACCGTCTACGAGCAGGCTGGTCATGGTTTCTATGGAACCAGATTTTGAAGGAGGCAAAGACTGCGCAACGGGTACGACTTGGGCAATGCGCAGTGGAGGCAGGGTGCTCCGTCTGTGGTTGCTCATGGCGAGGCTCTTTCCAGTAGCGACAGTAGAACCCGCGATGCATCAAAATATTCATGGGCGATGGCCACTGCCTCAGCGGAATGCTTGTCGTAGTTGTTATCCACTTCAGCGACAGATTCAACTGCTTCGTTAATCGTCCGGAAAGCAAGTAGACCAGTACCGTTAGGTAGGTGAGCGCTCCATCCGGTGTCCTGCACAACAGCTGGTCGGCCGGCAGCCAAATAGCATTCCGTCCGATCGCTGAACCAGCCTGAACGATAGGCAACGTAGGCATGCTTAGCTATGCCAAATTCAGCACGAGAGCGATGAATGAAATCGCGGTAATCGTCAATCGTTCTTGAAATGGTCATGGCCGGGACCGGGGCCCAGCCATGTGTCCTGAGTAGGTCGGTCGGACCGTTTACGGCCAGGGAGAAGCACGCGCTTGTTTGTGCTGGCAATTCGAGAAAACGTATAAATTCTCGATCCTTGTCTCCTTTGATGTCCGTAAAGCTTTCTGTTTGCCAGGTCATCACGGTTGTAAAACAGCTGTGAGTTGGTGGCGCCTGACACCGCCACAAATCAAGAACGACCGGTTGCCAAGTTTTGAGCCATGTGAACTCGCCTGTAGGGACGTTAGACAACGAAGTGCCTATGTTCGCACCAAAGGTGAAAAGATGGCTGAAACCTCGAAAGAATTCGACGTACCACGGGTCTGCTTTAGCGATGGAGAGTTGCGTGAAAACAGGGTCTGAATCAATAAAAATGCGTCTCGGGATATTGCGGTATTCCTCTCGCCAGAACCAGGCTCCCCCCGAGAGGTTGATGAAGAGGTCCGCGTCCTGGCAAAAAATACGAACTTCCTCGTGAGACATGCCGTGATAGGAGCCGTCATAGTTAACAAAAGACCACTTGTCACCTAGGCCAAAGGTCTCAAGGGTTTGCTGGATGTAGTTCGTACCGTACTGAGGGTTTTCCGATCGTGTATTTAGCTCGGGATCGTAAATACATTCACCGGTGTCCTCAAGATAACAGACCTCATGCCCAAGGTTTCGGAGCCCGACCAAGTACATCAGCGAACACCAAGTAACGCCACCGAAGGGATAGCGCGCGATGATGCCAGCGACTACGATCTTCATGATGGTGTTTTACTTATTGTCCCGGCCAGATTCGGCTCAGCCATAGTGTCGGAATCGATCATTTCAACACGAGACAGCTTTAGCCAGAGCTGGCGGTAGAGTTCACAGTTTGCCAGTAGCCGGTCATGTTGTCCAACCGCGGCTATTCGTCCTTGGTTAAGGACAATGATGCACGTCGCATCTTTGATTGTTGTCAGTCGGTGAGCGATGACGAGGGTCGTACGTTTTGGTCGGAGATGGCGGATGGCCTCAAAGACAGCAGATTCAGAAATTGAATCGATGGCCGATGTGGGTTCGTCCAAAATTAAAATCGGTGCATCCTTCAACATTGCTCGAGCCACCCCAAGCCTTTGGCGCTCTCCGCCCGAGAGTGTCGAACCGTCTTCTCCGATCACGGTCTCGTAACCGTTGGGGAGTTCTTGAATGAACGAATGGATGTGTGCCAGCTGTGCGGCTTGTTCAACCTCGTTGTCCGATGCTTCGAGGTCGCCAAATTTAATGTTGTCACGAATAGTTCCCGCAAAAAGTATTGGGTTCTGTGGTACGAGTGCGATTTGTTTCCTCAAGGCGTGTAGCCCGTAACGGGTAATGTCTACCCCGTCTATGAGAACCTGACCAGATGTTGCATCGAACAATCTCGGAATTAGGTTAGCGAGGGTTGTTTTACCCGCGCCGGTAGGTCCGACGATGGCGACCAAGTTCCCCTTACCTGCAGTGAAACTGATCGCATCTAGCACCTGACGTGTGTCGTCATAAGAAAAAGAGACGTTCTTGAACTGAAGGTGTCCTTGAATTGCCGTGGTTAGCGCGCCGGGTTCTTCAGGCACTTCGGGCTTGACTGAAAAAATGTCTTGTACGCGCTTAGTGCTCACGAGTGCTTGTTGGAGGGAACCAATGGTATGAGCAATGGAAGAAACTGGATCGTAGACGGCCGCCATATACGCAATGACGACAAGTAACGTTCCTAGTGCGAGTTCTCCGCTCAGTACGTGAAGGCCACCCACGATAAGTACGAGCGTTGTTCCCAGGAGCGTAATCGCTGTGATGGCTCCCGAGAAAAGCGATTCCTGCCACGTTAAGTTCAGTCGGGCTGAAATTGTCTCAGTGCTAGCCTCGTTGAACCGGTCTCGCTCGTGAGTTTCTCGAGTAAAGCTTTTTATGGCAGAGATTGAACGTAGCGTTTCGTATGCCCGTTCGATCAGCCACGACTCTTTTGTTTTTACTGCCTCTGCCTGATTGGTGAGTGTGGTTGTGTGGTATCGGAGGCAGAGATATAGAAAAGGTGTGATGCTTAGCGCCATTATTGCCAGTAATGAATCTATTTGAAGCAGGATCGTAAACATCACGGCGAGATTGAGTCCCGCCAGAACAAGCGGAAACACACCACCGGTAACGAGGTCGTTAACACAATAAGTGTCTGCATCAAGTCGATACACAGAATCCGAAGTGCGGTGCGTAACGTGATGTTTTAACGGGAGCGCTTGAAGGTGATTAAGTAGCTTACTTCGTAGGTCGTGGACTATATGTTGCCCCATATCGACCTGCCATTGTGTGTGGACCATGCGAGCCGCCTCACTGCCCATTTGTAGTAATAGGCCGCTAACAGCAAATATTAAGAGCAGCGTAATTGGTTGCAAGTTGTCGAGGATGGGTAGAACTGCGGTGAGAGTTGCCGGGAACTCGACGGAGCCGAGAACTTGATCGACTATCAACTTCAAGGTCCAGGGAGCAGCCGCTAGGAGTGCAATTTCCGTTACGGAGAGAAGGAGGATACCAACTACTCGAATGCGGTACGGCCAAAGAAACGATGCGATCCAGTGAATTAACGGCGTAGCCACAGTGGTTGAACGGTGTTTGCCATGCTATCACTCTTCTGAGTCAGGGAGGCTTTTCCCTGTGGTTATAGGACAGATGGGAGAAAAACGATAGACTATTCCATGGGTTAGGCAGGCCCACCCGCGGGTGTGGCGTAACTGGTTGAAGAGAAACGCGAACTAGAGGAGGCCGTAGTGAACTTGGCACGCGCAATTGGAGTGGTAGTGTTCGTTTATGGCGTCGTGACGGTAGGTCATGCTCAGACGAATTGGCCACAGTTTCGAGGGGACGTAGCTGGAGTTATAACGGACGGTTCAACGCTTCCAGAGAGTTGGGGGCCTGACGAGAATGTTGCGTGGCGAGTAGATATTCCTGGTCGATCGTGGAGTTCTCCGATTGTCTGGGGCGAACACGTCTTTTTATTGACCGTGATGCCGGCAAGCGGCGGGAGCGGAGAATTGCAGCCCGTTCAACCGACCGAGAACTATCGTGCACGCTCTTTGGGCGGGTCAATGACCGGTGGCGATATTGTTCAGCCAGGTGACACGCTTGAGTGGGTACTGTACGACGTGGACTTCGAGACTGGAGAAACCCGGTGGAGTCAGACTCTGCACTCGTCTGTTCCGTCGATGCCTACTCATCAAAAGAGTACATTTGCATCTGAGACGCCAGTAACGGATGGAGAACGAGTCTACGTGTATTTGGCCGACATCGGTCTGTTTGCGTTTGATTTTCAAGGTAACGAAGAATGGTCAGTGCCGTTGGATTGGGTGCCACGGCGTGATTGGGGTGCAGCGTCGTCCCCGATCCTTCATGACGGTCGAATTTACATCGTAAACGACAGTGAGTCTCAGTCTTACGTTGCAGCGTATGAAGCATCTACGGGCAATGAAATCTGGCGTACCGACCGTGATGAAGCGACGAACTGGTCAACGCCTTTCGTATGGGAAAACGACGTCAGAACGGAACTGGTGACAACCGGACGTGACGGTGTTCGGTCATACAGCATGGAGGGAGACGTTTTGTGGGAGCTTCACGGAATGTCTAGTCTTGTGATCCCGACTCCATTCGCAGCGCATGACTTGCTGTTTATTAATTCTGGCTACATCGCCGATTCACATCGTCCAGTTTATGCTGTCCGCGCTGGTGCGGCCGGAGACATATCACTAGGAGAGGGCAGCACGAGTAATGATTACGTCGTATGGTCACATCCTCAACTCGGTTCATATAACCCATCGTCGCTGGTATATGGGGATTATCACTACACGTTGCTCGACAGAGGAATCCTGATGGTTTACGACGCCCGAACGGGTGTGGAGGTTTACCCAAGAAAGCGTGTTACCGCCGGCACGCTGTTTACGGCGTCTCCGTGGGCCTATAACGGGAAGATCTTCGCATTGAGTGAAGATGGTGACACCTTCGTTATTAAGGCTGGCGATGAGTTTGAACTGATAGGAAAGAATTCTCTTAATGAGATGACAATGGCAACTCCGGCAATTGCCCGTGGCAGTATTTTTCTGCGGACGGCTTCGAAGTTGTATCGGATAGCTGAAAACGCTGGAAACTAAGGAGGTTGTATTAATGAGCGTGCGAAATGGTTTGGCTCTGTTTACGTTGTTGTCGATCGTTTTGTTGGCACCCGGGATTGTTTCTGCTCAGTCAGCGACCAGCGATGCTGGTCAGACGATGCGAACACCTGACGGGCAGCCCGATATCTCCGGGATTTTCACCTTTCGGACGCTGACCCCGCTCGAGCGCCCGGAGGCGCTGGCCGGGCAGGATACGCTGGACGCCGAATCTGCCGCACAGTTTGAAGCGGCTGAACGGATCCGTTTAAATCGTGACCTTTATGACCCTGAAACCGGTGCGCCGAGTGCTGGGTATCAGTCCAGAGCTGAAGGCGGCGTTCTTTCTTATAATGAATTCTGGTATGAACGCGGTGTTGAATTAACGTCTGACAAGCGGACGTCGCTCATTATTGATCCCCCGAATGGCCGGATACCGTTTACCGATAAACACCGCGAAGAACGTCGTGTTCGCCGGCTTAATCTGAGAAACGGTTTTGCCGACCATTACACGGACCGAAGCTTAGGTGACCGTTGTCTAATGGGTTTTAATGCGGGGCCACCAATGACCGCGGCATCCTATAACAACAATGTGCATATCATGCAGACCCCTGGTCAGATTGTCATCATTAACGAGATGGTGCATAACGCTCGCATTATTCCAATTGATGGCGGTGAACATGGTGTGCTCCGGCAGTGGTCTGGAGATTCACGGGCACATTGGGAAGGTGAAACATTGGTTATTGAAACATTGAACTTCCTTACAGAGACTAGTTTACGGGGTTCGACGAAAGACACACATTTGATAGAGCGTTTCCGGAGGCTCGATCCGGATACGGTGATGTATGAATTTACCGTTAAAGATCCAAACACGTTGACGGCACCATGGACCGCGGCGATGCCCCTTCGGCGTACCGATGGTCCTTTGTTCGAGTATGCCTGCCATGAAGGAAATATCGGAATGGAAGGCATTATGGCTGGTGCCAGACGGAAGAATCCTGAAAAAGTTGTCGTGGAGCAGTAGGTTGCTGTCCTGCTAAGGATTTTTTAGACAAACGCGAGAGTAGGACGTCTTGCTTCGGATTAACCGGGGCGAGGCGTTTTTTTGTACAGGACCGGCTATACGGATGTGGACGGTGAAACTCTAAAGAAGGTAGGATTCTCGCGACGGCAAGTAACTGATGACTAGGGAGGTTGCCTTAATGACGCGCCGAATAGCTGCTAGCTGGTTTTCTCTACCACTGTTTTTAGTATCACTCTCGATAACAGGACAAGCGCAGGAATCTGACCCCATGCGTACGCCGGATGGCCACCCGGATATCTCCGGTACGTTTACATTCCGGACGCTGACACCAATGCAACGGCCGGAGCAGTTCGCGGAACTTGAGACACTGGATCAAGAGACCGCGGCCCAGTTTGAGGCGTCCGAGCGAATCCGGCAGAACCGTGACCTTTTCGATCCCGAAACTGGCGCACCGAATGCCGGTTATCAGTCTCGTGCTGAGGGAGGCGTTCTGTCGTATAACGAATTTTGGTACGAGCGCGGAATTGAGCTGACTTCCGATAAGCGAACCTCACTTGTTGTCGACCCGCCGAATGGTCGAATTCCTTATCGTGATGCTTATCGGCAAGCCTCGCGGATACGTGGCCTGAACATGAGAAATGGTTTTGCGGATCACTATACCGACCGTACTTTGGCTGACCGCTGCATTATGGGGTTTAACTCTGGACCTCCGATGGTTTCGAGTGCGTACAACAATAACGTCATGATCTTTCAGACGTCAGATTCCGTAGTTATTTTCAATGAAATGGTTCACAACACTCGAATCATTCCAGTCGACGGACGGCCGCACGGTGATATACCACAATATGTAGGAGATTCGAGGGGGCGGTGGGAAGGCGAGACTTTAGTCGTTGAAACAAAGAATTTTTTTCGGGAGACAAGCCTCGGAGGTTCGTCGAAGGATACTCATTTAATTGAACGTTTTAGAAGATTAGACCCCGATACGGTTATATACGAGTTCACCGTCGAAGATCCGAATAATTTCACTCAGCCTTGGACGGCAACAATGCCTCTCCGTCGTACCGACGGACCCTTGTTTGAGTACGCGTGTCACGAAGGTAATGTTGGCATGGAAGGTATTATGGCCGGCGCTCGGCGAAAGAACACGCAAGCGGTAACGTCCATTCCGTAGGGCTGATTCAATATATTCGTGATAACACGACTGGTTCAGTGATTGATGTGATGGCCCGTCCTAGACTGCTGGGACGGGCCATTTTGTTTTACATAATGTGAGGAAAGGTAATCATGCCTAGTTGGCTTCCATTTGTGATTCTTACAGTTTTGAGTTGGGGCACGTATATTCCAACACTGCACAGGGGCACGTTGGGACTTGGCGGAAGCGGAGTCCACGCGTTCTTGATGGTTGGGCTGGCCTATGTTCTTGTGGCGATTGCAGTTCCTGGCGTGATGATTGCTCGTGCAGGGAGCTGGAGTACGTTCACCACACACGGCACACTTTTTACTTTAGGGGCAGGTATTCTTGGCGCACTCGGTGCGCTGGGCATAGTTCTTGCGATGGTCAATGGGGGCCGCCCAAATGTTGTGCCGCCCCTGGTTTTTGCGGGGGCGCCGATAGTGAGCGTGTTTGTTGCAATGTTGTATCAGCCGCCCAGAGAGTTGCCCTCACCGCTATTTTTCGTCGGTATTCTTCTGGCCGCTGCTGGGGCCGGCTTAGTCATGGCTAATAGGCCGCACTAGCTCTTGATCGCGGTGATCCAGTGGCTATTTCAAGACGAGCTCTGATCAAGACGCTTGTCGCTTCGGCGGTCGCGCCAAGGGTGGCCGTAGCGGCACAACAGGGAAGGCTTCACCGTCGACCAAAGCAGTTGGCGTCGGACGCGGTAACCCACGATTGGGTATCGTTTCTTGGGCCGACTAGCAATTGTGTCTCGACAGAGACGCGCCTTAGTCGTCTACTCCCCCCGCCGCTTGTTTGGGAATTTGAAACAGGAAGTGGCTATGCATCACCAGCCATTTACGGTGACCGCCTTGTTTACGTTCACCGCATTGAAAGTGAAGAGGTCGTTGAATGTTTACAGGCGGAAACCGGTTCAACATTGTGGCGGTTTCGATACCAGACACAATATGAGGACCGTTATGGCTATAACAATGGTCCGCGCGCGAGTCCTGTTATTGATACTAAAGGCCGAAGAGTCTATACGGTCGGTGCTGAGGGCCAAATTCATGCGTTGGAATTAGAGAGCGGCCGGACAATATGGCAGCTTAACCTACGACAGGAATATGGTGTGGGCCAAGACTTTTTTGGTACTTCATCAACTCCGCTAATAAGTAACGGACTTCTTATTGTGAACGTTGGTGCCTCAGATGGCCCAACTGTTGTTGGCTTGGACCTTGAGACAGGTTCTGAAGTGTGGAGAGCCGGTGCTGAATGGGGTGCAAGTTACGCATCTCCAATGCCCGCGGTCTTTCATGGTCAAGAGCGTGTTGTTATTTTTGCAGGTGGTGAATCGAGTCCACCGTCTGGTGGCGTCCTTAGCGTTGACCCGAGAAACGGGCAGGTTGATTTCTCCTTTGAGTGGAGGAGTCGAACCTATGAATCAGTGAACGCTTCATGTCCAGTTGTTTTCGACAATAAGATTTTTGTTTCAGCGAGTTATCGAGCTGGTGGCGTGTTGCTGTCGGTTGACCAGGATTTCTCTCACCGGGTCATCTGGACGGCACCAGATTTTGCGCTTCACTTCAATACTGCGATTTATCGTGACGGCTATCTTTATGGCTTCGACGGACGAAATATGGGTGACTCGTCACTCGCATGTGTGGATGCGGAAACGGGCGAGGTGGTCTGGCGGGAAGTTCCGCAGTGGACGGAAAACTTCGTGTTTGATGGTCGCGAACGTCAACAGGTGATGGGTACGGCTCGTGGCTCATTACTGGCGGTCGATGGTCAGTTCTTGTGCGTTGGAGAATTGGGCCATCTATTGTGGCTAGATCTGTCACCGGATGGCTTTAGGGAAATCTCTCGGACGTGGCTTTTCGGCTCACGTGAGTTCTGGGCGGTTCCAGTGCTGTCAAGAGGCTTGTTGTACGTTACGCAAAATACTAATGACCTCTTAACCGGAGATCGTCCAAGATTGCTTTGTTACGACCTTCGTGCGTGATTGACTGGCTATGCGATGGTTGAGCTTGACGACGTTCTTATTGACGCCGAACGCTTGATGACGGTCCGGCAGACTGCGCGGACGCGACTTGGACTGTTGTATGACGAGCGGCTTGTTCACCGGTTATCTGAGCTTATTATCAAGCAAGTGCGAGAGGGCACTGTCGGCGATGGCTTAACGAGGGCCTCACTGGTTGTCGATCCGACTATTCCAAGTTGGGTTTCCCACCACGAGTTGTTCGGTCAGTTGCTGACTCTTGTGGCACTCGACAGCTATGAGTCGAACGGCTTCTTTTTGAGCGCTCTCGTATGTCCGGCCAAACATTCGGTGATGCCGTCGGATGAGTTTTGTGCATTTCTTGAGAGTGTTGGTGTAGTCACGAGTGCAGATGCTCGAGAGCAGTGCTTAGAAGCGTGGGACCGACATTGGAAGATGGTAATTAGCCACTATGATGTTCCATCGGCGAGCGCCGGCGGCTAATTTTGCGTTGGCAAAGGCCTCAACCTAATAGGGCTAACAGCGTGCCGGCCGCCGCGGCGCTTCCGATGACACCCGCGACGTTCGGCCCCATCGCGTGCATTAACAGATAGTTGGTGGGGTTGTATTCTTGGCCCACCCGGTTCACCACACGCGCGGCCATGGGGACCGCAGAGACACCTGCTGCGCCGATCAGGGGATTCATGGGTTCGCTGGTGATCCTGTTCAGCAGCTTGGCCAACAGAACGCCGGCGGCGGTGCCCAGACAGAAAGCCACCAACCCGAGTGCGAGGATGCCGAGCGTCTCGATTTGCAGAAAAACGTCGGCGCCGAGTCTACTGCCGACCGCCAACCCTAACAGGATCGTGACGATGTTGATGAGCTCATTCTTGGCCGTGTCGGCGAGTCGGTCGACGACACCAGCCTCGTTAATGAGATTGCCGAACATCAGCGCCCCGATCAAGGGCGTCGCATCCGGCAGCAAGAGCAGACACAGCCCAAACACAATTAGCGGGAAGATGATTTTCTCGATACGGCGTACGGGGCGCAACTGCTTCATGTCGATCCGACGTTCGGATTCAGTGGTGAGGGCGCGCATGATCGGCGGTTGGATGAGGGGCACCAGGGCCATGTACGAGTAGGCCGCCACCGCGATCGGACCGAGGAGGTGTTCCGAAAGTCGGGATGCCAGGAAGATGGCCGTTGGTCCATCGGCGCCGCCGATGATCCCGATGGCGGCCGCGTCCTGCACCGAGAACGAGATTCCTGGCACATATTCCGAGAGCAACAACGCGCCGGTGAGCGTGCCAAAGATACCGAACTGGGCCGCTGCTCCCAACAGCGCGGTTTTCGGATTGGCGAGCAGAGGGCCGAAGTCGGTCATGGCCCCGACTCCCATGAA
>CAZDQD010000016.1:0-34533 GCA_964507425.1 uncultured Vicinamibacteraceae bacterium
TGTCCACAGTTCGAGCTCGTGGATCGACCAGTAGAACGTTCGAGAGGCACGCGTCTGACGCAGCCTTATCGGCACCGTTACCCTATCGCAAGACGTCAAATACGTGACTAAATTTAACAGTGAGCGTGCGCCCACCGAGACCATCGCGTTCCGTGAATCTCTGACCAACAAGATCATCGAAATAGCGAATGTCATTGTAGACAACGAATAAACCGGCGTTGGCATCTGAGAGAACACCAAAACGAATGTTTGACGACCAGAGGTCACGACGGTCGTTGTACTGGAACAGCGCCTGAAAAAACATTCGCGTTGTAAACGAATAGCTAACGCGAAAGAGACCAAGATTCGTGACGAAATCACCCCACGGGAGGCGGATGTCGTTACGGTCGACGCCAAGTTCTGCATTAAACGTTTCCCCGATACGCATATTGAACTGCGGCCGAATCTGCATCCGCTGACCACCAAAAAAACCACCAGCAATAGAAGACACCTCACCGCCAAACCTGGCCCCTCGGTTGGTATAAAACCGAAAAATCCCTTCGGTATGGTCATACCGGCCAACAGGAATATCGACACCCGGGTAGATCTCAAACGGTTCAAGCACACCTTCTCGAGTCATGTTCACGCCGGTACTCAAGCGATGTCCATTTCGCCACTCAATATGGTTATCAAAATGCGTGTATTGCGTTTCCTGTTGACCGGTACGGAAGTTCACCACCGTGTAGTGGCTTACATGCGGCTCAAACTCGTGTATACCCCACGAATTCTCCGGCCTGAATGTCGTCCGAACCTGACTATCTAACCGCCGATATCCGCGCCGCGCATAAAACCCCACTTCCGGATTGAAGTTTGGTCCGACCTCCGAAACGCCGGTACTGACGCGGTACCGTTCGGACGCATAGTTCCCTATGACGCTCAGAGCGTGTGTTTCCGTGTGACTGGTAGGAGAATCTGTGTCAGCCGCATAACCAGAAATTGTCCCCGTTTGCCCCAGTCCTAACTGTCCATCAATTGCATAGGTCCGATTAAATTCGCTCGACCGTGTGTTCTGTCCGGTCGCTTCGCGATTCACAAAGATGGCACCAAGGTTGGACCGACTCGCAAAATCTTGCCGCACGCGAGATACCGTAAAATTCGTTGCCAAGGCATCACTACCCATGCCGGTTGGCGAGGTCTGCATATTCAAAAACCCGACATTCGTGTTGTTCCCAATCTTGCCTGACAGCCGGCCCCCACCGACAATGGGTACTTGTTCGCCACTTGGACCAATGCCAATACGTCGACTAAAAAACATCTCGACCTGACCCGGCTGTCCAACGGAAAACAGTCCGGCATTCTCCAGAAAGAATGGTCGTTTCTCGGGGAAAAAAAGGTTGAACCGATCAAGATTGATCTGCTGATCGTCGACTTCAACCTGCGCGAAATCAGTGTTGTACGTCAGGTCCAGTGTCAGGCTCGGGGTGACACTGTATTTCAGGTCTCCGCCAAGGTCCCCCACCGCCGTTGTTCTCCCGGTATCACGGCTGACTGCTTGACCCAGTAGATACGGGATTAACTTGAGATTGCGTTGTCGTGGAACCTCAAGACCGCGAAGTTCGCCCGCAAGGGACAACCGGTTTAAGTTGAACTGCCGTGGCAACGGCGCCCAGAACGCCTGTTCATTCCGATCTCGAATGTTCCTTTGGAAATTAATTCCCCAAGTCTGCTCAACACCTGCAGGATAGCGAAGCGTCCGAAAGGGGATGGCAAACTCCGCCGTCCAACCGGTCGCAGACACCGTGGTCCGAACTTGCCACACCCCATCCCAATTCAAGTTGAATCCACCACCAGATCCACCCTGTTGTTGACTACCAGACCGCCGCACAAATCCACCCCCACCATAGCGGCCACCGCCGCCTTCATTTGTGACCTGGCCGTCATACTCAATTCCTGCCGGATTCGTGCCAAAAACAAATCCGTTTTGTTTGTCTAGAAACGGATCGAGAATTATCTGAAAACTGTCCGTGTCGCGGAGCTGAGAGTCTCGACGACTATCAGACACAATGATCGTGTCAGGGTCAGTGACATAACAAACGACCGCCACATACAAGGTCTCCTCGGTATAGCCGATATAGACCTGCGTCCGTTCCGTCGACGGTTGGCCTTCATCCGGCGTGTTCTGTACAAAACCTTCCACCGGTGTCACCTCCGCCCACGCCGGATCAGTCAGGACGACACCATCAACCACAGGTGCGCTATCAACACGTGACGCATGCGCGACGAGTCCCGCCGCGGCCGTTACATCTTGTTCTTGCGCGCTAATAGAAGACGACAGCACACACACACCAAGCCCGACACGAACCCCGGCCCACCAACAAGCTGAGATGGATGGCGCCAGAACGGCAGGACAACTGAAACGACGATGCAGTTGATACTCAGACGGGGCGGACAACGCGCATCAAGTGTATGAATAATCTGCGTTGCGCGAACAGCCGAGGTTTTGCATACCTTGGCACAGCTACGAAAGAGAGGGCGTCCGTTCGTGCCAATTGGTTGCTTGCTCATACGCATGCGCGAGGGCAAGTACGTCAAGTTCTCCTAATGCGCGCCCACTGATTTGGAGTCCAATCGGCCACCCCTCATCGCTAAATCCGCACGGCACAGAAATGGCCGGAGTGCCATACACATTAAAAGGTGAGGTGTTCTCGATCAGTTCAAGGGTCGCTGCCACCGGGGATTCCTGGGCAGCTTCAATCGTGACCGGCAGTCGTGCCAAGGTTGGGCTAATCAGCAGGTCCACGTCCGAAAACACATCGTCAATGGCTTTTCTCACCAATTCGAGGTCGTATAGCAGTTCGACGTAGTCTGCCGCAGACACGTTCGCACCACGGGCGATCCGCTCCGCCGTGCTCGGGTTATATAACGCACGTCGTTCAGCAAGATACTCTTCGTGGTAGGCATAGGCCTCCGCAACGACAGGACTTTCTTGAGGCCGGACTGGAAGTTCAACATCTTGCACACCGGCTGTGAGATCCCGAAGCACACTCAGTGCCTGTTCAACCGCGCGGAGAATCTGAGGGTCCACATTCTCCGAAAACATTTCACGAGGCACACCGAGACGCAACGTCGACGTCCGACGTTGCAACGCGCTTGAATAATTGGGAATCGTCGCCCGTATGCTGGTAATGCCGTGTGGGTCATACCCGACGAGGGCTTGCAACAGCAAGGCAGCATCGGCCACCGTTCGACACATCGGCCCGACGTGGTCCAGCGACACGCTCAGTGGCACAATGCCGCGAATGCTGGCCAGTCCATAGGTCGCTTTAAGACCCACAATGCCACAATGTGCCGCAGGAATGCGGACCGACCCACCGGTATCCGTTCCCAGAGCCCCTGCACAGAGTCGCGCCGCAACCGCCGTCCCAGAGCCCCCTGACGAGCCCCCAGGAATCACATTGACATCCCATGGATTGCGCACCGGACCAACGTGACTCGCCGCCGACGTTGCCCCGTACGCAAACTCATGCATGTTAAGTTTTCCAAGAATAATCGCCCCCGCCTCCACGAGACGCGTCACCACCTCGGCATCCGTCTCGGGAATGCGGTCCGCAAACACAGCACTCCCAGCCGTGGTTAATACCCCCGCGGTATCAATGTTGTCTTTGAGGGCTATGGGGATCCCATGCAAAGGTCCTCGCCACTCGCCACGAGCAAGTTCCTGCTCAAGTTCCCGGGCTCTTGTCACCGCCTGTTCTTCCATCAGCGTGACAAACGCGTTAAGGCGACGGTCCAAGTTATCGATCCGACCAAAATACGCAGACACAAGTTCGGACGGTGATAGCGCTCCTGACCGGATCAAACGGGACGAGGCGGCGATGGTGAGGTCCGTCGGGTCTGCTGGTTGCGCAAACGATGGCTCCATTACGCCGAGCACCAGCGCCCCAACACCACTTGCAAGAAATTCGCGTCGATTGACCGTACCGATAGACATCGTGCCTCCTCGCTGATGACGTTGTTCGTCTCGCCGGTATAGCTCATGGGAGCGCAAGCGCCAGGAGCGCCGGTGGTTCCGCCTGTGCACCGCGAATGGGCAACACGATAAGTTGCTTGCCGTTAACCATGTAGGTCATCGGCGCACCGATCGCGCGACCCGGCAGGGGCACTTCATCCACCAGTGCACCGGTTGTCTTGTCACGCGCCGCCAACACCCAGTCACCATTCTGTCCCGGCGACTGCTGCGCACTGAACAGGAGCGTTTTGGTCAGAAGAAGAAAGTCACGGCCGCCGCCCAGCGCGGGGAGCTCGAGGTCACGAAGTCGGGCGTGATCGTGAATCGCCGGAGAGCCACGGCCATTCGCACGTTGCCACACGATCTCACCACGATTGAGGTCAATCGCCGTAATGCGCCCATACGGCCCTTTGAAGAGCGGAAGGCCGTCTGGCCCACGCGGCGGTTGCATCCGGCCACGGGTGTAGCGCAAGTTGGACCGGTCCGGACCCAACTCGACCAGCGCTGGAATAATCGGCTGCGTCGCCGAGGAGACATAGAGGATGCCAGTGTCAGGGTCGGCCGCCGCACCCATCCAATTCGCACCGCCTGTGTAGCCCGGGAGCTCAATCGTGCCCTTCGTCTCGCCTGGGTCGGTCCCGATGATTGAGGGCGGTGTAAACATCGGCCCATACACATACTCCTGCAAGATATCGACCGCCTCAGCCTGAAGTTCCGGCGTGAAATCGATCAAATCCATTTCCGTGACCCCTTGTCGATCAAACGGGGGCGGTCGCGTCGGAAACGGTTGGGTGGGTGAAGTCCATTCACCCGGCACACTGGAGCTGGGAACGGCACGTTCGTCAATCGGCCAGACGGGTTCACCCGTGACACGGTCGAACACAAACGTAAAGGCATGCTTCGTGACTTGCGCGACCGCCTTGATGGCTTTCCCGTCCACCGTAATGTCAACGAGGTTCGGTGCGGCCGGTGGGTCGTAATCCCACAGGTCGTGATGGACTAACTGAAAATGCCAGACACGTTCCCCGGTGAGACACTCCACACAGACAAGACTGTTGGCGAAGAGGTTATCGCCTGGGCGGTAACCACCGTAGTGGTCGTTTGTGGCATTGCCGACTGGCAAATAGGCATAGCCGAGCTCAGGGTCGGCGCTCATCATCGTCCACACGTTCGCGTTGCCCGTATAGGCAGCGGAACCCTCCTGCCACGTGTCGTAACCGAACTGGTTCGGTTGGGGGATCGTGTGAAAGGTCCAGCGTAACTCCCCGGTCCGTGCGTCAAAGCCTCGCACATGGCCAGGTGGCGATTCCTTAAAACGCGGTTGGTCGGACACCGCCGAGCCGACAATAATGATGTCGTTGCAGATCACAGGCGGCGATGTCACCGAATAATTCATGGGCGGCGGCGTACGCCGGGCACGTGGAATCCCCCGCATCAGGTCGACGCTGCCGCTGTCACCGAAGTCGAGTACTGGATAGCCTGTGCGAGCATCGAGCGCATGGAGCCGGGCATCCCCACTGGCCATAATGATCCGCTCGTCCTGTCCGTCGGTCCAATAGGCGAGCCCTCGACTGCTAAAACCCAGCACCATGATGGGAATGCCGGCCGCATATGCCTCGGGGTCATACACCCAGCGGGTCTCACCGGTCACCGCATCGATCGCAGCCACCTGGGACAGGGGCGTACTCAGATAGAGTGTGTCACCCACCATCAACGGCGTGCCCTTCAGTCCGTTAATGCTGACATTGGCTGTATCGTTGGCAACCTGTAGCGCCGGATAGCGCGCCCGGAGTTCCTCCAGGTCGAACTGCCCGTCAACCGACGCCCACTGCCAGGCAACGGCCAGTGTATCGACGTTATCCGACGTAATCTCTGCAAGCGGCGAGTACTTCGTGCTACCCGCATCTGCGGCGTAGCTCCGCCACTCACCGCTATCGGCGCCGTGTTGGCCGGCGACGAAGCTTGGAACGGCGGCCAACATCACCACAATCATGTAACTGATCCGAAAGGTGTGCCGCGTACTCGTCATCACCGTGCCTCCAAATTAAGGGTGGGTCCGTTATGGCAGCGCGAGCCCGATTAGCTGTTCGGTCGCGCCACCGCCACCAATGGCCAGCACGATGTATTGCGTGCCAGCCGCCATGTAGGTAATCGGGGCCGACGACGACCGTGCGGGGAGTTCCAGCTCGAAGACCTCATACCCCGTGTCTTTGTCGAAGACACGGAGACTCTTCGATTCGATCCCTTGGCCAATAAAGAGCAGCGTCTTCGTCAGCAACGGTCCCCCGCTTTTTTCGTAATTGCCAAGAGGCGGTAAATCAAGCCCACGCAACGCATCGTGACGACGCGGACCGTCGCCCAAGGGCACGCCCCACACACGACTACCGGCATTCATGTCGAGCGCAACCAACTGCGAGTAGGGCGGCTTGAACAGCGGGAGGCCTTGCGGTCCAGGCAAGTTACTCACGCGCGGACGAATTGTCATGTCGGACGATGCGTCACCGGGTTCCATCACGACGAACGAAAAATGCGCCCAGCTTGGCACGTAAAGACGCGCGGTCTCCGGGTCAAACGCTGCGCCCCACCAGTTCGCCCCTCCACTCCACCCCGGTCGGACAATATTCCCCCCAAGGGCCGGCGGTGTATAGAGCGGTCCTGCGGTGTGTTGCGCATAGGTTTCCAACGCCTCCGCTCGCAGCTCCTCCGTGAAATCGATCAAGTCTGTCTCAAGCGCACCGTTGGTGAGATAGAGCGGTGGTTTGGTGGGATACGGTTGCGTGGGCGAGGTCTGCTCACCGGCAACCGTAGACTGAGGGACGGCACGTTCTTCAATCGGCCACACCGGCTCGCCGGTTGCTCGATCAAACACAAACGTAAATCCCTGTTTCGTGATCTGCGCGACCGCCTTGATGTCCCGTCCGTCGACCGTAATATCGATCAGGTTAGGTGCCGCCGGTAGGTCGTAGTCCCACACGGCGTGATGGACGAATTGGAAGTGCCAGACTCGTTCACCGGTCTCAGCATCGAGACAGACAAGGGAGTTAGCGAAGAGATTATCGCCGGGGCGGTGCCCACCGTAATAATCCGTCACCGGTGACCCGACCGGTAAGTAGACATACCCGAGCTCTGGGTCAACGCTCATGTTCGACCAGACGTTCGCGCCGCCCGCGCGCTTCCACGACTCGTTCCCCCAAGTCTCATGGCCGTATTCCCCGGGCTGCGGAATGGTGTGAAAGATCCATTTCATCTCGCCAGTGCGAACGTCATACCCGCGGACGTGACCCGGCGGGGCCTCCTGCCGCCCGGTACCCTCGGTCATCGCCGAACCAACAACTATCGTCGTTCCCGCCACCACCGGCGGAGAGCTGACCGCGTATTGACTAGGGTCGATGGTGCGCCCCAGGCCCCGCGTCAAATTGACCCGGCCATTACTCCCGAAGCTCGCATCAGGCTCTCCGGTCTTCGGGTTAATCGACACCAAGAAGGTTCGACCGCCGGCGTAAAACAGGCGCGACTCCTCCCCGTCCGACCAGTACGTGAGTCCCCGGGTCAGAAATCCATGCACCGCGGGACGGCCGTCCAAATACAGGCCGGGGTCGTAACTCCACAGGGTCTCCCCAGTCGTTGGCTCGATCGCAGCAACTTGACCGAGATTCGTCGTCGTGTAGAGCACGCCGTCGACAAGTAGCGGCGTCACCTCGTGCGCATATGTTCGAAACCGCCGCCCATTTCCAATTACCGGATTTTCCGCACGTAAGGTCTCGTCTACCGACGTCCAGGTCCAGGCAATTTTTAACTGGCCGACATTGTCTTTGGTGATCTGGTCAAGGGGCGAATACTTAGTATGTCCGGGATCGCCGCCATAGAAGCGCCACTCCGCAGGAGTTGAACCGGTTTGCGCATGAGCCACTGGTGGCGCCACGTGCAACAGCCCTGTCATCAACATGGAGACGACGGCACACGAGGTAACGCTCCGCTTCATAAGGCCACTCTCAATAAGCGCGACGGTAGACGGCGATTCTACCGCTGACTGGCAGCAAGTTCAATGACTCGAGAAGTCACGGGCAAGACCGACGACAGATGAGGCGAAACAACACAACGATACCGTTGAACGGCGTTACGGGCTGGCTACGGCGCGTCCGTTTCGTCTGCACCCAAGTGTCGCAGCAACGTCTCGGTGCCCTCCGCGGCCTCAGTATTACTCCAGATGTGACGCCGCTCTACTACCCCAAGTGGTGTCTGACCGGATGCGTTCGCCACTTCAAGTTCTGCCCCATGCTCCACGAGGTATTCAACAACCCGGTCAAAACCCTTGTTGACGATGTGATGGAGTGCCGTGGTGCCGTCCTCGTCAACGGCCGTGACGTCGCCGCCCGACTCGAGCGCGAATCGTACGGCAGCAAACGTCCCCGCTTCATCCGCGTGTTCGGCTTGAAACGCAAAATCTCGTGCGAGCGCACGGTCCCGTCGATCCCACACGCTGTACCGCCAACTCGCCCCAGCCGCCAGCATCAACGGGGTCCAGCCGTTGCGGAGCGGGAGCGCCCCATCGGCACCGCCACTGATTAACGCACGCATAATTTCCACTTCCGCAAATTTTGCGGCGAGCGCAAACGGGGTTGCACCGAGTAGATGCTCACCGATCATTAGTACTTGCCCGTTACGCGTGACCTTCGTTGCTTCTGTCACCTGGGCATTCGGACGAGCCCCCTGAGCCACGAGCGCTTCAACCATGGCGCGGTCACCCTGCAGCACCGCAGCATGGAGCGCGGTATACCCCGCCGCCGCCGCGTTCGGGTTTGCCCCTTCAGCCAACAGAAACTCGACGAGCGCGCGATGACCACTGTGAGTTGCCACAAGCAATGCACTCCGACCATCCGGTGATGCATCATTGACATTCGCACCGGCCGCCACCAGCAATTGCGCCGAATCGACATCCCCATGCCTGGCTGCAAAGAGCAATGCCGTATACCCGCCCACTTCAGTTTCTTCGGCATCCGTCCCGTAGCGACGCCCCAACTCGCCATACTTCAGATTGGACTGCAAACGCCGGCTAATCACCAGACGTCTGACACGCGACCGACGATGCACATCCGCACCTCCGTCAATCAGCGTGCGCACGACACCCGCGTGACGTTGTGCCACCGCCCACATCAGCGCGGTCTGGTCATCCTCGGATTCGGTCGCATTCGCCTGCGCACCATGGGCAAGAAGTGCCGTCACCGCGGCCACGTTCCCCGTGCGGGCGCAGCTCATTAACGGGGTTTCACCCGTCGTGACGGCAGCATTCGCATCAGCACCAGCCGCAAGCAACAACTCCACTCCTATTGCGTTCGCATTCCCACACGCCAGCGATAACGGCACCACACGATGTGTATTTGCCAAACCCGGGTCAGCGCCCGCATCAACTAGTAGACGGAGCATGTCCACGTCATCGAGATACGCGGCCCAATGGAGCGCGGTCGCACCGTCCATCTGGGACGCATTCACATCAACCGACGCGTCTAACAGAACCCGTACCGCCGCCGGGTCCTGCCTTTTGACGGCGTCAATTAAACGGAGGTCCGTCTCCTGCGCATTCGTCTGCGCCACGGTGAGTATCAAGAGGTTGGCCAGTACCAGACCAATACTGCACCGTCGCATCCTCGTCTCGATCCTCATCTCGTGATCGGCTACACGCCGGAAAGTCGCTCAGCTCCCGCCGAAAGTCCCGGGAGCGCACCCGTGCTGTCTCCGATCCGGTCCACGTCAACACCAAGCTTGTCGAGTAACGACACGTGCAGGTTTGCGAGCGGTGTCTGCTCGGGATAGACCAAGTGGCGGCCACTCTCCAGTTGTCCAGCACCACCGCCCATAACGACAACCGGCAGGTTGTATGGTGAATGCAAATTACTGTTACTCATGCCAGCGCCGTACATGATCATCACGTGGTCAAGTAAGGACCCGTCGCCGTCAGGCGTCGCCTTGAGCTTCTCAAGAAACGAAGCAAACAGCGTCACGTGATACGTATTAATTTTGGTCAACTTCGCGAGCGCTTCTGGCACGTTCCGGTGATGCGACAGCGGGTGATGTGCATCCGGCACCCCGATCTCACGGTAGGTACGACCACTCAGTTCGTGGCCGCTCATGAAGGTGGCCACACGTGTCCGGTCAGTTTGGTACGCCAACAACTGCAGGTCGTACATCAACCCTGCATGTTCGGCAAAGCTCCCGGGTACACCCAACGGGCGATCCAGCAACGGCAGCTCCTCGTCTTGCTGGGATTCCGCAATTTCAATGCGGCGCTCGACGTCCCTGACGGCATCGAGATACGCCCCGACCTTGATTTGATCACTCGGGCCTAGCTCGCGGCTGAGTCGTGCAACGTCATCCCTGACTGAATCGAGAATACTCCGCTGCTCTTGGCGACGCGCGCGCCGAGCTGCCGGGTCTGTGCTATCGGTATCACCAAACAACCGCTCAAACACCGCACGCGGGTTGTGCTCCATTGGTAACGGCGTCGCCCCACTGGCCCACGAGATCGTGTACGAAAACGCACAACTAAAACCGCCACTGTCGCACGAACCTGCAAAGTTAGCTCCTTCGAGACCGAGTTCGAGCGACGCCAGTGGCGTCTGTTTGCCCAGCTCCTGCGCAGCGAGTTGGTCCATCGAAATAGCCTGCGGATTCCATGCACCAGGATGCTCTGCCGTCAGAAATTTTGTCGACGCGCGAGAATGGCTACCACCATTGACCCCTGGCGGCGGTGTGCTGTTCAATCCGGACAAGACCAGCATCTGGTCACGGTACGGTGCCAATGGCTGGAGAATTGGTGTCAGTTCAAATTTATTGCCTTCAGCCGTGGGCGTCCAATTGTCCATGACCATCCCATTCGGCACGTAGACAGCACCAAAGCGCACCGCTGGTTTTGCCGCCGTCTTACTCAGCGCACTGAGCGCCGGGACCATCCCATCAAGCAACGGTAACGCTACCGTCGCGCCAAGTCCTCGCAAAACGGTTCGTCGTGGAATTGCTTTCTTTGTAATTATCATGATTCCGCACTCCTCATCTGGAACGGCATACTGTTGACAATACCAAGAATGATCGACGACCAGCGATACTCATTCAAGGCAGCCTCAGACGCAATCCGCCGTACGGCGGGCTGGTCGTAATATTCAACGCTTCTCCCAATCGCATAGCTCAGCAGTTTTTCGGTCACGGTTCGGACAAAACTGACGTCGTACGTCATCAACGCCTCGCGAAACGTGGCGGGGGTCTCGACGACACTACCATCCGCAAGCGTGCCAGCCGTATCGACCGGTGCCCCCGCTACGTCAGTTGCACGCCACCGTCCAATGGCATCGTAGTTCTCCAGCACAAACCCCGGTGGGTCCATGATGCGATGACATGCCGCACAGGCGGGATTCGCACGGTGCTGTTCCATCCGCTCACGGATCGACAACACGTCCCGGCCACCGTGATTTTCCTCAAGCGCTGGTACATCCTCCGGTGGGGGTGGCGGCGGCATACCTAGAATATTGTCCAAGATCCACTTGCCCCGAAGCACTGGTGAGGTGCGTGTAGGGTACGACGTCAGTGTCAGTAAACTCGCGTGCCCGAGCAATCCCCCGCGGGTGTCTTCCTCAACCGTTACCCGTCGGAACCGTTCGCCATACACATGGTCAATACCGTAATGGCGAGCGAGGCGCTCATTGACAAACGTGTAATCCGCCGTGAGCAATTCGAGAAGACTCCGATCTGTCTGCAACTGACTCTCAAGAAACAGTAGCGTCTCTCGTTCCATGTCGACCCGCAGATTCTCATCGAAATCAAAAAACACGTCGGCGTCAGGTGCCACCCCTCGGATGCGACGAAGCTGTAACCATTGACTGGCAAAGTTGTCGACAAGGGCGCTCGCACGGGGATCACTCAACATCCGGCGAACCTGTTGTTCCAGCACGTCCGGCGTGGTCAGGCGCCCCTCTTCAGCCACCGCCAGCAACTCTTCGTCCGGAACACCACTCCACAGAAAAAACGACAGACGGGACGCAAGCTCTACATCCGTGATGTGATACGCCGTCCCGGCGGCGATATCGACAGGGTCGCGTTCCACGCGAAACAGAAACTCAGGTGCCACCAGTAGGCGCTGAACCACTTTCTGAATTCCACCTTCAAAACCGCGTTCGCTCAGTCCAGCTTCATAAAACCGCATGAGCGGGGCAATGTCGTCATCGGTCACGGGACGCCGATAGACCCGTCGCGCCAACGCTGTGACGATCTCGGTGGCACAGTGCACCTCGTCTGCACCACGCTCCGGGTGACACGTAAACAATTTACGTCGGCTCGCCGTATCACCAGAGCCGGTTGCGTTGTAGGGCCCCGCAATCTCGACACGCTCGACAGCCGCATTCCCGTGATAGAAGCCCAATCCACTCAGTGAAAACCCCGACAAGCGACGTTCGAGAATCCCCGTCGGCTCAGTCCGTGCATCAACAAATGACACCCCAACCACGCGCATCCCCGCCTTCGCGGGAAACCGCACGACCAAACCTGCATCAGCTTCGTTCGAAACATAATCTTCCCATGCCGGGTCACCCCGAATCGTTCCAAAGAAGCTGTAGGCTGATGGATAGCCAAATCGATCAGCGTCACCGACGGTGAACTGTTTGACCAGCGCGCCATCAAGGCGCACCTCGATCTCGTGGGACCGCCCCATCCCGACGACGTAGTCATAGATCATCCGACGGAGATCAATTTTGACTTCGTACTCACCATCGAGCGGAAAGTAGTGACGAATCGCCATGCCCCCTCGCGACCCAAACGGGAGGTCCTCATTAGTACGGTCGTCTTGATATTCCAGTCTCGGGCTACTGTACGTGGCCGCGCCGTAGCCAGACCCTATCGTCGTGTCACCCACTGCGAGGCGACTAATCCGGTTTGCGGCAGACAGGTAGCGGTCGAACAACGCCGGCGATACCGAGAGCACATCCCCGTTCGTATCGAAACCTTGCTGGTCCACGTCATCGACCGGAAAGAGGAGCCAGCGATCATCAACGTCAAAAGCAAGCAGACTCTGGACGGCGTTGCTGTACTCGGCCGCAGTTAAACGACGGACCACGGAACGCCCTGGATTCGGGTTGGCCGCTGCCGCCGCGTCAAGTTGCCCTTCGAGCCACGTCACGAAGCGGTCGTTTGTCGCGCGATCTGGGCGCGGTCGGCCAAGTGGCGGCATCATACCGAGCCGCAACTTCCGAGCGACCGTTTCCCACATCGCCGCGTCGGCACCGACGTCAGTCACGTCGAGGGCTTCAAAGGCGAACGGTACCGTCCCTTGACCGCTCATCCCCTCGTTGTGACAACTAACACAGTACTGGTCGAGCAGTACCTCATACGCAGGCGCTTCAGAAGGCGCACTTTCAGCCGGAGGTGGATTGGGCGCAGCCCCCTGACCAACGGCTGGAACCGCCATGGTAACGACCATGGCAGTATGGGCCAGAATAGACACACTCCTCATGAACTGTCTATTGTGTCGAGGCGGTCCACGCCTGTCAACGCGGCTCGTTCTCTCGGTATTACAACCCCGAAAACACTAGCTCCAAAACGTGTACTAGAGCGTAAACCCGCGCTCATTGTGCAGGGCGATGTCGAGCCCATCCGATTCCTCTTCTGGAGACACGCGCAGGCCCATTGTTGCATCCAAAATCTTCACAATGACGAATGTTAGAACGCCACTGTATACGATCGTCGCAACCGCACCCTCTAGCTGCAAGTAGAGCTGCGTGCCAATGCCATTCTCCAGCCCGGAGCCACCGAACATCTCTGCTGCGAACAAACCGGTTAATACGGCTCCGACAAACCCTCCGACACCGTGCACACCAAAAACATCAAGAGAGTCGTCGTAGCCTAAGGCCCGCTTCAAACTGCCGGCTGCAAAGTAACAGCAAATCGCGGACGCGACGCCAATCCCGAGTGCGCCGATGGGTCCGACAAAGCCAGACGCTGGGGTAATTGCAACCAAGCCGGCAACTGCCCCGGTTGCAATGCCAAGAGCGCTTGGCTTGCCCCGATTTATCCACTCAACCAACATCCAGGTAAACCCAGCGGTTGCGGTAGCGATGTGCGTCACGGCCATAGCCATTCCCGCGACACCATCGGCGGCCAACTGACTGCCCGCGTTGAAACCAAACCACCCGACCCACAACATAGACGCACCAACGACAGTCAGAACCAAACTATTAGGAGGCATCGCCGTTGATGGATACCCACTTCGTTTGCCCAGCACAATACATAACACCAGGGCAGCAATGCCGGCGTTAATATGAACGACTGTGCCTCCCGCAAAGTCCATTACGCCGCGGTCACCGAGAAAGCCCCCACCCCAAACCCAATGAGCCACTGGCGCGTATACAACCGTCATCCACAACGCCATAAACACCATCATCGTGGAGAACTTCATCCGTTCAGCAAAGGCCCCGACCATCAAGGCCGGCGTGATGATGGCAAAGGTCAGTTGGAACATTTGAAAAACTGACTCCGGAATACTTCCCGAAACAGTGTCGACACCAACGCCAGAAAGAAAGAAATATCCGGAACCAACAAAGGCGTTAAGGGCACCACCATCACCAAAGGCCAAGCCGTAGCCATAGATGGTCCAGAGAATCGTGATCATGCAGGTAATCGCAAAGCACTGCATCATCACCGACACAACATTCTTGGCACGAACAAGCCCAGCATAAAAAAGTGACAATCCTGGAATCGTCATGAAGAGGACGAGAACACTGGACGTGATCATCCAAGCCGTATCTCCCGAGTTCAGTGTGTCGTCTTGAGCCCACGCCAGACGAGGAGCGAGCGTCATAGCCAGCACTCCTCCAACCGTCAGTAGATGCACCATCCGAAACTTCATACCTGTGTCCTCCTCAATACTCGATAACGCACCTGTGCACGCTAGAGCGCCTCGGCACCTTCCTCACCAGTTCGAATCCGAACAGCCTGTTCAATACTGCTCACAAAAATCTTTCCATCGCCGATTTCTCCGGTTCGAGCTGAAGCAGTAATCGCATCTACAACCGCTTGAAGCTGGTCGTCATCAATTACAACATCAAGACGCACCTTCGGCACAAAGTCGATCGAGTACTCGGCACCACGGTATACCTCCGTATGCCCCTTCTGCCGACCAAATCCTTTGACTTCGCTGACAGTGAGTCCGGTGACGCTAATTCCAGAGAGCGCATCCCGTACTTCGTCTAACCTGTGAGGTTTAATAATCGCGGTTACCAGTTTCATTCGGAAACTCCTTCCAATGGCACGGTAGTGTGTCGATAATCAGTCGAGTCAGCTTTACGAGAAAACCTCGATGCACCGTACCGCTGCAGTTCGGAGCCCATTCTTAAACAAATACGACACAATGTCGATACGTTTTTTATCTGTCTTGCCGTCCTATGTCGTGCAGCCTAGTGCGAAGCTGTTGATGGCTCGACAGAGATCTTGTAAATCTTGTTAGCAGGAATAACCGATGCGACTCATCAACGTCTTGCGTCACAAGTTCCGTCCACACCACATCGAATGCATATTCCGTATTGGGCCTGTTGGCATCACGTCAGCCGACTCTGAAATAGTATGCCAACACGGTCAAACCTACGTCACACTTGGCACATTTGGCTCTAACAACAGGTCGACCACGAACGGAGGCTACAGTGTCACACGAGGGTAAAGTTATTGCGATTTGCATCGCACCGAAAGGTGGGGAGACCATGGTAGCGGTCGACGCCGTTCGAGCGATCACCGGGAAAGGCCTCGAGGGAGACCGGTACGCCAATCGCATCGGAACGTTTTCCGACACGCCTGGTACCGGCCGACAGGTCACGCTCATCGAAGCGGAAGCGATCGAGTCGTTGGCGCGCGAGTACGATGTGGAGATGAACCCGGCCGAAAGTCGGCGCAACCTTGTCACACGCGGCCTGCCGCTTAATCATCTTGTGGGACAAGAGTTTCTCGTGGGCAGTGCGAGACTCCGAGGGCTACGGCTCTGCGAACCGTGCAACCACCTCGAAACGCTCACACGACCCGGTGTGCGCGGTGGACTGGTACACCGAGGCGGGCTTCGCGCCGACATCATCGAAGGCGGAATCATCCGTACTGGCGACGCGGCGACCACCGCACTCCCCACCGATGCCTAACAGTCCAGCAAAAAAGCCACCGGAAACGAGTCGCTAACCACGGGGATGTGCGACTACCGGCATAGCCCGACGCTGAATCACTTCCTGGATGGCTCGGTGCGCCTCACCAATCGCGGCGTCGGTGTGCGGACTGGCAGCGGCGTCCGCGTTGGCGATCGTGATTGAGCCGAACGGCTGGCGTCCAACCACACAGGGACGCTGCTTACTCTCAGTGTAGACCCAGTCGAGCGGGTCGGTAAGACTGTTGTAGGTGTAGGAGTAACCATGCGGCCACCGGTTGACTGTGATGGCGACAATGTCACGCGCCGCGTCGAAGTCCCCGCCACCGAGTACTCGGTTGAGTTGGTCTCGAATTTTTTCCTCGAAGGTCGTGAACGGCGTGCGAAGTAAATCCTCGCGACCCAGTCGGTACTGCTCCTTGCGCGGGAGACCAGGGGTTGCCGGATACCGTCCGAGGCTCAACACAATTGGCTCGCTTGGGTCCTCAGCGTGACGCAGCCCCCCCAGACTCACTGCCTCATCGAGACCGACCCTTGAGTGATACATTGTCGGGCTGCTCACCCGGCTCAACCCCAGCTTCTCAAAAGCGGTCCAGTTCTTGACCGCTACGCTGGTGTAAACAAGCGGCGCCTTGACACCATACGCAAGCGCCTTCTTCTGACTCGCCGGGAGCTCTGGCACAAGGTACGGAATGATCGTATTCCAGCAAGCCATTACGACGTGCCGCCCCCGCACATGCGAGGTTTGCCCACCACGCACATAGCTCACCTCGACTTCCTCCGATGCGCCAGCATCAACGTGACGCACACGAACAACCGTACTGTTTAGGCGAATTCTCGCCGGCTGACCCAACTGATCGAGCTTCGCGTAGTCAACACGCGCCATCCCCACATCTTCTTGGGTAGAACCAGGAATGGCATCTGGCAACAGTTCACGGACAATCAACCGCGTGAGCGTCGCATTTCCGTCCGGGAAGTGCACCGACCCACCGCCCGGCCGCTGACGGCCGTGGTGTCCGCCCGGAAGGTTCGCGAGCATACCGTCCGGCGTCGGCTCAAGGTCCATGCCATTAAACCCCGGCTGTCCCATCTCCCAGGCGAAGAGCGCCGGAAGCGTATCAATACCAGTAACAAAACTACCAGCACCCGTTTTTTGAATAAACCACAGCACCTGCGGGTCGACCTTCACCACCTCGAGCAGGAAGTTGGTGTAGCTCATCGTTGCCAAACGCACCTTCTTTTCCGAGGACGACAGACCGGCCAGATAGTCCGGGTGCGTTGTGCCATACAGACGAAGCATGTCGCGTTTCGCCTCTGCGGTCAGCGGCGTCTGGCTGACAAAGGCCTCGTCGTCACCTCGGCCAACACCCCCCTTGACCAATCGGTCCGCTCCCCAGGTCTCCTTGTCAAAAAAATAGCCTCCGCCCAAACCCATCCGTCGATACAGCTGTCGTGAGTCAGCGTTATTGGTAAGAAACCGATCAAGATCGATCCCGACATCCTCGAGAAGCTGCCGGGACGGCTGATTGTAGCGCTCGGGTGACTCAATATTGAGTGTGCCTCCGTTCAGTGCCAGCGTCCGTCCGTTGTACTCGAACTCGTTGCGCTTGGCGTGCCCACCAAAATCATCGTGATTGTCGAGGACCAGAACGCGTGCATTCCGACCGAGATGCTTGATAAAAAAATGAGTCGCGGCAAGCCCACTGATGCCGCCGCCAACGACCACCAAGTCGTAGCGCTCGCCGGTGTCTGTCGCATCTGAGAAATCCCATCCCCGCTGGTCGCGAAGCTGGTGTCCAACCTCAAACGAGCCGTCGTGACTCCCACGCATACCGGAACGCTGCGGCGGGTAATAGCCCTCCTCCTGCTCCGGCGCAAACGACTGGGCCGCATGTAACGACCGGACCCACTCCGGCACGACAAGAGACGCACCAACCGGAACAGCTACGCCCTGAATAAAATCGCGCCTGGTGATAGGACGGTCGAGACCAAGTTCGCGCTGCTGTGACATCCTGACTCCTCCCTAGACTCACCAGCTGTGGGGTTAGGCTTTCAGCTATTCTTTCTTCTCTTGCAATTCTCGCAGCTTCGCCGCAAGTTTTGTGACGGCAGCCCGGAGCGTATCCAGCTCCTTCTTCATCTTAGGCAGGCGACCAAAAAGTGCATTAAGTCGTTTGAATTCTCCAAGCGGTCGTACCGGCACGCCCCAATAAACATTGCCACTTCTGACGATCTTGCCTGGCAAGACACCCGCTTTGGAACCAATGATCGCACCTTTCTCGACACGGGCATGATCGCCAAAACCGACTTGCCCCCCAATGACCGCATCATCATCAATCACCGTACTTCCGGCAACCCCGGTCTGGGCTGCGATGACGACGTGACGCCCAATCTTAACGTTATGTCCGATTTGCACAAGGTTGTCGATCTTGCTGCCTTCACCTATTTCCGTCGTTCCCAACGAACCTCGGTCAATGGTTGTGTTCGAACCAATTTCGACGTCCGACTGGATCCTCACACGGCCAACCTGTGGAAATTTCAACTGAGTCCCGTCGTCGCGGACGTAACCGAACCCATCACTGCCAACAACTACACCGGCGTGCAGCACAACGCGGTCAGCCAATTCAACACCCGGGTAAAGCACAACGCCCGGATGCAGAATGCATTCTTCCCCGAGTACGCTCCGTACTCCGATAGTAACGCCAGCATGAAGAATTGAACCTTGACCTATACGTACGTTCGCTCCAATCGAGACATACGGACCAATCTCCACATTTCTACCGAGAATCGCTTCGGGTGACACGCTAGAAGTCGTATGCCGTGCACCTTGTCCAGTTTCACGTGGATGAAGCAGCTTTGCTGCACGGGCAAAATCCAATTTCGGAGATCTGGAAATAATCAGATTCCCGTGGAATGACACGGATGAGTCTTGAGCAATAACGCAGCCTACGGACGTATTCGAAAAACGATGCCCGTCCGTTGGCAGCTCTTGGATAAACACCAGCGATGATTCGTTAGCATCATCCCACCCTGACACATTGTTCACCGGTTGGCCTCCGTCTCCTTGATATGGCAGGCCGAGTGCTTGCGCGAGTGCGGCAACGGTATAGGACATGGCTTAACGACGCACGGAAAGCCTAGCGCGGTAAAGCAGAGAGTTCAAACCGAAACCGCAGTCGACGCCGGCGCAGGGACGGCACTCAATACCTCACGAGGACATCCACACTTAACCTATGGGAGAGCGGGTGTTGTTTGGGGCGGCTTACGCCTCTGGGTGCCTTGCTCGTAGGCATAACCCAACCGTAAGAGCGTAGCTTCAGCGAACGGACGGCCAAGAAATTCAATGCCGACCGGCAAATTATCCACCGTAAATCCAGCGGGCACAGTGAGTGCAGGAAAACCGGTTACTGGGCTCAGGTAGCGATTGTTTCCAAGTGCATAGTCGTCCCGCGTATTCGGATTCGTGAGGACGTCTGATGCGATCAGTGTAGTTTGGTGATCAAAAGTGGCGTAGACAAGAGCGTCGAGTCGCTGATCAGCCATCGTCGTTAGAACACTTTGTCGGAGACGTTCTCGCGCGGCAAGAAGCGCTAAATACTCAGCGTCATCGGTCGTTTTTCCGATAGACCCCATTAATCCTCTGGCACGCCACGGGGTCACGACACCCGAAAGCAAAATATCGCGAAGTGTGTTGACAGGAGGCTCGTCATGTTCGGCGAGATAAGCATTCGTCGCACCTTCCGTTTCGTAAATGTTCGCGACATAGGTTTGTTGGATGGAATCAAAATGAGGTAGAGACACAGGATCAATCACTACCGCACCGAGGGCCTCCAAATCTTCAATCGCTTGGTCGATCACCGCACGAACTTTCTGGTAGTCATGTGAGGTGGTATCTGTTTTGCTATCCATCGGATCTCGAATCACACCGATGCGCGCCTCCCGGAGCCCCGTAGAGACGAGGGCGTCCGTATATGTGTCAGGTACTCGTCCAACCGCATAGGCGGTGATAGGGTCACTGGGGTCGTACCCAGCCAAAACGTCGAGCAAGATCGCCGCATCAGTAATGCTACGGGTCATCGGGCCGAGCGTATCACTGGATGGGTTGGCCGGCATCATGCCGTGGCGGCTCACAAGTGGAACGGTCGGCCTAAGTCCGACGAGACTATGAACGGCCGCAGGTCCACGAATAGACCCACCCGTGTCTTCTCCAATTCCGACCATGCCAAAATTCGCGGCAATGCCGGCACCTGTTCCACCGGAAGAACCACTCGGGTTCCGCGCTGGGTCATAGGCATTCCGGATGATTCCAAAACCTGACCCGACGTAGCGAGATGCGAACTCACCCATGGTAGTTTTTGCCAGAATCAACGCCCCCGCATTCCGCATCCTAGTGACGATCGTGGCATCGCGGTTGGACATGAAACCGTCGAACACCGCGGAACCGTAGGTGGTTGGCATATCGCGGGTTTCAACTTGATCTTTGAGCAGGACGGGAATGCAATGTAACGGACCAACAAGCCCAGACTGATCGAACCGCCGATCGAGCGCCGCCGCATCCTGCAACGCATTCGGATTTACAAGCTGAATGCTGTTGAGTGCTGGACCCGTGGCATCGTACGCCCGGATGCGTTCAAGGTACTGTGACGCCAAGTCACCGCAGGTAAGTTGGTCCGATGCAAAGGCTCGGTGTACGTCGGCAATCGTCGCTTCAAGCAGTTCGAACTCTTGAGCGTCACTCTCGTTCGTGAACAACAGACAGGTCACGATGAGAGAAACTAACAGGCTGTTTCTTCGCATAAGACTTGCAACCCCTCCAGCAGTTCCGCACGTGCGGACAGCGCCGCGCCTATCTTCCCACGTTCCGATCCGTTTCAGATTATTTTATTTACACGCAATTTACATGCTCCTAATGAGCCCGCAATGCCCGCTGTTCAATAATTGCGCACTTTGAAAATACAACTGCAACACATCTTTAACCATCTGTCCTACTTCCTGTCGATCGCTATCGCGCTGGTGTTGCTTGCCGAGATCCCGCTTCATGCCCAATCCGGTTCTTTGTTAGCACCAACACGTTCGGTAACTTCCCTGACCGCACCCCTAACTGTGGAAAAGAATGAGCTGGCAAGCAAAGCCAACATCGATGACGAAACCTCCAATGAATCAACGCCAGCGCCTTGGTATGAGCGTCTCAGATTCAGTGGCGACTTTCGATCCCGATACGAGGGTTTTTACAAGACCAGCCGACCGACCCGAAATCGAACCCGGTTGCGATTACGACTCAGGGTAGATTCACAAATTAATGACGACACGCGTTTTCAGCTGCAGGTTGCGAGCGGTGACCCTGGCACACCAGCATCAACAAACCAAACCTTTAAGGGCTTTTTCCAACCAAAACCATTTAACTTGGACCGCGCCTATATTGCGTATAACCCGCAGGCGGCAAAAGCTCTAACCCTGGGCATTGGAAAGTTTCCCACTCCTATCCTGCGAACCCAAATGACCTTCGATGACGATCTGAACTTTGAAGGTGGATGGGAGCAAATCAGCTGGCAGCCGCACGAACGCATCGATATCGATCTAGGTTCGATACAGACCGCCGTTAACGAGGTCTCACGTGGAGCCGACGCTTTTATGCTCGGAGGTTACGGAGCAGCATCGTTCGCATTTGGCTCAAACAGCCTTCAATTCTCAGCCACCAACTACATGTGGAGAAATGCTGATCAAATCGTAGTCGCACAAGCAAGTGGCAAACTCACCAGTATTTTGACTAACCGAGTGATTCGGAACACCAACGGCATCGCAACCAACTTTGCGTCTGAATTCAATGTTATAGACGTTATTGCCGAAGCAACTCTCGCAACCCCGCACAGTGGCTACCCGTTGCGACTGCTCGTCGACTACGCGGTTAATACACGGGCCACGACCAGTCAGAATAATGGCCTCTGGATTGAAGCTGCCTACGGAGACCCGGGGCCTGTTGGCTCATGGGGCGCGACCTACACAAGCGCGTGGATCGAGCAAGATGTTACACCTTCAGCATTTGTGTTTAGCGATATGCCGGGAACCAACATACGGCTGAACATGATCGAAACATCCTACGTCGTAAAACCCGGGGTCAGCCTCGACGTAACGCTTCACCTGACCAAACGATTAATCGTTCCTGAAAATGACACGTCAAACCATCTGTTGTCCCGACTTCACGTCGCGACGGTTATCAGATTTTGATACAGCCATGCCGTTAAAATTACCGCCAGACCGGAATCAACGAGCCGCCGGCAAGGAATCTTTAAAGAGCGGTCTTCCGCAACGAACAACCCACGTCCCAATCTTTCTGCGAGATCACTACAATGTCGCGGTTACACCGTGTGTACCACCTCTCGATTCATTCCAGGATAGGTATCTCTTCGCGTGAACTCTATGAATTTAGCCGTAAATCCTGACATCAAGAAGCCTGCCGTCCTACCGCGATTACTTGCCGTCGTAGGATTACTTTTCATCTTTCTTGTTGGAGTGCGGGGTCTCGGTGGCGGCTTTCGACTACTTGGAGAAGATTTAATCCAAAGTTTCTTCACCGCAACTGAGAACCCGTTCATGGGACTATTGGTCGGGTTGCTCGCCACGACCCTTGTTCAGAGTTCATCGGTTACAACAGCGATGATTGTAGGGCTGGTCGCAGCACCTGAAAATCCCCTTCCCCTGCTGAACGCTGTTCCAATGGTGATGGGCGCAAACATCGGCACAACCGTCACCAACACCATTGTTGCACTCGGGCATATCGGACGCCGCGACGAATTTGAGCGGGCTTTTCCAATTGCCATCTGCCATGACGTCTTTAATTACCTTGCGGTTTTGGTCCTGCTGCCATTGGAGATTGCTACCGGTTTTCTTCAGTCCACCGCCGGATGGTTAACGGGGTTCTTGGGCAATGTCGGAGGGGTCACGTACCAAAGTCCACTTCGCACCGCACTGAGCCTTGGAATGGCTCCTATTTCCGCTATAAACGAAGCCTTGTTCACAACAGAAGGTAATCAGGCTCTGTTTTTAATAGCAGTGAGCGGGTTGCTCATATTCAGCGCACTGTTTTTTATCGTGAAAGTCATGAGCGGCGCTGTACAAGCCAGAGTCGAACGGGCCGTGAATAAAGCCCTCGGAGTCAACGCAGTGATTTCGATCATGATCGGGATCATCGTCACAATCATGGTGCAATCAAGTTCGATCACCACATCGCTACTCGTACCACTTGGCGCCGCTGGACTCCTGAGGCTAGAGCGAGCGTTTCCCGTAACCCTTGGTGCAAACATTGGAACTACTGTCACTGGATTTCTCGCAGCACTGGCCGTTACAGGAGTTAACGCCACAGCCGGTCTTCAGATTGCTTTAGTTCACCTGTTATTCAATTTAAGCGGCCTGTTGCTCGTCTATCCGATCTCGGCTATCAGAAATATTCCTCTTAACCTATCGCGGCGCGTGACCCGAGTGGCGATTCACTCTCGACGGTTAACGCTACTCTGGGTTGCGCTGCTATTCTACGGTCTACCGGCTCTTGCTGTCTTGATTAGCAGGATCCTGTAGAAAACAGAACGGAGGCCTCGTGCTCCAAGAACTACTCAGAATTTTCCGCGGTGACGACCCACTCTCGAAAGTTGCCGACGACTTTGCCCTTATGCTGAATCTCACACGTGAGATGAGTCACTCTGCCGGCCAGATCTTTTTCGGTGAGGACCACGACGAAAACGCCCAGGACAGGGTCCACAAAACCGACGCTGAAGTCAACGAGTTGGAACGCGTTATTCGACGTTCCCTCATGACCCATCTAGCCATCCCTGGCAACAGTGCTGATGCACCTTATTCGCTCTTGCTGATGAGCCTTGTCAAAGACGTCGAACGCTTGGGCGATTATGCAAAAAATCTATCTGAGATTGTCGAAATTGGACCGGATGTTCTCCCCGAAGGTGCAGAGCTTGATGAACTGCAGTTGATCCGGAGAAGCGTTGAATCCGCGTACCAAGCCTGCGCGAATGTCGTGCTTTCATCCAGACAAGGTGAGGCGGCCGAACTAATTCAACAAGGCCGCGAAACTGCTCGGAAGTGCGATGGGCTGATCACAACAATTGGAAAGAGTGACTATGACGCTGCAACAACCACCGCATTCATCTTAGGGACTCGCTACTACAAACGAATTAACGCTCATGTTCTTAATGTTCTATCGAGCGTCGTTATGCCACTCGACAAAATAGACTACTTCGAGAACAACACAACTACTTAATCGAGCAGCAATGGTCTACAGGAAGCATCCAACGTGTCTCTCAGGCTCGGGACCTCTTTGCTCTACTCTCCGGCACGTCCGACACACAAGTAGGCGGCTGCGTCACTAATCCTTAGACCCAACCATCTCGTTTTCGCAAGAATGCTCTAACGCCGAATGCGAACAACACGGAGAGAAGACCCCCAAAGCTAAACCAAAAGGCGGCGCCCCCTTCTATCCCGTCTTGCTCACTAATCGTGAGAAACACGCCAAATAGAGCAGACGGAAAACCGGCAATCAACAGCGTCAACGCCAAAACAAGAAGGAAGGTATCCATGGCTGTCCGGACCCTGTTACTCTGCATCGCAAAAATATTCCCATCATAAAAAACAGTGAAAATCGCGCCGTCTAACTCAATAGCGTACGCACGCGATCCTTGGGTCGACCGATAATAGCGGTCTTCTTGGTCACAATAAGCGGTCGTTGCAGCAACTGCTTGTGCTTGACCAGAATATCAATGATCTGGTCCTCAGTTGCCACATCAGAGTCGTCAAGCTCCAGCTTCTTGAACTTTGAGTCACGACGCACCAGCGCCGTGGGCGGGTCTTCGAGCTTCGCAATAATTGACCGTAATGTGTCAGCATCTGGGGGCGATTGGATGTAGTTCACCTCTTCGAACTCGACGCCTAATTCCTCAGCAATGCGCACGGCATTGACCGATGAGTTTCAATACTTATTGTGGAAAATCTGAACCTTGGCCATATCGTAATCATACGCTGTAGTAGCCTGTTACGTCAGCGCACGTTGAACCCCACGCCTACCAGCGGTAGGATTGGGGTCTACGCACACGTTATGTCGACCGGGTGCATGCAGTGCAAACACATCCTGACGGGAGAACCCACATGTCGCCGCGCACTTTACTCAAGATTTCGGCAGTTACTCTCGTAACGTTCGCCGTCGGATTTGGATATCCCACGGGTCTGGCTCAACAACCTGGTCCTGCCGTGGTCTCGCTGCCCGATACACCACAAATTTTAAGCAGCGCCACCGGACAGTTCCGTGTTGTCCCCATCAAAGGTCTCGTGTATCCGTGGGCGCTTACGTTTCTACCAAACGGCGACATGCTGGTGACCGAGCAAAACCAAACAACGCTGCGCCTGATTCGAAACGGTGTTCTCGACCCAACACCAATTCGAGGCCTTCCGCCCGTAACAACGAGTCAGCGACGGGATACAGCTGGTATCGACATTACGGCTCATCCTGATTTCTCAGCAAATCAGTTGGTCTATGTGGCTTACTGGAAACCAAAACCTGGAGACGAAGAGCTTCAGACTGCAACAATCGTTCGCGCACGATTGGACGGCTATGAATTGGTTGAGGTGGAGGAAATTTTCGAGTCGGTTTCCTGGACGGACGGACCTTCGTCGATCCGTCTCATCTTCGGGCCGGACGGAACGCTGTATTTCACAATTGGTGCGCCTATTGTCACGCGGTCAGGCGAATCCATGTGGGCGCAAGCCCCTGAGCAGCACGGCGGAAAAATTCTTCGGATCAATGAAGATGGCACGGTTCCACAGGACAATCCCTTTGTCGGTCGACCTAACTACCAGCCAGAAATCTTTGCACTCGGCATCCGAAACGCCATTGGCATGGCGTTTCACCCCCAGACGGGTGAACTCTGGGAAACGGAAAACGGTCCGCAGGGTGGAGACGAGGTCAACATCATCCGCCCTGGCTTGAACTATGGCTGGCCCGTCGTCACGTACGGACGAGCGTATTCAAGCGACGCGGATGGCTCGCGATCAGGCTTGCTCCCACCCCGACAGCAGCCGCCAACTGCCGCAGCTGGCATGGAAGAACCGTTCACCTACTACAAGCCGTCCATCGCTATCTCGGGTATGGCCTTCTACACAGGCGACCAGTTCCCGCAGTGGAAAGGCAGCCTGTTCGCAGGCGGACTCGTCGGTATGCAACTGTCCCGCATCGTCTTCAACGAACAGGGACTGGAGAGCCGACGGGAAGTCTTGCTTCCCGAACTCCGTCAGCGGATTCGCGACGTTAAGCAGGGTCCAGACGGGTTCTTATATCTGACCACGGATATGCGAGATGGAGCTGTACTCAGGCTCGAACCCGTCTCCTAGAAGCTTTTGAAACTGAGAAGTGGAAATTCACACGCCTCGTGACGCCGTTAGGTGCTATCAAGGCGCAACGTCAACCTCGACATTTTCGTAACTGAAATGCGACCCGTCACTCGCCACCGCCCGAAGTACGTAACGCCCCGGCTTTCGGAAGGTCACATCCGTGACCCATTTGTTGTCCTGCGGCGGTTCCGGAAGGACGTACGGTGGTGACCACGGGGAATTTCCCCAAACGCGCGTATCCATCCACGCCTTCAGCTGCTCCGGGCTAAACGTCACAGACTCTGCCGCTCCACGGTACACCGTCCACGACATCCGTAAGCCCGGCGCACCGGACACAACAACAGACCCAACCCCACGTGTGCTGTAAAGCTGCTCGAGATTCTCCGGCGGTCGGCCACGGTCCGATCGCGGCGGAAAGTTGTCGGGGTCATCTGCGTAGGCCACGAGCGTGACGGCCTCACCTACCTGAACAGCGCGAGCCTTGTCACCTTCCACTGACAAAGTTGGAGGTTGATTGTCTCGCAACCGGTCATCGAGACTGCCAAAAGCCCCACCCACTTCCGTGGACATGACCTGCGTGTCCATCCGATAGTCTGGCCGAAGCGATGCAAACACGCGGTTCTTGCGTCCGTGCGTAGTCAACGTCCAGACCAATTCCTTCTCACCAAAATCTGCCGGCAGGTCAATCGTAAACAAGAACGGGTTACGTCTCGGGTAAAAATGCGTAGGCTGACCCCGGTCCAAATCAGACTCGACCAGGACATCATGTTCAAGATCATCGAGGTCGCCTGGCTCGCTCACCGCAAAATAGTTGTCCGGGCCGACGGCAACATCAAACTCTTCTTGCCAATTCGAATTCATATAGCCGAACCACAAGGTGAACGACCCGTCTGGATTTGGCCACCACCCTTCAAAGGCAGGATGGACACTCTGGCCCCGCAAGTACATAAAACGGGTTTGGGCATCAGCCACCCCAAGGAACGAGACAGCAACTATCGACACGAACAACAGACACAACCAACTTCCCCGTCTCGAAAGGCAGGTCCGGCAGCCCATCATGGTCCGTCGCCACCCGCCTCAATGGCTGTCTCTTCCGTTGGTATGGGAGCCCAACAGAGCGGACAGCCTACGTCATAATCGTTGCGGCTTTTCATCTTGGCCCGGCGTTCACTCATCTCGGCCTGGAACTGCTCTTCCGTAAGTTCCACCGCATACCCGAGGTCAATAAACATGTTCGCGACAGAACGGCGTCCCCCGCCAGCCCAGTTTCTATTGTCCGCGAGATTCCGATTGGCCGCCGTCGTATCCAGAAAACCGACGATGTGCAAGATGGTGCCCTTCGGCAACAGGGGCGCGGCATCATCTTCGTACACGTACTGCTTCACCCAGCTATGGTCATAACCAACACAGTTCAGCGTGAAGTGGTTTGCACCCCAAATGGCCTCAAGGCACATCCTGGTCCCAGGTGCGTGAAGATGAGGCTCAAACGCCACAATTTTCGTGTGCTGTTCTAAGACCTCAAATGAATGAAATTCCTGATCGGCCGCGCCACCCGGGACATCAATATCACCACCATTGCCGAGCCGCACTGCCGCTCGGTTGCCATATTCCGGTGTGTAGTCTTTCGGATGAAAGATGAAGCCAAATTCTAGATGCCCCGTCGTTTCAGCAATACCATTCGAATGCAGATGGCTCGCACCAAGATGAAGCGCGGAATTCGCCTGTAACAATGTCCCGAACTTCTCTGGAAAAATGTCGGCATTCCGCCCAACTTCATGAATCGGCCAGCGGACACGAGTCTCCTCAACAATCTCGGTCTCGTCCTCGTTCAAAACGCCACTGGAATACGTCATGTGGTGAAAGATGTATCGCCCTCCAACCGTGTCACTACCCGCGGACGGCGGAATGTCGTTTATCTCACGAACTTCAACAGCCTTGACGTAACGGTCCTCTGTGAGTCCGGTCGGAACGAGACCAATATCACCCCATCGGTCGGGGCCAACAGCAGGAATCGTCATCTGCCGAGACCGCAGGACAAGATCCGGCTCACCGATTGTCCAGACTCCCGCCTGCGCAAATTCACGCGGCGGCGGCATGTCGGCCGGATTCCCCAACGGTGCGCCGTTGTCAGCCCACGCCTGTATTTTTGCCAGTTCGACGTCACTCAGAGAGGTGTCGTTCTTGAATTCAAGAATACCAATATCCTTTTCAACAAAAAATGGTGGCATCGCACCCATTCGGTCCCGAATGGAAGTCCGATATTTGATTGACCGAGCCCACGGTCTCGCTTCTTCGTATGTCACAAGAGACATTGGGGCGCCACCATCAGGCCGATGACAATTTTGGCAGCTGCGTTGCAAGATCGGCGCAATGTCTTTTGCGAACGTTACATCCGCAGGATCAATATCGAAATCCGTGACATCGTAGAGATGAACCTCAGGATGAGGATCGCTACCTGCCAGTGACTGACCGGTCGCGGCAACGGGTATCATCACGGAAACTACAGCCAAACAAACAAACAGTCTGGTGTGCATCGCACTCTCCCTCAAGACATCCAAGACACCTTCTGACGCCAGCCTCTGTCCAATCTTTAAACCGGATGCAACTGACCGTCGGCTCCAACACTACGCTAACGCACGATCAAACAAGGCCAACAACCGGCTCCATGCCCGTTCCGCCTTCGGCTCGTCATAGACTTGCGAATCCGGTGGACACCACCCGTGTAGTGCACCGTCGTAAACCTCAATCTCCGCCGGCAATCCAGCTTGCGTAAACGCGTCGCGCAACACATCTTTCGCCTCAGGCTGATTCTCGTCGTCGTTCGCCGCAATCGCAAACAGGTAATGGGCCGTCATCTTAGGCACCAAAAGATGTGGACTGTCGGGTTGATCCGTAACGAGCCCACCGCCATGAAACGATGCCGCCGCGCCGACGCGGTCGGGAAGTGCTGCCGCCGTACGCATCGTGAATGGGCCACCCATGCAATAGCCCATCGTTCCCATCTTCCGGCTGCTATCCACGGACTGCTGACTGTCGAGGAAACTGATAAAAGCCTGCGCATCCGCAACTTGCGTATCTGCATTCAATGTTCCCATGAGCGGCCTGAGCGTATCGCTCACGTCCGCAAAATTTGTCGTGTTCACGATCGGCGCCCGCTGCGAGCGGTAGTACTGATTGACCACCAGCACCGAGTAGCCAGACTCAGCAAGCCGCCGAGCCATCTGTCGCTTCGCGGGGCGCAAGCCGAATGCATCGGGCCAGATCAAAACACCTGGATGGGACCCACTCGCAGGATGCACAAAATAACTATCCGACACACCATCGGGGGTTGTGACGTCGAGTTCGGATTCCGTCACGGCCTGGGCATTCGCAGCTCGCGGCAGTAGCATGGCCAAGCCTGCACCCATAGAGACCGTGCCAAATTGACGCCGCGTCAATGATCCCGAACGACCAACGTGTTGCTTCGCATCGTTTGTTGTTCTCTCGTCACACATAATTGCCCCCTCCGGACACGCCTCCCAAAATGAGCGCTGGGACGCCCCTACTGTTCACCGTTATTCTACGCTGCAGCGGGCTGATCGTCTAAAGATTCCATAAAAGCACTGGGTACCACATTAATCCTAAGCTCGACTAAATTGACGTGACTCATAGAATCTCACCGCCAAGTGTTCGCGACGAACGGTGGTCATCGTGATCAGCTCCTTATCGAGGTCAGATCATCTAACCTGAATCGATTGTGAAATGTGTAATAGCTATGGACGACTACTAATCGCTTCTTCGCAGTCCCAACAGATCGTACCGGGTTCAGCCGTCGGTTCTCGTGGCGTCCCGTCAAAGGTGCGTAGTCCACTCAAGATATTCACGATGGCGTAGTTCCCCTCGTGACAGGCGACTTCAAATAACGGACCCTCGGTCGTCCGCAGGGAAAACGACGCCGTCCAGGGCGCCGTCCAGTGCTCGGGTGCATCTACGGTGTACTCGTAGCGCACCACCCCGTCGTTCTCCCGGGTAAACCGCTCAGTAATCGTCCGCGGGATGGACATGCCACCCTGCTGCAACCGATGGGAGATCTGTGTCGTCTCCACAACCAAGGTCTCGCCTTCCCAATGCGCCCGCCCGTCACCAAGCCGTTGCGGAATGGACCCATGGGCGCGTTCGGTAATCGGCACAATGCGCCACGTCCGAAAGGCTTCCGCGTAGATCACAAAATGATCGGGCGTCTGCATCAATTGCACCAGATTGTTGTACGGTAGCGGCGCCAGCGGGAGCCCGTGCAGGGCCAGGCACCGGTCGCCTTGTCCCAGGTCGTAATGGTCGGCGGCTGGAAGATCAGCACCCCACACACCGAGATGTTCCCGACGCGCTTTGGCGTCATCTGTTAACTCTGGAAAGCGGCCATTCGGCGGGTCGATGATCCTCGACGTCCGCAGGTCCTCAACCACCTGTGTCCCGAAGTCAAGACCCCACTGCCACGCATGTCCATTGGCCCCCGCCGCATTACCTGCTTCGGCGCGTGAAACCGGTTGAGACACCATGAAACGGTCGCGATCAATCGCTCCCTGCTCGAGCGCCACAGCCTCTTCTGCCGTTAAGAACGCGCGGTCGCCGTACTCGTCCGGCCGTACCATCGGTGTAATGGTCGCATAGTCAAACAGCCCTTGTAGGTCCGGGGCTCCCCATGATGTACGCGCGGTCTCCTGCGCCACTCCGGCATTCGGAAACGAGGCCAGTCCTACAAGAACACCTACAAACACGAACAGGCGAGTAGCGAACATATTGTTATCGGCTCCTAAAGAGGTCACATAGCCCCGGTCGCTCAGCGACGTGTTGGTCGACGACACCGTACCGCGACCCGCAAACTCGACCTCGGCGCGACGAACCTAACCACATCGATCGACTTTATTGACGTCACCCTACGACCATGTGAGGGTGCCGGTGCTCTGTCCGAACGCATCGGTTTCGACACCCATCGTCTGTAACAAGGTCACAAACAAATCACAGAGTGGTACGTTTTCTTCGCCCTCATGCACAATGTGCCCACCGTGCTGATAGCCACCACCAGCTAGAAGAATGGGTAAATCATGCGACGTGTGCGCATTCGCGTTCCCCAAGTTACTGCCAAAGAGCACCGTTGTTGAATCCAACAAATTGCCATCACTGTCGTTGCGCGCTGCAAGCTCAGTCAGTAGCCCACCAAACGCCTCGACAATTTGCGTTTCGACAAGTTTGAGCTGGTTAATCTTCGCGTCATCCTGGCCATGATGCGACAGATTGTGATGGTCGACCGAGACCCCTTGCACCTGTGGAATCGCCGAATGGTCTTGAATCATCACACTCACTACACGAGACGAATCGGTCTCGAGAATCAACGGAATCATGTAAAACATCGCCTTGATCCGACCAATAAGATCAGCGACGTCGTCAACATCATCAGGCCGAGCTACATCAACCGTCGGTTTCGTCCGCTGCTGCCAGGCCTTGACTTCACCAAGCTCCTGCTCGGCGGTCCGCACCGCATCAAAGTACGCATCGAGCTTTTGTTGGTCAGATGCACTCACACGGCCGCGTAACGCTGTCGTTTCTGACTTAAGTCGATCCAGAATGCTCCCGCCATCATTGAGGCTTTGGGCCTGTCGCTGAACCTCCTCCGGCGTTCCCTGGAGAAACAACTGCTCAAACAACTTACCAGGACTCGTTTCCGCCGGAACCATCGCCCCACTCCGCGTGTACGACTGACTTTGCGGTGACGCCGTCCCAAGCACAATGGAGGGATAACGCGTCGTATACCCCAAGTGATTCGCCGCAACCTGGTCGAGGGAGATAGTGTTCCGAAATCCGTCGAGACCAGGACGTCGAGCAGCTGTCAACCACGTAATCTCAGAGTTATGGGGTTGCCGCCCACTCTGCTCTTCATGTTCATACCCAGAAAACAGGGTGTACTGCGAACGATGCTGGTCGATGAGTGACAGATACTCGGTCGCCTCGTAGCCCATCCCGGCAGTCTTTGGAAACCAAGACTCAGAATAGAGCCCGAGCGTGTTGCAGATATTGACCATGCGCCGTGGCGCCGTGGAGGTGGCTCGCGCTAAGGCCGGAGACATGGATTCCAGGAGTGGAAGCGCCATCGCCACACCAGACGCCCGTAAAAATGTTCGACGGTTGATTGGATTGATCATGATTAGCGGCTCCTGAAGAGGTCACTCTGGATGACCTCATGAATCACACTGCGCAGCGGATACCCCCGGTTACTCACGGACGCGTTAATCGACAACACCGTGTCGCGGTCGGCAAACCCGACCTCCGCGCCCGTCCCATACACTAACAACTGCGACGTCAGGTGCCGGGCCATCGCATCCAGCTCCTCGTCAAGCAGCAACGTCTTATACTCCGTAATATCCGCAAACGCTTTCCCGGTCGGCGTCATCCCGCTCGTATCCACCGCGGGACCGTCGGTATAGGCTAGTGGCACTGTGAATTCACCTACATCCGTGTCTCCACCAGACACCCGATACTGCTCTCGGAACCCGCCTATCGGGTCAAACGATTCCAGGGCAAACCCCGGCGGATCAATCGTCCGATGACAGCTCGCACACACTGCGTTGTTCCGATGCGCATCCAGCTGTTCACGAATGGTCGTCGTGCCACGCGTATCCGGTTCCAAGCCCGCCACTCCCGGCGGCGGTGGCGGCGCCGGACGCCCCAGTAAATTCGACAACACAAAATTCCCTCGCGGGATGGGCGACGTTGTCGTCCCATTCGCCGTCACCTTCAACACACTCGCGTGCGTCAGCAAGCCCCCGCGCGGACTGTCCATCGGCAGCGCGACTCGGCGCATCTCTTGCCCCGTCACATCCGCCACCCCGTAGTGTTCCGCCAACCGGCGATTCAAAAACGTAAAGTCCGCCGTCACGAGATGGTCAATCCCGAGGTCCTCGGCCACCACCGCGGTCAGAAACAGTTCCGTCTCCTCCGCCATCGCCTGGCCGAGTCGATCGTCATCCTCCGGATAGAGTCCCGAATCCGGAGCCGTCGCCTTCAACTCATACAACCGAAACGCCTGCCCGCAAAGTCTTTGATGAAGCGCGCGTTCTTCGGATCATCCAGCATCCGATCCACCTGCGCCGTCAGCACCGCCTGGTCCGTTAGTGTCCCGTCGGCCGCCACCGCCAATAAATCGTCGTCCGGCATACTCCGCCAGAGGAAATACGCTAACCGCGTCGCCAGCGCGTGGTCATCCAACGCACCAGGCTTACCCCCGTGATAGAGAAACGGCGGCGCACTCAACACCGCGCGCAACGACACGCGCAGCGCGTCGAGAAACGGACGTCCTTCGGCCAGCAACGGCTGCGCCAGACTCGCATACGCCTCAAGTTCACTCGGCTCCAGCGGACGCCGGAAGGCGCGTGTCGCAAACGTCCCGACCACATCCACCACATGCTCATACGGGGCCTTCGTCAGTTGAACATGACCCGCATCATCAAAGGTCATGCCGGTCAGCAACGTTCGGGTACTCGCCGGCGGCCACATCTCGTGCAATGGCCCTTCAATCGTCAAAGACTTAATCGCGACCCCTTCACCGGGAAAGTCTTTGATCACATCGATGTACCCGTCGGCCGGGTCACGTCCGGCAAGAATCGATTGGTTGGCAGATTTTCCTGAGGCAGTGTCCGACGGATCAAAGCCTGGCACATCTAAGTCCGCGACGCTCATCCCGATAAGTTCGCCTGGTCTCAAATACGCACTCATCTCCACCGTGCGTGGGGTGTCTCCCTCGAAATCAAATGACCCGATGAGGTTATCCAGCGATGCGACGACCCCGGCCTTTTTTCCCTGGTAGACCATCAGATTGACCGGCGAAGTTCCTTGATAGGCATACGCCTCAACGGCTACGTTGTACCGCCCTGGCTCCGTCACGCGAATACCTTCTGAATCCGAATGAAAGGTATAGGTCGACGTAAAATCAAAGAACATCACATACGCATCATCAAGTTGCAGAATGCTT